>JBJERW010000064.1:0-8449 GCA_051882475.1 Huintestinicola sp. | reverse complement strand
CACGCACAGTTCCGTCACTGTCATATAAGCCCGTACTGCAAACCGTGCCAAACCCCGAAGCAAAAGGATTTGCCCGAAAGATTTTTATGCCGTATCCCGTAGACACACCGTTAATTTTTATGTCCGCCTGAACTACCACAGGCAGGCTGCAAATCGCACTGAAAAGCGACGCATTTGCAGTCCCCGAACCGCCCATCATTATCCTTACCGCCTCGGTAATAATGTCACTCATTCTCCGTCACCTCCCAGCGAATATTGCTCCTTATATCTCCGCTGCCGTCCGCACGAATTTTCATGCTGAAAGAATCGTAAACCACGTCCACCTCGTTGTCGGATATCTTTTGAATGCTTTGAGGTATCTTGTTCATCATGACCCCCGAATAAGCAGTTATACCCTTCTTAGCCGCAGAGAATACATACTTTTCCGCCTTGTCAAAGGATTCCGCTTCGGCTGCCTCCTCTTTTGAAACAAACCCCAGCCCCGACGAAGTCAGAACAGTCGAACCGTAAAGCCTGCTTTCCTCGATACGCTGTCTTACGGAATACCCCATCACATCGGTGTAATCCGATTCGTCCTCGCATATATCCGCAGTTTTGGCGGAAGCATAGACCTCGTAGCCGCCGAAATATACGGTAGTAACGCAGGACACAAGACCGTTTTCGTAACCGTCAAACAAAAATACCGACGCCCCCTGAACTGCGCTGTAAAGCGTAACATGACCGCAGTAAAACGCCTGAAAGGACTTCCCCGCAAGCCTTGTCATAACGCTCTGCGCAATATCAAGGCTCATCTTTTTGCCTTTTATCTTCAGAATGTTCGGGAAATTATCACTGTCCCCTGCCGAATAAATTTCCGATGTGGCGGTGTTCTTTCCGTAAACTCCCCTGAACGGTCCCTTGACCGAGTGTATATACAGCTTTGAAGCCTCTCCGTTTACAACGCCAACCGAATTCTGCGACTGCGGAAACGAGTCAAATCCCAGCCTGTTGTCATTAGTGCAGTACCATACCCCGACTTCGTTTTCCGACAAAAGATTAAGTATCTCCCTGCATTTTTTCCCGTAAATATCGTCGTAATAAAGCTCAGTGACCTTTGAAGGCAGATATGCCGATTCCCCGAACCCCAGCTGATCTGCAAGATTTGCGATCAAAGCAGACGTGCCGAAGGGCTCATTTTCCTTTTTAAAATCGGAGCAGTCGAACTCATTTTCCGTCATTCTCATTCGGTCAAAGGCATGAAAGGTAAGCATACCGTTTTTTCGGGATATCCTGCTGATAAAATGCGCCCCGTATTCCATGGTGCTCTGTCCCTTAACTTTAAGGTATACCGCCGCATTGGGAGAAAAGGAGCTGTCCGTCCGCAGGGTGCAGATAAGCTCCGATTCCACTATCCCCTTTACAGGCAGATTTTCGCAGCTGTTTATCAGCCGCAGTGAGCTTATCTGCTCCCCCGAAAACTCCTCGCCGTCAACCGTCAGAATATATTCGGTTCGGCTAAAGGCAGTCCGCCGCAAAGGGCGTGTGGAGAATGACCTCTCCGTTCCAGCGCTTTTCGCTCGTTTCGGGGTCGGCGCTGTCAAGGGAGATAAAAAGCTTCTTCGGCTCCAGCAGAGCAGTTTTAAGCTCGGGCGCAGAATATTTCACCTGTACGTCTTGTCCCGACATGACCGCCGAAAGCGCCGCAACCGTGTCGTCGTCCATACCGAAAAGCTTTGCGGAAACCGTTATCCTGTGCCCCGTAAGCCTTCTGACGTGCTCACCGTACAGATTGACATATTCGTTCTCCTCATCATAAACGGGAACGCTCTCCACGGAATAATTGTTCTCCGTGATATACCTGCTGACGTCTGTGCCGCCTATCTCAAGATATACTCCCATTTTTCTCAGCTCCTTTCATATCACTGTCCGAAAACAAAGCTTTCCGCAGGATGATCACCACGTTCAATGACAAAGGTGTACTTCGTCCTGCGAAAGCCCGTAAGCTCCTCTGCGGCTTTAAGATAAACATATCCGCAGGTGCATACGCCCCCCGAGAAAGCCTTGTCCGCAAACAAAAATCTGACCTTTCCGCCCGAAAGCGCCTTATCAAAAAGGAATCCGCAGACGCTTTCGTCAATACCCACTATCTCAACGGTATATTTTCCTCCGCACAGCTTTCCGCCGAACCGATGAAAAGCGGCGTTCCCCCCGTCGATGTATCCCCTCCTGATGCTTTCGGGGTCATACTCAGCCGAAAGCGCCGTGACCCCCCTCATCAGCGGAACAAAATCGCCGAAGCCGCTGTCCGTATCATCTGAAACATCTGCCGCAAGAATACTTGTGCAGCATAAGCCGGGCTGCGAGAAAAATTCCCTCACTGTTGATATCTCATTCGCCGTTCCCATAGTATAAACCGCCCTGAGCCTTGCTTCAAGGGATAAAAATCCCCCTGCCGTCCGCTTTTCCTCTCTTATAGGAGAAACCGTTTCAAAAAATATGTCCCCCTCATACTCTTCCGCCGCAAGGAGCATTCTTTCCATTTCGGCATAAGCCTCGGAGGGCGTTTTTCCGCTGCATATGATTTTTATGCCGCAGCTTTCAAGCCTTGTGCCGTCCAGAAAGCGTATATAGTCCGTTTCCCCCGTAAAACAAGCTCCGCTGCCGTTTACACCGCAGAACCCTCCGTTTTGAGCGCCAAGAATTCCGCATATCCTCTCAAGCAGCTCCGAATAGCAGTTCATTATATCTCCCCCTCCAGCTCCGCTTCAATGTGATGGATACTTCCGCCGCCGTAAACATATTTGGCTGAAACAATCCTCATTTCAGACCCGCTAAAAGCTATCGTCCCGTAATAGCTGTCCCCGAAGAGATCGACCTCCTCGGGCAGACTGTTTGTGCAGTCGTAATAAAGAACGCCGCTCAATGTTGCACGCTCCGAATTTCCGTCAACAGACCTCTTCCTGTGAAGCTCTATCCTCACATATCTCAGCTCCGTTTCGGAAATAAGCTTTCCGCCGCCGTAAATGTCGCTTTTCTCATATTTCCTCAGCAGACAGCTGTGGCATAATATCTCCCTCGGTATGGGATATAAATTCATAAGCTGTCCCCCCTCAGAATCCCCTGTAAAGCAGACCGCAGTTTTCAAGGATATCCTCTGCGGCAGCACAGGTAAGCTTTGCCGTTCCTCCGCTTTCCGACATGGAAAAATCCCCAAGCCGTATGGAAGAAGCACCTTTTTCGGAAACAAATCTCCCCGTCTGAGCCATGTACTCCGCCTGAACGCATACCGCCCTCATGAACCCCTCACGCTGACCCTCCGTAAGGCTCACAGCGCATATCCGTCCGCATATCCTCTCCCTTGCCTCACTTAGCAGCGGAGCAATGATATCCTCCCCGAAGCTCCCTCCGAAAACATCGGAGTAGTATGCAAGATCAATTTCGGGAAGCATATATACCTGCATGATAATTCCCCCTTTGCTTTGTATACTGACGTACAGCCTGTATATGAAGTCAGGCTGTACGCCAGTCAGAATGTTATTCTGCCGTTATCCTGCGAAATGGCAGTAAACGCCTGCCGCCTTGCTTGGGTAAACCGAGCAGATACCGTAGCTTCTGTAGCCGTACTTCCAGCTGTCGGCGTCGGGATTCTGCGCAGGAGTGATTATCTTAGGCGCTGCATTCTTGGTGAACTGAATAACAGCGGACTTGTGAACGATAAGGAAGTTGATGTTCTTGCCGTCAGCCGCCTTGCTGTAGCCGCCTGCGGTTTCGCCGTCGGTCACGCCGTCGTTAAGCTTTATCTTTGTGTAAAATCTTGACTGCGGCACAACGACCACCTGTTCAAAACCGCTCATTACCGCCCTTGACTTCACCGTGTCCATATCGTCGATCATGCCCTTTATCTCAGGGGTGATAAAAAGAATACGTCCGTCCGAGGGCACCTCGTCGCAGTCCATCTTTGAAACAGCCGCTCTCACCGCCGCAACAGCGTCCTCACCGCTCTCCAGAACGCTGTTTGCGGACGAAATGTCCTCACTTGAAGCTATCTGAGCGAATCGGAAAGCGTCAAGCTCGGGCACAGCCTTTGTGCGGACAAATTCTCCCGCAAGGCTGCCGAAAGCCAGATTCTGAGCCTCCTCGTTGTCCATGTTGTCCACCGAGAACATTCTGCCTCTCTCGTAGTTGAAGCGGACCGTTTCCCATGAAAGAGAAACTCCCCCGTCAACATAACCGCTGTTTCTTGAATAGTCCGCAAGACCGTCCATGGAAAGCTTGGGGATAACTATCTCGTTGGCATTTGCCCCCTCTCTCACAAGAGCGGCGTCCGATTCGAGAACAGCCGTCTTTGCGTTTTCCATGTAAGCCTCGTCAAGGTAAGCCGCATACTTCTTAGCAAGTGTAATAGTGTTAGTCATAATAAAATTCCTCCGTTATAATTTTTTCACCCCATATTTTAGGGCGCTTCTTCTGATATAGTGTTACTTTTTCAGCCCGAAAGCTCTTCTCAGCGCAGAATCATTATCCCTCGGGATATCCGTTATCCTTACCCCCGTGGTAAGTCCGCAGGAGCTTTTATCGGATTTGGGAGCAAGACGGGAAACAATCTCCTCCGCAGCCTCCTCAAAGGAAATATCCATCTCTGACATAAGCTTCTCCGCAGCAGGAGAAATGACCTCCGCCGCTTCACCCGAAATACCCTTTCCGAGGAAAAACAGCTGCCTTTTAAGTGCCATATTTTCATCTTCAAGAGTTCTTACTCTGTCCTCGGCAGAATTGTCCCCAATATCCTCAGCAGCTTCCTCGCCATTATCCATAAGGATATCTTCCGCCATGATCTCTGTGTTCTCTTCCATATAATCTTCCTTTCCCCGCTAATGCGGTAAATTACTTCTCCGAGGAAATTATATTCCCCGATTCATGCCTTATCCTCTCCAGCTCAGCCGCCGCAGCCTCCTCGCTGCATTCAAGCACCTCCATGACCGCCGAAAGCCTGCTTTTAAGTCCTGCCTCCACAAGCTTCACATTTCGGTCAATAACAGTGTCCTTGTCAACGGTCTCCCTGTCCGAGAAGATAATTCTGACCTCTGCATCACCCCTTTCGAGAAGACCTGCCTCCATGCCTGCAAGAATGATGTTCCTTACCGTCTTTTCGATAAGCTCCGCAGCAATGCAGCGGTTTGCCTGCATGGTAAGCTCCGTCCTTGTTTCAATGCTCTTGACCTCGGCAGCCGTCCGCAGACCTGCCGAGCCGCTGAAGGAAAGCGTTCCCGAAGAAAGACCCGTCTGAAAGCAGAGTATGTCCAGGAGAGTGTTTATCGCCTCGGTGTGCTCGGAAACTCTCAGCTCCGCCGTGTTGTCGGTGATCTTCAAGTCCTTTTCCTCGTCGCATTTTAGCGCCTGATAGACCTCGTCGTCAGCGTCAAAATATCTGCTCACCCTGCCCGTGTCGGGGTCAACCACCGTCCTTATGCAGGAGCTTGGCACGATTATCCTCTTGCGTCCCAGAATAAATTCCCTCGTAAGGCTGTCAAAAGCAATGTCAATGGCTTTCAGCGTGTCGGTGCAGTTTGCAAAGCAGGAAAGTCCCAGCAGAGAGCCGCCCGACTTGTTGTTTGCCGCCGCAGGAGCAAAGTAAGCAAATGCAGGAGCGGACATCTCCGAAAACTCCTCCTGCTCCGCCAGTCCCTCAAAGCATTCATCAAGGGAAACCTGCCTTTCGAGAGTGCCGTTGTCCGACCTGAACAAAGCCCTCTCCACAGCAGCGTGACCGTTCTTCATGAAATGATATTCCATCAGCGTGTAACAGTGTCCCCTGCGATAAAGCCTGCTTCGGAAAATGCCCTCGTCGATCTGCCGACCGCTGCCGCCGCATGGGATAAAGCAGGACCCGTCCACATAATCCACAACGGGATACCCCTTTTCAAGAAAGACCTTGAGCACTCCCCCTCCCAGAGCATAAGCCTTGGAAAGGAATCTGGGCATATTCTCCCAGAAATTGTTTTTCTGCAAGACCTCCAGCACAAATTTCTGCTGAGAAGGGTCTGTGCAGATGATATCAGGCTGACCGCTGAAGGTCAGAGCAGAAAGATTGTCGCATAAGACCTTTGCGCAGCCGAGCATATTCATCTGCCGCTGTCCCTTGCCGTAAAGACCCGACTTCTTGACATATTTCCAAGGCGGCTCTCCGCCGTATATGTCATCGCACTGTGCAATAATATTGGTATAATACTCCTCGCTGTAAGGCAGCATAACGTCGGGAAACGCCCTTGCAGCGTCAGCAATAATGCTGCTTGTCATAAAAAATCATCTCCTTATCATAAGAACGCCCGTTCAAGTATCTCTTCCATTCTCGCCTCGGTGGAATATTCCTGAGCGTCCAGACTGTCAATGTTTGTGCTGCCGTCATCAAGCCGCACATCGCCCCCGAAGTCCGCCCAGACCGCTTCGGAAAACGCCTGAACGGTGTGGCTGCAATGGCTCATTATCCTGTAGCAGCCTCTCCCCATGATAGCCGTGTAAAAGCGTATCCTCTGAGATATGCTACCCTTCCTTGCATTATGCAATTCCACAGGCAGACGTTCCCTCATGACCGCATTTGCAAGCCCCCTGATGAGCACCTGCTCTGCGCTGTCGCAGTAAATATCCCTCAGCCGAGGATATTTCTCCTTCGACCTTCGGACGAACTCCACAAAATCCTCTTCCAGCCTTGCAGGGGAAACCGTTTCTTTCAGATAGTATTCGTCAAGGGTGATTATCCGCTTGTACCCCGCAGTGTACCCCGTCAGATTAAACGCCGTAGCAGAGCCGTTTCCGCCGAAATCAACGCCCATATCCGCCATGATTATCTCGTCGGGGGCGATATGGTCGATGATGAACTTTTCGGGACAGTCCGCAAACTGACTGTAAACCAACCCCTCAGCGTTCCGCCATAACCCCTTTATGTAGCGGTCGTAGTATACCGTCCCCTCATATTCCTTTTTGAGCGCCTCCACAAAGGCTTTCGGGAGAAAGGTGTTGTCGTCAATGGTAAAAACCGAAACATTCACATCTCCCCTCTCGCTGCCCTTGTCAAGGAACGCCTTGAACCAGTGTGACGGTGACGCAGGATTGCAGCTGCCGTCAAAGCAGGAGCTTTCCCTGTCAAGCCTGGACTGTATCATTCTGAAAACATTCTCGTTCCAGGTGGTTATCTCGTCCCCGTAGCAGTAGGAAAGGCTCGTCCCCTGCAGCTTGTCCGCACCACACGCCCTCGCCGCACCTATAACAAAGCACTGCCGTCCGAAAAGCTCCACCATGCCGCCGCTGCGTATCCGTCCCACAAGCTTATCGGAATAAATCTTCCGCATCGGCTCAAGAATATTTCTTTCAAGGCTCGCCTCCGTGTTTCCGAGGAGAGCCACACCGCCGCTTTTGTCCGCATGGATTATCCTGTAAGGTATCCTGAACATGTCGAGATAGGTCTTCCCCGATCTGACCGCCCCCACGGAAATATTCCACCTCTTGGGGCTTTTCACCGTTTCGTTCCAGACCGCCAGCTGCTTATTCGTCAGCTTCATCATCATCACCGACTTTTCCCAGCAGACTTCCCAGCCTTTCGATAAGCTCGACCCCGTCGTCGTCCTTTTTCTCCGTAAACATACCGATAGTCCGCCCCATAAGCTCCAGCGCCTTAAGCTTGTCGTAAAGCTTTATCTCCACGCCCTTTGTCCCCGCCTTGACCATAGCCACAGCCTTTCGTGAATTTCTTTTCAGAACGGGAGTGTCCGTGACCGTCACCACCTGACAGCCGTCCGAAGCGGTTTCCACCGACACAAACTCCGTGTAATCGGAAAACGCCACCGCACTCAGCTCCCTGAGAATTTTTTCCTTTGAAACCTTTCCCACAAATATCCCCCCGTCAGCCATTGAAATTGTCCCTTATGTATCCGCAGAAATCGCTGAAATTATCACGGATATAATCGTAAAGGATACTGTCGCTTATCCCCGACCTGATATCGTCCGCAAGGCATTCGGCGCATAAGCCGTCGAACAGCTCGTTTTCGTAGAATTCCTCTCCGCAGACGGGACAGCAGCTTGTTAATGAATTTACCGCAGCCATGATACCCCTCCTTTCTGTTGCGTTACGCAATATTACAGATATAAAAAAGCTCATTTATTGATATTCTCGTTCGCTTTTTGCACCCTGCAATTGTATAATAGCACATTCGTTCTCGTTTGTCAATAGCGCAGTGCAATATTTTTGCAACTTTGTGCATAACGCATTATTTTGATCCAACATTTTGTTGCATAATGCTATAACTAAAATAAAAACAAGCGGCAGAAATAATTTCGCCGCCACAGTTTCCCGAAAAACTATAGATACATGGGTGTTACTACGTCAAAAACGTTCCACAGGAACGTTTTTGAGGAAAAGTAAATACATTCTTGAAAGAAGGGGGGCGGTCTTGTACGCCCCCCTCGAAATGCTGTC
>JBJERW010000063.1:0-35999 GCA_051882475.1 Huintestinicola sp. | reverse complement strand
CCTTTGGTCGCCGTTCGCAAACGGCGAAATCCCCTTTTGCCTTCAAAAGCGGAGAGAGGGTGAGAAATGCGACAGCATTTCGAGGGGGGCGTACAAGACCGCCCCCCTTCTTTCAAGAATGTATTACCTTTTCCTCAAAAACGTTCCTGTGGAACGTTTTTGACGCAATAACTACTATGTGTTATAGTTTCCTATAAGCTTAAATCCCCGAGAAAGAAACCTTTCTCGGGGATCAACGTTTATTGTAGAATATTTATTCTTCGCTGCCTGCAAGCTCCTTGTAAAGTCCCAGATAAAGCTGTGCGGAGGTATCCCAGCTGAAATCATTCTTCATTGTCGCCTTCACAAGCTTTTCCCAGCCTGCCTTGTCGTCATAGCGCTCCTTTGCACGTCTTACGGCGTCAAGCATATCGTGAGCGTTGTAGGTCTTGAAGGTGAAGCCGTTGCCGTTTTCGCCGCCTGCGTCACGAACGCTGTCACGGAGTCCGCCTGTTTCACGGACGATAGGCAGAGTACCGTATCTCATGGATATCATCTGCGCAAGTCCGCAGGGCTCGCTCTGTGAGGGCATGAGGAACATATCCGCCGAGGAGTAGATTCGTCTTGCAAGGTCGGGAACGAATCCGATGGTTGCGCTTACCTTGTCGGGGTGACGCCATGCCATTTCCTTGAAGAAGTCCTCATAAATCTTCTCGCCTGAACCCAGCACCGCAAACTTGCAGCCGAGGCTCAGCATATCCTCAAATACATATTTTATAAGGTCGATACCCTTATGGGAAACAAAACGTGTGATTATTCCGATGATAGGCTCGTCCCCCGGGGCAAGCTTCAATTCCTTAATAAGCGCTGCCTTGCAGGCTGCCTTTCCGTCAATATTCTTTGCGGAGAAGTTTTTGGCTATAACAGGGTCGGTTTCGGGGTCATAAAGCTTTACGTCAATACCGTTAAGGAATCCGCAGAGCTTGTACTGCTTGTTTGAAAGCGCCCTGTCAAGACCGTGAGAGTACCAAGGGTCAAGTATTTCCCAAGCATAGCTCGGAGAAACGGTGGTTATTTTGTCCGCCGTCTGAAGTGCGCCCTTCATCAGGTTGATGCAGCCGTCATATTCAAGGAGCTTTGCATGGTACATAGG
Organism: Huintestinicola sp.; assembly: GCA_051882475.1. Taxonomy (GTDB): domain Bacteria; phylum Bacillota; class Clostridia; order Oscillospirales; family Ruminococcaceae; genus Huintestinicola. Next base: position 34,867 of record JBJERW010000063.1, on the reverse strand, counting down.
GATACCCAAAACCTCGTTGAGCACGTCCATGCCGTATTTTCCCTGATACTGAATGTTGTGGATAGTAAAGACTGTCTTTATTCCGTCATAGCCGTATTGATATTTGTAGAATACCTCGTAATAAACGGGAACAAGAGCCGTCTGCCAGTCGTTGCAGTTGATTATCTGCGGTTTCCAGTCAACGTACTTGATAAGCTCAAGCACCGCTCTTGACAGGAATACGAATCTTTCGCAGTCGTCATAGAAGCCGTACAGTCCGTCACGGGCAAAATAATATTCGTTGTCCAGCAGATAGTATGTTACGCCGTTGTATTCGCCCTTGAAAACGCCGCAGTACTGCTTTCTCCAGCCTACGTCAACGGTGAAATTTATGATAAATTCAAGCTTTGAACGAAGCTCGGGCTTAACGCTTTTATAGAGGGGAAGAACCACACGGCAGTCATGTCCTGCCTTGCACAGTGCCGCAGGAAGAGAGCCTGCAACATCTGCGAGTCCGCCCGATGCGGCGTAGGGGAGAGCTTCGGAAGCTGTGTAAAGTATTCTCATGGTAATTGTATCATTCCTTTCTGAAAAAATGCTGCAAATCACTTTGCTGTCGGCATATTATGTTTATATAAAGGAATTTTTGTGGGGATGAAGCATTATTGTTGGCTATCAGCATTAAAAGCGGCTGCCCCCTTTTCAGGGCAGCCGCAAAAAATCAGTATATTTACGAAGTACAGACTGATTAGATTTCAGCGCCCTTGCCTATGCAGATAGGATAGTTAGCGGAGCCTGTGAGGATCTTCTGATCGCTTATATTTACGATCTTATCGGTGATAACGCAGTTAAGATTACACTTCTGACCGATAACAGTGTCCTGCATAATGATAGAGTTCTTGATAACAGTACCCTTTCCGACCTTTGTTCCTCTGAAAAGAATGGAGTTTTCAACTGTGCCTTCGATTATGCAGCCGTCAGCGATGATAGAGTTCTTGACCTTAGCGCCGATAGCAAATTTTGCAGGCGGGTTATCTCTGATCTTTGTGTAAACGGGAGCGTTGTCGGGGAAGAGCATCTTGCGGTTCTCGGTGTTGAGGAGAGCCATGTTTGCGTCATAATATGTCTTGATAGATGTGATTCTGGAGAAGTATCCCTCATGCTTGTAGCCCATGATCTTATAATCGCCGCATTTTGCCTGAAGAATGCTCTTTGCAAAGCTGTAGATACCCTTTGCTGCGCCGTCTGCGACCATGCTCATGAGGAGAGGCTTGGAGATGATGTAAGCGTTGAGAGCGATGTTGCATTCGCCGCTTATCTGAGGATTGATGAGAACGTTTGTTACTCTGCCGTCGTCGTCAATTCCGAGAACGTTGCTGTGAGCCGCAGAATCAAGGTCAAGATTAGCCTTTGCATAAACTGCGGTAATATCCGCACCGCTCTTGATATGTGCATCGAAAACCTTGTTGTAGTCAAGGCTTGTGATAACGTCGCAGTCGGACATTATTACATAGTCGGCGTCGGAGCATCTGATGAAATCGGTGATTCCGTAGAGAGCTTCAAGACGGCCTCTGTACATACCGCTTGTAACGTTGCTGTAGGGGGGGAGGAGGTGAAGTCCGCCGTTCTTTCTTGCCATGTCCCATTCTCTGCCTGAGCCGAGGTGGTCAAGGAGTGACTGGTAGTTGGACTTTGTAACAACGCCCACTTCGTCAACGCCCGAATTTGCCATGTTGGAGAGAGTAAAATCTATAAGTCTGTAACGGCCGCCGAACATTACCGAGCCCATTGTTCTCTGACGGGTAAGTTCGGGGATCACGTCCTCGTGCATATTGGCGAAAATTACGCCCAGGATTTTTTTATTCAAGCTCATTGTATATTAACCTTCCTTCCGTGAAAAGCGCTTACTTCTTCTTGATATCGGGAACCATCTGCTTGGGTCCGACATTCTGACCTGCGGCGATAGTGACCTTGTTTCCGATTACGGCAATGCCCCAGTCGTCACGGTTTTCAACAGTTTCGGGACGTGCGCCGACCTGCGCGCCGCTTTCGATGATGCTGTTTTCGCCAACGATAGCATACTCAACAACTGCTCCCGACTTGATAACAGTGCCGGGCATGATGATAGAGTCTGTAACCGTTGCGCCCTTTTCAACCGTAACGCCCTCATAGATAACGGAGAAGTCGATGTTTCCGTCGATAATGCAGCCCTCTGCGATCATTGAGTTTTCAACATTAGCGTTTTCGCCTATGTACTGAGGAGGAAGAACGGGATTTCTTGAATACATCTTCCAGTCGGGGTCGTAAAGGTCGATAGGAATGTTGGGGTTGAGAAGATCCATGTTTGCTTCCCAGAGGGAATCGAGAGTTCCAACGTCCTTCCAGTAGCCGTCAAAGGTGTATGCAACAAGCTTTTCGCCTGCCTTCATCATGTTGGGGATAATAGCCTTTCCAAAGTCCTTGTCTTCCTCGGGATTGTTCTCGTTGTCAATAAGGTACTGACGGAGCTTGCTCCATGTGAAGATGTAGATACCCATTGAAGCAAGTGTGGAGCGTGGGTTCTTTGGCTTTTCCTCAAAATCGACGATGTTGTTTTCCTCGTCGGTTATCATGATGCCGAAGCGTGAAGCCTCTTCCATGGGAACGTCAAGAACTGCAATGGTAGCGTCGGCGTTCTTCTCCTTGTGGTAGCTGAGCATATCGTTGTAATCCATCTTGTAGATATGGTCGCCTGAGAGAACTACAACATAGTCGGGGTTGTAGCGGTCAACGAATGCAATGTTCTGATAGATAGCATTTGCTGTGCCCTTATACCATTCAGCGCCGAGAGCCGTCTGATAAGGAGGCAGGCAGTGAGCGCCGCCGTACTGCTTGTCAAGGTTCCATGGCTGACCGTTTCCTATGTAGTCGTTAAGCACCAGAGGCTGATACTGTGTGAGAACGCCCACGGTATCAATGCCCGAGTTAATGCAGTTTGAGAGAGGGAAGTCGATGATGCGGTACTTGCCGCCGTAAGGAACGGCAGGCTTTGCCATATCCTGAGTAAGTGCATACAGACGGCTTCCCTGTCCGCCTGCCAGCAGCATTGCTACACATTCTTTTTTAGTATACATGTTTCTTCCTCCTAATTGGGATTATTTATCGGTTTTTCCGGATTTGTCCTCAGCCTTGCTCTTTGGAGGTCTGCCTCTTTTCTTGGGAGCTGTGGGGACTTCCGGTTTTTCTGCAGGTTTTCTTCCTCTCTTCGGCTTTTCGTCAGATTTTGGAGCGGCTTCTTTTGCAGCAGATTCCTTTGCGGCTGCTGTCTTTTTAGATGCTGCCTTCGGAGCTGCTGCCTTGGAAGAGGACGGCTTTCTTGTTCTCTTAGGCTTCGGCGGGATATATCTGAAGAATACCGCAGAAAGTCCCGGGATAGAAAGGGATATGGAATAATCGCAGCCGTGCATTGAATATTCCTTTGCGGTGATCTTGCCGTTGTCTACCTCGCCCGAACCGCCGAATCTCAGTTCGTCCGTTGAGAATATCTGCTCGTAAACGCCCTCGTAGGGAACGCCTATCTTGTAGTCGTTTCTCGTAACGGGAACGAAATTGCATACGGCGATGATCTCGTCATGCTTGTCGGGATTTTCGGTGTTTATGCGCCTGAATGCGATAACGCTCTGGGTGTAATCGTCGGCGGATATCCACTTGAAGCCCTCCCAAGAGTCGTCGTCACGCCAGAATGCGGGGGTTTCCTTGTAAAGCTTGTTTACGGCTCTGAAATAATCCTGCATTTTTCTGTGATTGTCATACTGCAGGAGCAGCCAGTCAAGCTCCTTTTCAAAATTCCATTCGATGACCTGACCGAGCTCGTTGCCCATGAAGTTGAGCTTCTTGCCGGGGTGAGCCATCATGTATGCAATAAACGTCCTGAGAGAAGCAAACTTGCCCTCCATGCTGGTGCTGCTCATCTTGCCGAGCAGGGAAGCCTTTCCGTGAACTACCTCATCGTGGGAGATAGGCAGGATAAAGTTCTCGCTGAATGCATAGAAGAAGGAGAAGGTCAGCTTGTCATGATTTCCTGCACGGAAGATGGGGTCGGTGCGCATATAGTCGAGGGTGTCGTTCATCCAGCCCATGTTCCACTTGAAGTTGAAGCCCAGTCCGCCGATGTCGGCAGGCTTTGTTACCATAGGCCATGCGGTGGATTCCTCGGCGATCATGAGAACTTCGGGATTTCTCGCAAAAACAGCTGAGTTGAGCTTGCGGAGGAATTCGATAGCCTCGTAGTTTTCGTTGCCGCCGTCCTTGTTGGGACGCCATTCTCCGTCACGTCTGTCATAATCGAGATAGAGCATGGAAGCTACAGCGTCAACTCTCAGACCGTCAACGTGGAATTTTTCTATCCAGTAAACTGCGTTTGAGATGAGGAAGGACTGAACCTCGCCCTTGCCGTAGTCGAAAACTCTTGTGCCCCAGCCTGCGTGCTCTCTTTTAAGAGGGTCTGTATATTCGTAGCAGCAGTCGCCGTCAAATTCAAAGAGTCCCGAGCTGTCCTTTGGGAAATGAGCGGGGACCCAGTCGAGGATAACGCCGATGCCGTTCTGATGGAATATGTCTATCATTTGCATGAACTGTTCGGGAGTTCCGTAGCGTGACGTGGGGGCATAGTAGCCGATTATCTGATATCCCCATGAGCCGTCATAGGGGTACTCAGCCAAAGGCATAAGCTCTATGTGAGTATAGTTCATGTCCTTCAGGTATGCTGACATCTCTTCGCCGAATTTTACGTAGTCGAAGGGAGAGCCGTCCTCATACTGACGCCATGAGCCGAGATGCGCCTCGTAAATGTTCATGGGGCTTTTGTAGATGTTGGTCTTGCGCTTCTGCTCGTACCAGCCGCTGTCATGCCATTCATATGAGGAAATGTCAAAATATTTCGATGCCGTGTTGGGTCTTAGCTCCATATGAGTGCCGAAGGGGTCAGCCTTGTCAACGATGCTGCAGTGGGAGGTTTCAACGCTGTACTTGTATGTGAAGTACTTTTCTGCTCCTTCGATGAATATCTCCCAAACGGTAGGGTCGGTAAGGCGGTACATGGGATTTTTCCGCCTGTCCCAGTTGTTGAAGTCGCCTACAAGGGAAACGGACTTTGCCTTAGGAGCCCATACACGGAAGTAAACGCCCTCCTTGCCGTCCTTTATGCCCTTGTGAGCGCCGAAGAAATTGAAGGCTTCAAAGTTGTTGCCTTCATGGAATATGAACAACGGAAATTCGTAATTTTCCATTGATTTAGAAGTTGTTTCGTTCATTGCTTTATCCTCCATCTTTGATTATCATAATTTTAACAGATTGTGCATTAAAATTCAAGCCTTTTTGTAAAGATTTTACAAATCTCACGTAAACTTCATGTTCGGCTTGTGCACTTTGACAATAACTTTCAACGGAAATATATTACGAAAATGTTTTCGATGAAATTTTTGGATAAATTATTATAAATATCTCCCTTATTTTACAAAATCAGGAGGGAAATTTTCTGTAGAGTCTTACGGCGATGGAGGTCTTGTCGTCACGAAGACGCATTTTTTCGGAGTCCGAACATTCTGTTTCGTCGGAATATGCCATGATCTTTTCGGCAGTCTGTTCGGGGGTGAGCTTTTCGTTCTCCAGAAGTTCGGAGATGTAGGTTGCGCATTCGGGTGTTATGCCGTCGGTGACAAGTACGGTTCGGGAATGCTCGTCGAGAGTGAATTTGTGCTCGGTAATGCTGTCAACGGTTATTATCCCCATGGGAGCGGAGTAGGCTTCGAGGACTTCTGTGCACATTATTCCGTTTTCGTCGGCTGTGCGGACATAGGTCGAAGCGCTGCCCAGCTTTATAAGCGAGCATTTTCCGTCATAGCAGGATATTTTCAGGATATCCGCCGTGGTGAATATCTCGTCGCAGTCGGCGGCGGATAAAAAGGTGTTGAGTATCTTTACTGCGCTGTAGTCGCATATCCCTGCGGTAATGAGCCGCCTGAGTATATTCACGCTCATTCCGCTCTGAGCGGCGGCACGTCCCCCTCTGCCCATTCCGTCGGAGAGGATAACGTAATAATTTCCACGTCCGTCCTCGAAGCTTGTGTGGGAATCGCCCGAAATGCCGCTTTCAGCAGCGTAGCAGAGAGCGGAGCATTCAACCGAGTATACCGTTCTTTCGCACCAGCGTATCCTTGTCAGCGGCTTTCCGTCCTTCGGGGTGAGCCTTGTCACAACGGGCATGTCAAGCTCTGCGCCGATATAGGCGGAGAGCCTGTCGGTGGCTGTGGCAAGTACGCCGCCGTAAAAATCGCTGTCGGAAAGTATCTCTTTGCCGGAAGCTCTCGGCGTGCCCGATATATAGCATTCCGCAAAATATCTTCCGCAGCTGTCGGTCATCACCGCAATGGAGTCAGTACTCAGTCCGAGAGCCTTGAGTATCGCCTCCGCCGTTTCGGAAAGAGGCGCGTTTACGGTATATTCGGATACGATCTCCTCTGCAAAAACGGTCATCATTTCCCTCGAAGCGGATATCTGTTCGGTAACGCCGTCTAAAAATCGTTTGACAAATGCGTCCGACCGCTGCTGCATGCTGCGTATCCTGAGCGCCGAGTTAAATTCGGATACGATATCCTGCTTTTTTGTGCAGCCTTCAAAGCCCGTCGGCAGGTCTTTTTCAGTAAGCATACCTTTCCTCTCCGCAGCGGCCTGAGCAGCAGAGAAGTCGCTGCCGAGAATATTTCCTCTGCCGTCGCCGCCAACCGCACTGCATTTAAGCTGCGAACATCTGCCGCCGCATACACATTCTCTGACCTTCTGTCCGAGAGCGTTTTTAGCAATATCTCTTGCCGCCTGTCTTTTGCCTGCAAGGATAAATGCTGCCGAGCCAACATCATTTTTCACGTCCTCCAGTATTCCTGCCGCAAAGCGCAGCTTGTCCGAGCACATTGCCATGTCCTGCTTTTTTTCGGGGACAATGCTGTTTATGTAGGGAATATACAGCTTTTCGGGAATAAGACAGTAGGCAGCCGCAGCAGCGCCCATGTCCGCAATAAATTCGGGAGTTCCCGACGGAAGTCCCGCAGCAGCCGTTATGCCGAAGCAGGAGCAGATAAAGGCTATGTTGACCGAGTGCTTGCCCTTCTGAGAGCAGAGTCCCGCTGCCATTCCTCCGAAGGCGAGCATTGAGCCGCATCTGCCCAAAGATATATCGGACAGAAGAAATGCGGCGCCCGAAGCTATGCCCACTGCAGCTCCGCCCTTCATGCCGAATTTTCTTGCCGCAGCGCAGGTCGCAAAGCCTGCCGCAAAGCGTCCGAGATTGAACACCGCAGCGGCCTTGCCGCACATTGCGCATATCAGAAGGATATATACCGCCGCAGCGGAAACAAGGGTAAGGCTGTTTTTTCCGAGGTCGATGCCGTTTCGTGAAATGCTCTGTATGAAGCTGCCGAAAAATACGGTCATTATGCCGCACATTATCCCACGGATAACTATGGCGGCGCCGAGGGTCAGGCTGATAGTCCCGAAGGACACCGCAAAGCCGCAGATGATATATACCGCCGCAGCCGCAGATGCGGTGACGTAAATGCTCACATGCCGCCTGTAAAAATAGCTGAAAAAGAGCATTGCTCCCATGGAGATAAGCTCCGTAAGGCTGCTGTATATGCTTCCTCCCGTCATTATAGCCGCAAAGGAGCCGATAAACGCAGCCGCTCCGCACAGCGGAGGCGATGCGGCGGCAAGAGAAACCGCAAAGGGAGAGAGCATTGCGCCGATATGTACGTTTGTTATGAGAAAGCCCGTAAAAAGCGCAAACAGAGCGGCAGCCGCAGCGGTGAACTTGTCGTAATATTCCTCCGTTTCGCCGCAGGACTGCTCGCTGCGCATTGAAGCGGCAGTGTCGCCCTCCGAAGAGTTCAGCTTGGGGTCGGAAGCTGTGTTGGTAGCCATATTGGCTGCCATATTGGCTGCCGGCACGGCAATGACGTCGGGTGTTTTGGATCTCCGCAGATTTTTTTCTTTTTCTTTTGTTTTCATTTTCTGCCATATTTCCCCATGCGATATAAGAAAATATGTACTCCTTTCTTTTTTCGTGAAAAAAACATGTCCGTTTTTTCCCTGCTTTCCGATTATACAGCAGCAATTCTGCGAAAAAGCACGAAACATAAGCGAATTTCCGAAATTATAAAAATGAGATCGACCTACTATATATCTTGACATGAGGTGCGTGGGAGTATATAATTATTCACATAAAATAATAATATGCCGCTTCGGGCGGCGGAAAAGGAGATAGATCATTATGGTAAAGCATATCGTTTGCTGGAAGCTGAAGGATAACAGCAGTGAAAATATCCAAAAGACTTATGACGTTCTTATGTCCATGAAGGGCAAATGCCCTCAGCTGAGAAGCATTTTTGTGGGAATTGATTTTCTTCATTCACAGCGCTCATGCGATATCATGCTTGAGGTCGAGGTGGACGACAGAGCGGCTCTTGACGCATATCAGGCGGACGAATATCACTGCTCGGTCGTAAAGACTTACATGAAGACCGTGGTGGAAAGCGCAGTTTCTATGGACTGCGAGATGTGATATCCCGACAAAAGCTGCGCTTATTTATCCGAATAAAGCAGTCGGAAATGTAAATATATATGCCCGTTCCGCATTTTTCCTCTTTAAATTCATTGACAATCAGACCGTTTGGGTGTATAATGACAATATATGTTTTTTAGCGGTTTTCAATCTGCCTGCGAAACGGCAGGGAATTAAAATTATGCGGAGGATTTTGAATTGTCGGGCAATATTGTTTCGGAAAAAAACGAAAAATTTCATTCAGCCGCCGCTGAGCCGAAGCCGTTTTACTGCTTTGCCAAAAGAGCGGCTGATATACTGCTGTCCTTAATTGCGTCTGTGGTGCTGCTGCCCGTTTTTCTTGTCATTTCCCTGATGATAAAGGCGGAGGACGGCGGTCCGGTTCTTTATGCCCATGCAAGAGCAGGTCTTAACGGAAAGCCTATCAAGGTCTACAAGTTCCGCAGCATGAAGCAGGGAGCGGACAGGCTTGAGGATTTTCTCACCCCCGAGCAGATAGAAGAATACAAAAAGGAATACAAGCTCCCCCGTGACCCGAGGATAAGCAGGATAGGCGGATTTCTCAGGCGGACAAGTCTTGACGAGCTGCCGCAGATACCTATAAATATCCTTTTTCTGGGGAATATGTCCATAGTTGGTCCAAGACCCGTTATGGAGGAGGAAACGGAGCTTTACGGCGAAAACCGTGAGCTGCTGCTCTCCGCAAAGCCGGGACTTACAGGCTACTGGGCGGCTTATTCGGATAAAACCACAGGCTACGCTTCGGGCAAAAGGCAGGAGATGGAGCTTTATTATGTTAAAAACAGGTCTGTTCTGCTGGATATAAAAATAATTCTGAAAACTGTCGAAACTGTTTTCAGAAAGGCTGGTGACGCACAAATTGACCGATGATTTCAAATATTCCGTTTTAATGTCGGTTTACATAAAGGTAGTTCCCGATGAACTGAAAATGTCTGTTGACAGTATGCTTGCGCAGACCCTGCCCCCGTCACAGTTTGTTATCGTTAAGGACGGACCTTTGACCGAGGAATTAAATATGCTGATAGACGGATATTTGAAAAAATATCCGAATCTTTTTATTATTGTGTCCCTTGAGGAAAATCTGGGGCTTGGCAGCGCATATTCCGAGGGTACGGCATACTGTAATTCCGACTACATTGTTATTATGGACTGCGACGATTATTCCGTTCCCGAACGCTGCGAAAAGGAAGCGGAATATTTTCTTGCCCACCCCGATACCGACATTGTGGGAAGCAGCATTTACGAATTTCGTGACAGTATTGATAATATTATCACGCTGAGAAAAATGCCCGAAACCCATGAGGAATGCGTAAGGTTTGCCCATTCAAGATGTCCCTGCGCTCACCCAAGCACCATGCTCAGAAAAAGTGCACTTGAAAAAGCCGGCGGCTACAAAAAATGCATGTTAGCCGAGGATTACGATCTGTATGTAAGAATGATAATGTGCGGCTGCGTTTTTTATAATTTTCCTCAGCCGTTTGTTTATGTCAGAGTATCACCTGATTTTTATGAACGCCGAGGCGGAATAAAGTATCTGAAAAAGGTTATTGACTTTAAAACAAGCTTTTATAAATACGGATTTTACAGCCGTGTTGATCTTATCAGAGGCATTTTGATACATACGGTCATATGCATAATGCCCAATTCTTTGAGAGCGTTTGTATATAAGCGCTTGCTTCGCAGATCCCCTGAAAGTGAGATTTGATTTACAATGAACAACACACCCATAGATTTTGTCATTATCTGGGTTGACGGGAGCGATAAGGAATGGCAGTCGGAAAAGGAAAAATATACCCCACCTTCCGATTCGGACAACCGTGAAGAGCGTTACCGTGACTGGGATAACCTTAGATACTGGTTCAGAGGAGCAGAAAAATTTGCACCGTGGGTAAGAAAGATACATTTTGTGACCTGGGGACATCTTCCAAAGTGGCTGAATACCGATGATCCCAAGCTTAATATCGTCCGTCACAGCGACTTTATCCCCGAAAAATATCTGCCAACCTTCAGTTCCCATACAATAGAGCTTAATCTTCACCGAATAGAGGGACTGTCCGACAATTTCGTTTATTTTAACGACGATACGTTCCTGATAAATAACGTTAAACCCGAAGATTTCTTCCGCAAGGGACTTCCATGCGACAGCGGGATATTGAATGTACACTGCTATTCAAAAAGCCTCCCGATACAGCTTATCGCCATAAACGATACGGGAGTGATAAACGAGCATTTTTCCATCAAGGACACCCTCAGGGCAAAGCCGCTTAACTGGCTAAGTCCCAAGTACGGGAAAATGAATATCAGAACGCTGCCCCTTATGTTCTGCCCCCGTTTCCCCGGGTTTTATCAGCCGCATCTGCCGACGTCCCTGAAAAAATCGACACTTGAAGAGGTGTGGAGCAAGGAGTATGACGTCCTCGACGGGACTTGTATGCATAAATTCAGATGCAGGGACGATGTGAACCAATGGGTGTTCAGGGAATGGCAGCTGGCAAGTAATGATTTTTATCCCCGAAGCATTAATTTCGGAAAGTCCTTTTTCCCCGACAGGGACGGTCTTGAAACCTTTGAGCGTATAGCGGAGTATATTTCGGCGCAGAAGGGCAGAATGGTATGCTTTAACGACTGCACTCTGGACGAAGCGTCTTTTAACGGATACAAGGAGCTTATCAACCGCAGCTTTGAAAAGATACTGCCCGAGAGATCGGAGTTTGAACTGTAAAGGAAAGGAGAATATCATGCCCCTTTTTTCGGTTATTATCCCTGTTTATAATGTTGAAAAATATTTAAAAGCTTCCGTTGAAAGCGTTCTGGCTCAGACGCTGACAGATATGGAAATAATCCTTGTGAATGACGGTTCCTCCGACAGGAGCGGTGAGATATGCAGAGAGCTTGCTTCGGCTGACAGCAGGGTCAGGGTGATAGACAAAGCAAACGGCGGAGTATCTTCGGCAAGAAATGCAGGTCTTGAAAGCTCTGTCGGTGAATGGATATATTTTATGGACGGTGACGATATTATCGAACCCGATACTCTGGAATGCGCTTTTAAAAAGGCGGAGGAAACAGGCACGGATATATGCTTTTTCGATTATGACAGAGTGTATGAAAATACGACTGAGGCAAAAAGCACTCTTGGTGACAGGGACGAGGTTGTGAAGGATATGCACAGCTATCGGACTATGTTCAGCTTTAATTATTTCGGGGCGATGTGGAACTGCATAATTAAAGCGGAGATCATAAGAGGTTCAGTTCGTTTTGATGAAAGGATATCTATCGGGGAAGATCAGCTTTTTAAATTTGAATGCTACGGCAGGGTAAGCTCATATTCATATATCCCTCTGATAAAATACCACTATTTTATCAGAAAAGGCTCTGCTCTTAATACAATAAGAACGGATTATGCTGCCGCTTCCGATATTCTTTATGAAGGACTTGTATCGGTAAAGGAAAAATACGGATATCCCGAATATGCCGACCGTTTTATCAACACGGTGTATATGCAGTATTTTCACAAGCTGATAATGAATACATTTTCCCATGCGAACAAGGAAAAGCTTTCCGATAAACTGGACTCATTCGACAGATTCACCCATACCCCGAGATTCAAGGAGGCTGCCGAAAACTGCGACTTGTCTGTTCTGGGCAGATCGGTAAAGATACATAAGCATTTTAACAGAAAGCTTTGGATATTGAATTATCTTGCTTATTATCTTGCGGTGATCAAAAAAAAGGGAAGAAAGCTTGTAAAATAATAGCCGGCATTATTTCCGAACAGCTTGAGGTTTTAAGCTTTCATCGGCACAGGAGGGAAATGCATAAGTGAAGATATTTGAAAAGCAATGGGCACTGACCCTGCTGCTGCTGCCTTTTTTCAAGCTGCCGATATTTGAATACATAGGAAGTCTGCGGCTCATAGATTCATTATTTGATATGGCTAAGATAGTATCCTTCGGAGTTATTATTCTTATTTATATTAACGGCAAAAAGATCAGCCCGATAATTATAAGCATAATTTTATATCAGCTCTCACTGTTTCTTTCAACCGCCATTAACAAAGGCGATTATTGGAAACTCGCTGTAAACTGCGGAACGATGATCGGCTTTTGCATGGTAACCGAACTTGCTTTGAAAAAAAACAGCAGGCTGTATTTTAAAACGGTGCTTAATATATTTATCCCTCTTGCGGTCATCAATTTTCTGGTAATAAAATTATTCCCCGACGGACTTGTAAGAGATGATTTTTACAGAAATGCCTACTATATTCTGGGACACCGAAACAGTATCCCTGCCGTACTTATACCTCTTATGATATACGGATTTGTATACAGCTCAGTGAAAGGGAAAAAAATAACGAGCGAAACGCTTATTTTGATTGCAGCTGCTTCTGCGTCCATATTTATAACATGGTCTGCAACCGGTGTTGCAGGCTTGTTTATGCTTCTTTTCTTTGCACTGTTTATTTACAGAGAAAAAATTGCAGGCTCATTTAATTCTTTTAATCTGTCAGTTCTGTATGCTGCGGCTTTTCTGGGAATAATTGTTTTCAGGATCCAGTCTGCTTTTTCATTCATTATTGAAGACCTGCTTCATAAAAATATCACGTTTACGGGCAGAACGGACATTTGGGATATTGCCATAATGATGATAAAGCGTTCTCCCGTTTTCGGATACGGCGTTTATGAGGGACACGGACTTGTTTTTACCAGAGGACAATATTATTATGCTCATAATGCCGTTCTTGAAGTGCTTTTGCAGGGCGGAGTAATATCTCTGATCTTCTATGCGGCAATTTTCGGAACAGCGGCAGCGGCGCTTTACAAAAACAGGCATTATGCCGTATCTCAGATATTGGCTTTCGGTATTTTTACCATTCACGTAATGATGCTTATGGAGGCTTATTCGAATATTTGGATATTTGCTTTGCCTGTGATCGCCTGCCATGTTCCCGAGATATCTGCACAATCGGATAATTTGTCGGATAATTCCGCTCTGACCGTCAACAGTATCTCTCTTCGCAGACGGTATATTTTATACCGCCTGAAACAGCGTTAAAACGGAGAAAATCTATGACACGAACACAAGCTTCTCTGAGAAATTTATTTGCTGCCATTATCGGTCAGTCCGCAGCGATAATCATCAGCTTTATTTCAAGAAAAGCCTTTCTTATCTGCCTCAACGAGGAATATCTCGGACTGAGCAGCCTTTTTTCAAATATACTTACCGTCCTGTCATTGGCAGAGCTTGGAGTGGGCAGCGCTATGGTCTATGCCCTTTACAAGCCCCTTGCCGAAAATGATACGGCGCTTATAAAATCTCTCATGCGTCTGTATAAGCGTGTGTACAGGATCATCGGCACGGTGATACTGCTGCTGGCGGTGCTGTTTATCCCCGTTTATCCGATGCTCATGGACAGAGTTCCCGATATCCCGAACCTTACTGTCATCTATCTCATGTATGCGGCAAACACGGGAATATCCTATTTCTTTTCCTACAAAAGGTCTGTTATTATCTGCGACCAGAAAAGATATGTCTTTACGGTTGTCCATTACCTTGTGTATTTTCTGATGAACGCCGTTCAGATAATGATACTTTTTGCCACGAAGAATTATATTCTTTTCCTTGCGGTTCAGCTTGCGGCGACACTTCTTGAAAATTTAGCCGTTTCCGCCGCTGCGGATAAAATGTATCCCTATCTGCGTGAAAAGGATATCATGCCCCTTCCCGACGAAAGCAAGTCGGAGATAAAAAAGAACGTATCTGCCGCTATGCTCCATAAGCTGGGAGGGGTTGCGGTAAATTCCACGGACAATATCATTCTGTCCAAGTTCGTCGGACTTGCGGCGGTGGGAATGTACTCCAATTACTATATGATAACAAACGGTCTGAACAGCGTTATTTCGCAGTTTTTTACATCCGCTTCGGCAAGCGTGGGAAATCTCAGCGCCTGCGAGGGCAGATCGGATAAAATGCTCCAAACCTTTAACCGTATGTTCTTCATGGATTTCTGGATATACGGCTTCTGCACCTGCTGTCTTGCCGCTCTTATCGACCCATTCATATCTCTGTGGTTGGGGGAGAGCATGAAGCTTGACGGTCTGACGGTGATTTTGATAGTTCTGTCCTTTTATCTTACGGGAATGAGAAAAGCTACCCTTACCTTCAAGGAGGCTGCGGGAGCTTTCACATATGACGCACTGAAGCCTGTTGCGGAAACCGTCATAAATCTTGGCGTATCCATATTCCTTGCAAAGCGCATGGGAGCGGCAGGAGTTTTTGCGGGAACGGTCATATGCACTCTTGCGACCACATTCTGGATAGAACCGCTGGTGCTGTTTCGGCACGTTGTAAAGGGAAAGATTTCACGTTATTGGATAAGGTATGCGGTTTATACAGCGGCAACTGCCATATCCTCTGCGGTATGCGTGGCTGCGGAAAAAGCCATAGAAACGGGCAGTCCGCTGCTTGATTTCGTCCTTGCGGCATTGTGCTGCATGATAGTACCAAATCTCATATTTGCCGTCATTTTCTTTAAAACCGAGGAGTTCGGATATTTTCTCGGACTGATAAAGTCCCTTTTGGGAAAACTGCTTCACAGAAGAAATTTGAATAAATGACGGTGTATATATTGCATTTTCGGCATAAATGTGGTAAAATATAATTTGTTGATGCACGGGGAAAACCGGGGCAATGCATTTTGATATTCGGAGGCAGAAGATCATGAGCGAAAAAAATTCGGCAAATGATAATATGTATAAAAAGAAGATAAGCAGGGACAACCGTCCGCAGTTTCCCAAAAGAGCTGTCATAACAGGCGGTATGCCTTACGGCAACAAGACTCTCCATTTCGGACACGTTGGAGGAGTATTTGTTTTTGCGGACGTTTTCGCACGTTTTCTCCGTGACCGCATTGGCAAGGAAAACGTAATATTCGTTTCGGGCACCGATTGCTACGGCTCGCCTATCGCAGAGGGCTACCGCAAGGCTTGCGAAAGCGGCAGCTTTGAAGGCACTATCAGAGATTATGTTCAGAAAAATCACGACGATCAGGAAAGGACGCTCAAGGAATATGATATCAGCCTTGACCTGTTCGGCACTTCGGGTCTTGGCGATACTGCCGAGAGCCACAACATGGTTTCGGATAAATTCATCAGAAAGCTGTATGAGCTTGGTCATCTGAAAAAGATAACCACGGCACAGTTCTATGACGAAAAGGTGGGCACATTCCTCAACGGCAGACAGGTCGTGGGCAAATGCCCCGTTGAAGGCTGTCAGTCGGAAAAGGGATATGCGGACGAATGCGATCTGGGACATCAGTATATGCCCGTTAATCTTATCGACCCCAAGAGCACTCTTACGGGCGAAACTCCCGTAATGAAGGACGTTGTGAACTGGTACTTCAAGCTGCCCGAATACAACGACCTGATGAAGGAATACGTTGCGGACATGGAAAAGCGTGAGGACGTCCGTGCTGTGGTAACAAAGACTATTAAGGAATTCCTTGAACCGCCCGTTATCTATATCATGAACAAGTACATGGACGACTACAAGGAGCTTGCTCCGAAAATGGCTGAGCATCAGCTTATCGAGGAGCCGAAAAAGACTTCCTTTACCATAGTTTTCAAGGAGCTTTCACAGCGTGACGAAGCCTGCAGACTGCTCACCGAACGTGGCGTAAGATTCCGTGAGGGCAAGACCCTTGTTCCTTTCAGACTTACGGGAAATATCGAATGGGGCGTTCCCGCTCCCGAGCTTGAGGGCGAAAAGGGACTTACCGTATGGGTATGGCCCGAATCCCTCTGGGCACCTATATCCTTTACGGTGGCATATCTCAAGCGCATGGGCAGAGATGTGAGCGAGTGGGAGAAGTTCTGGTGCTCCAAGGACGCTCAGGTTTATCAGTTCATCGGACAGGACAACATATATTTCTACGGCATTGCCGAGGTGGCAATGTGGATGGCAATGCAGAGCAGCGATTTCTCAAAGCTTTCGGCTCACCCCGAAGAGGGACAGCTGTCAATGCCTGTGCTTGTGGCAAATCACCATATACTTTTCCTTGACAAGAAGGCTTCATCAAGCGGTGCTGTAAAGCCCCCTATGGCTGAGGAGCTGCTGGATTACTATACTGCCGAGCAGCTGCGTATGCACTGGCTTGGTCTGGGTCTTGGAATGAGAAGCGTAAGCTTCCAGCCGAAGCCCTTTAATCCCGACGCAAAGCCCGAAGACAGCGACCCCGTTACAAAGGAAGGCTTCCTTCTTTCAAACGTGTTCAACCGTGTTATCCGCACCTGTTTCTACGATGTGCAGAAGTATTTTGACGGCTTTATGCCTGTGGGCGTTGTTGACGAGGACATCATGGCGGAGTGCGAAAAGGCTATCCTTGAATACGAGCGCTTCATGTACAAGACCGAGTTCCACCAGGTGACATATGTTCTTGACAGCTTCATCAGAAAGGCAAGCAAATATATGTCCAAGAGCAAGGCGGAGGCTGACAAGGCGGACGATAACGAGCTGAGAAAGCAGTGGCTTGTTAATACCTTCCAGATGATAAGAACAGCTGCTGTTCTCCTCCACCCACTTGCACCTCAGGGCACGGAAATGGTAAGAGATTACCTTAACATGGGCGAGGATTTCTGGACATGGGACAGGATATTCGACACCATGCAGGACTTCTGCGGAAACGAACCGCACAAGCTTAAATTCCTTGAACCGAAGGTGGATTTCTTCAAGCGTCACCCTTCGCAGTTCAAGCAGGAAAACTGACAATATCAGCCGCAGTTTGGTCTTTACCCGATTTATTGGTGAAGGCTGTCCTGCGGCTTTCTTCCTATCCCGTATAGTGAATGTAAACAATTACAGTAAACGTTTGCGCAGCTTTTTATGTGTAATAAGCCGATATAACGGGAAAATGCCGTAAAATAATCGTTTATCCTGCATATAGCATTTTTGCGGGAAAGTGTGGTAAAATAAAAATAGATAAAAATTCGGTATGCTGATTTTGTGCATATCGGAAAACGGGAGGATATTTTTATGTCAGACGGCAAAAAGATCAATATTGCAATAGCACAGTCGGGAGGTCCAACAGCGGCGATAAACGCTTCTCTTGCAGGCGTTTTCAGACGGGCTATGGCTTGCCCCGAAATTGACAAGATATACGGCTCCATAAACGGTATCGAGGGAATGATAAAGGACGATCTTGTTCCCCTTGACAGAATACTTACCTCGGAGCATGATATCGAGCTGCTGAAAAAAACTCCTTCCACAATGCTTGGCTCCTGCCGCTACAAGCTTTCGGAATATGCCGAATGCGAGAACGATTATATCAACATTATCCATACATTTGAGGAGCATGATATCAGCGCCTTTTTCTATATCGGCGGAAACGACTCCATGGACACGGTAATGAAGCTTGACAAATACTGCCGTGACGTGGGAAAGGATATAAAGATAATCGGCGTTCCGAAAACTATAGACAACGATCTGCCCTGCACCGACCATACTCCCGGTTTCGGTTCTGCCGCAAAATATGTTGCCACCACCATGCAGGAGATAATCCGTGACAGCCGTGTGTACAGTATACAGTCCATTACCATTGTTGAGATAATGGGCAGAAACGCAGGCTGGCTCACAGCTTCAAGCTGTGTTCTCAGAGCCAACGGAGAGCCTGCCCCACACCTTATCTATGTTCCCGAAGCTTTTAACGGCGGATTTGATATGGAAAACTTCCTTGCGGACGTGGGAAGAATGATGAAGAGATACCGTGCGGTCATCGTTGCGGTTTCGGAGGGTATCGTTCCCACGGACAGAAACTATGTAAAGACGGGTGCGGACGCATTCGGTCATACAGATAATTCGGGCGTTGCAAAATACCTTGAACACGCCTGCTCCGAGAGGTTTGGCTGCAAGGTAAGGTCTATCGAGCTGAACGTTATGCAGAGGTGCAGCGCACATATTGCGTCCCTTACCGATATAAACGAGGCTGAGGAGATTGGCGCAGCGGCAGTTGACTGCGCTCTCAGCGGAAACAGCGGACGAATGATGGGATATCGCAGAATAAGCAATGAGCCGTACAGAGTGGAGATAGTATCAACGGACGTAGCTGAGGCTGCCAACAAGGAGAAATATTTCCCCGAAAACTGGATAACTGCCGACAGAAGCGATGTTACCACCGACGCTCTCAATTATTTCCTTCCCCTTATTCAGGGCGAGCCTGCCATCGAATACAGAAACGGCATACCTGTTCATTTCAGACTTAATCAGTAAAAATATTTCAAAGGGGTTGACATTATGAAAAAGCATAAGATATCGGCAGTTATCCTTTCGGCAGCAATGATAATGACATTAGCCGCCTGCGAAAGCAATAATTCGGAGCAGGCGGAAAGCTCCTCGTTACAGGTATCGGAGGAGAGCGGAACTGTACAGGCGGATACCGATACAGCCGCTGAGGAAACGATCGACAAGGGGGAATTGCCGCCTGAAACGGAAGGGGAAACAGAGGAGGTCATCGAAGGGTCTTCCGAAGAGATATCCTTCTTTGACTGTACCGTAAGAGAGCTTAACGACAAGGATTTTATCCTTTACTACACAAATGATAATAGCTATCCTGTTGACAATTCAAGCGTAGGTGTAATTGGTGACAGGACGCTGAAAATCAGGAAAACCGAGTATGGCAGCGGCTATTGCTATGCGGGATACTCCACAACTCAGCTGAAAAATCTTTCCGACGGCGACAGAGAGGATATCATAAGCAGCTTTGATAAGCTTGTGGGGGCAAGGAATTTTTATCCAATTGAGCCTACCAATCAATATATTGCCGCCTTCAATACTCCATACATCATTTCCGAAGGGACACCCCTTATCGTTTTTGACAAGGTCACAAGAACGGAAGGCTCCTTCGGTATGTCCCATATTTCTGCAGAAGGTCAGGAGGAGCTTCTCTATGCCGAGCTGTGGGACACCAAGTTCAATGCTTTTGTAAGAAAGAGCCTTGATGATGAAAATGTTATTGAAGCGATAATCGACCCTGCATATATGTACGGCATACCGGTTTTCCACCGCTCCGCAAGCGATTGTGTTTACAACATAAACGGCACGGAGATAATTTCCGATTCCGCAAAAGTCTTTATGTCCTACTACCTCGATGATTATGAGGAAGGCTCCGAAACACGCTCTGTCCTTGAAAATCTCGGTGAGGATTATGTTTATGCGTCGCTTGACGCAAGCTTCAGCGTATGCTACAGCACAAAGCAGGGGTACATATCGCCCACCCGTCTTGCGGAAACTGCGGGGTTTAAGGACTCTTCGTTCTGTTCTCCCGGCTGGGTCTTTGGAATGAAGGTGCTTACCGAAAATACCGACGATGCCATAGAAACCGCCTATTCCATAACAGCCGACCTTGGTACGGAGGCTGACACGGTATACAATGCCATAATGGCTAATACCGGCATGATTTACAAAGACAATACTATCGGCATAAAGCTCCTTGACCTTGACGGCGACGGAACTCCCGAGCTGCTTGTTTCAAACTATGTTGAGGATACGAATAACGAATATGCAGGTTCTTTCGATGACGATATCGACACGGATATCTACCGCATCAAAAACGGCAGTCTTGTTTACATAGACACACTGTACAACCCTTACCTGCATTATTATGACAACGGAAATGTTCTTGGACAGAAGATAGCCGATGACGGTTCCGTATCGTGGTTCACCATGTCAAGGCTGAACCGTGATACTATGAAGGAGGGAGAGGTGGATTATCTCTTCACCCTTGAAGGTGACAAGCTGAAATTCAGTGAGATTTTCCGTGAGGAAGATACAGTTGATGAAAACGGCGAATACACGGGAACAACTTATTATTACATGGGCAAGCCTCTTGAATACACTACAAAGCCCGGCTATAACGCATACGGCTATCCCGATGATATCTACTGCTACGGAGATATCGAGGCGGATTCGGGACTTTTCGAGCTGTTCGGATATATGCAGCAGGATTTTGCAAACGGTCTTAGCCGCAAGTACAGCCTTAACACCGATTGGCTCATTTCAACGGACGATCAGGGCAATGTAGTTTTTGCCGAACCGGACGACCGCACCTATTGCTATGGCATTGCATACATGATAGACAGCTTTTATGCAGGTATAAATTCCGACGGAAAATACAATTACACCTTCCTCGGTGACTACGAAAAGCCTGTTATCTACCTTTATCCTGAAGAGGAAACGGAGGTTTCCGTAAAGGTAAGCATAAAGGACGGCGAGCTTACCTGCACATATCCCGAATACGGCGACGGCTGGAACGTTACCGCATATCCTGACGGCAGACTTGTCAACAAGGCGGACGGACGGGAGTATTCATATCTTTACTGGGAAGGCAATGGAGAAGTAAGCTGGGATATGTCCGAGGGATTTGTTGTAAAGGGCAGCGATACGGCGGCATTTTTGCAGGAAAAGCTTGCATACATGGGACTTGAGCCTAAGGAGTACAATGAATTTATAGTTTACTGGCTGCCTCTTATGCAGGATAACGAGTACAACCTTATCAGATTCCAGACAGAGCAGTATGAGGAAATGGCAAAGCTTGATATTTCGCCTGCTCCCGACAGTATGCTGCGAATATTCATGACCTTTGTTCCTCTCGACGAGGAGATAGATGTCCCCGAACAGAGCCTTGAAACCTTTGAACGCAAGGCATTCACGGTCGTTGAATGGGGCGGCGCTCAGCTTGATGAAGCGGAGTAAATAACTGTTATCTGACCAATAAAATAAAACCGCCCTGTCAATGAGTGTTTTCAACATTGGCAGGGCGGTTTTATTGTAATTGTTTTTGTAATTATATTATCATTCAATACCGTTCTTATTTTTAGCGGCTGTAAGAGTGTTTTTCATGAGCATTGCAATGGTCATGGGACCTACTCCGCCGGGAACGGGGGTGATGTAGCCCGCCTTGTCAAAGCAAGCGGCATAGTCAACATCTCCGCAGAGCTTGCCGTTTTCATCTCTGTCCATGCCGACGTCGATAACAACAGCGCCCTCCTTGACCATATCGGGGGTAACAAACTTAGGCTTGCCTACGGCTGCCACAAGGATATCCGCCTGAGAGCATATCTCCTTCAGGTTCTTTGTGCGTGAATGAGTTATGGTAACGGTGCCGTTTTTGTGGAGCAGCAGCATTGCCATTGGCTTGCCCACAATGTTGCTTCTGCCGATAACCACGCAGTTTTTGCCGCATACGTCTACCCCTGTTTCGGCAATAAGCTCCATTACTCCCGCAGGAGTGCAGGGGAGGAATTTGTAGTCGCCTATCATTATATGTCCCACATTTTCGGGGTGGAATGCGTCAACGTCCTTGTCGGGACGGATAGCATTGATAACGGCGGTTTCGTTGATATGCTTGGGGAGGGGCAGCTGACAAAGTATGCCGTGTACCTTGTCATCGTTGTTGAGCTTGTCCACAAGCTCAAGAAGTTCGGCCTCGGTGGTTTCTGCTGGGAGAGCGTACTCGAAGGACTCAAATCCCACTTCGGCGCAGGATTTTTTCTTGTTGTTGACATATACTCTCGACGCAGGATCGTCGCCCACGATGACTACCGCAAGACCGACCGAAATGCCCTTTGCTTTGAGCTGTTCGGTTTCCTCTCTGACCTGCGCCTTTACCTTTGCGCTGACTGCCTTACCGTCAATAATTACTGCCATGTTCATGACCTCCGTTTATATATTTATTCGCTTTGTTCACTTTGTTCTTCGTCTTGTTCGCTTTCGTCCGAGCTTTCGGAAGGGGATCCGGCGGAAGTATTATCTTCCTCGTCCTCGTCATCGGAGATGATCTTCTGATCTGCCGTAAGCTCCTGCTTTTTGCGTGCCTTTCTGCGCTCCTCGTATTCCTCTTCTTCCCTTTCGGCAGCGGCAAGTATCTCCTTGGATTCCTCCGTATCTCTGTAAAGGGGTATGGACTTTTTCTTTGCCCTTATGCGGAAAAGGATTATGAGCGCCAGTGACAGAACTGCGCTTGCCGCCGCAAGAGCCTGTGATACTCTTACTGTGCCGATGTAAAGGCTGTCGGTACGCAGACCCTCGATGAAAAATCTTCCCACACCGTACCATAAGGTGTACATGAGGAATATCTCACCGTCAAATTTTCTGTTCTTATGGTAAAAATGGAGAATAATGAAGCCTGCAAGGCACCAGAGGGATTCATAGAGAAAGCAGGGGTGTACGGGGAGATATGCGTTTATCTCCATACCCTCCGCAAGAAGAGCGTCGCTGTGGGAGGCAAGATAGCTTTGTATCTTATCTCCCGACATTCCCCAAGGGAGAGAGGTGTTTGTGCCGAAGCATTCCTGATTGAAGAAGTTGCCCCATCTGCCAAGACACTGTCCGATAAGAAAGCCCATGGCGGCAAGGTCAAGGAGCGGCGGTATCCGCAGCTTACGCAGCTTTGCGGTTATGCAGCCGAATAGGAGTGCGCCGATTATTCCGCCGTAAATGGCAAGTCCGCCGTCACGTATGGCGAGAATGTCGGTAAATTCCTTGTAATTATCGGGATTCATGGCAACGTAGTAAAGACGTGCGCCGATAACGGCTCCCACAAGTCCCGCAAAAACAGCGTCGATAACACGGTCGCTGTCAATGCCGAATTCTTTTGTGCGCTTAAAGCAGTATATCATTGCAAGCAGCATGCCGAGGGCGATCATAACGCCGTACCATTTTATTGATAAGCCGAAAAGATTGAATGCTTCATTGTCAATATTAAGCTCAATTCCGAGCTTCGGAAAAGCAATGGTGTCCGAGCCGTATCGGCTGAGAAGCTCTGTTTCCATTATTTTTTATCCTTTCTGATTAACAAATATTGCGGAGCGTTCTGAGATTATTTTTCTGTGGGGTAGATGACCGACAGGGTGTAATTATCGGTATCAAAACGCTCTCTGAGGAACTGCTCCACCTCTTCGAGAGTTACGCTTGCAACCGCTTCAATGGTGGAGAATGCGGTTCCCGTGCCTCTCATGCCTGAATTGATGAGAGATGTCGCAAGGGCTTCGGGGTCATTGAGCGAGCGGATAAGCGAACCGTAGTACGCCTTGCGGAGAATCTCAAAATGGTCACGGTCAAAGCCTGTTTTCTTGCATTTTTCAATATGCTCGTTTATCCGTGCGCATACCTTTTCGGGGTCACGTGATTCGCCGCCGAAAAGGGGAACGAAAAAGCCTTCGCCCGAAAATGTTTCAGATGAAAACGTGGAGTTTATCAGTCCTTCATCGTAAAGCTCCTTGTAAAAATCGGTGCTTTCGTCTGTCAGAAGGGCAAGAGCAAGGTCGGACTTTACTTCATCTGCGGCGATAGTGTCTGCGCTTATGGGAGCGGATTTGTAGCCGAGATTGAATATGGGAACAGCTACTTCAAGCTTCTGGGATACAAATTTTGACGCAACCGAAATCGGCTCTTCGGGGATAATTGAAACAAGCTCCTTGTCCTGAGAGGGTTTCAGAAGCCTGTCGCAGGATTCAAGGATATCGTCGGGGTCAACGTCACCTGCAATCGCAAGGACCATGTTGTGAAGATTGTAGAAGGTGTTGTAGCAGCGGTAGAGCAGGTCTGCATTTATCTGCGCAATGCTCTCCTGAGTGCCTGCGATGTCGATCTTTACGGGGTTTTCGTGATATATTCCCCCCAGCAGATTGAAGAATACCTTCCAGTTTGCATTGTCGTCGTACATGCGTATTTCCTGCCCGATGATGCCCTGCTCCTTGCGGACGGTTTCCTCGGTGAAATAAGGCTTCTGAACGAAATCCAACAGTATTTCAAGGGATTCCTTGAAATTGTCGGTGCAGGTAAAGAGATAGCAGGTTTTGTCAAAGGAGGTGTATGCGTTTGCCGCCGCACCTGTTTTTGCGTAAAGCCTGAACACGTCGCAGTCCTCGTTCTCAAAGAGCTTGTGTTCCAGATAGTGGGCGATGCCGTTGGGGACGGTTATAAAATCGGGGTCGTCCTTGGTCTTGAAGGTGGTGTTCACAGATCCGTATTTTGTGCCAAAAAGGGCGTGTTTAACGCTGTGATCCTTGACCTGCCAGATATATATCGTAAGTCCGCTGTCGTGGATCACCTTTGTGTACTGTTCACCCGTGCGTTCGTTTCGAATAACAGTTCTTTCCATATCAGCACTCCTTTCCCGTAAGGACATATACCGTATCAAGCTTCAGCGACTTTGCGCAGGCAATGATATCCTCACGTGTGATCTTTTCGATCATGGCGATCTCGTCCTCGGGGGTGATGATCTCGCTTTCGGGCTTTGTGCACTGCTTGAAGTACCACTCCGCAACAGCCTTGGGAGAATCGTTAACGGCTTTCAGGGCGTTTATTATCGCAAGCTTTGTTTCCGCAATAAGCTCGTCGGAGAAATCACCCGAGATAATGTTCCGGAGCTGATTATTTATCTCGGCTTCGGCAGCCTCTATGTTGCAGCTCTCAACGCCGCTGTCAATATAAAGCACCTGCTTTTTCGGATTGTATGATGAGGAGCAGTAGTAGCAAAGGCTCAGCTTTTCTCTCACGTTTTCAAACAGGAGAGAGAAGGGTGTTCCGCCGAAAAGGGCATTGAAAAGCTTCATTTCAGTTGGACGGTCCTCCGCCGTCTTGTATGCCATTACCATTTTGCTCTGAACGATGTCAAGGCGTTCGGTTTTGTAAACGGGGGTCTGCTTAGCGGGAGAGGGTACGAGCTTTATCTCGAAAACGTCCTTGCGCTCAAGGGCTTCAAAGGCGGAGATAAGGGCAGCTCTTGCCTTATCCGATATACCGCTGCCCACATAGAATATTTCTATCCTTGCCGAAAGCAGAAGCTTGCGGTAGGCGTCGTAGGTCTGACTGCTTGTAAGCTGCTCGGCAGATGCACGTTCACCCTTGGGAGATATTCCCGCAGCTTCGTTTTCAAAGATTATCTTGCCTGCCTGCTTTAAGGCGTAGGAACGCTTTTCGTTGATGTCTGCGTCTATATCGTCAAGCAGCTCCTGCTTTTTCAGGCGGAAATCATCTTCACAGAAAACGCCCTTTTCAAGGTGAGGACGTGTGAGATTTCCCGTAAGCATTTTTATAAGCTCCAGAGCAAGCTCCTCGTTTTCGAGAGCGAATTTATCAGCGATGCAGGACGCCGACAGGGAAACCACATGGCAGTCGCCGAACCTTGACACTCCGCCCCTGAGTGATGCTCCGTAAAGCTCCGCAAGACGGCGGCTCACAGCCGTAAGGGTAGGGTAATCCTCCGATGAATCGGTGAGAATTATGGGAACAGCCGCATTTGCCGCTGCATTTTCGTTTGTTAGCGGCGCAATGAAATGGATAACAAAGCTGTTGGTCTTAAGCTTTTTGTCGATAAGCTCGGTCAGGGCGATGCCGTTTCCAAGCTCGGTGCGCTTGCGTTCGATAGACAAATTATATCAACTCCGTATAAAATTTTTTGCCGCAATGCAATATAATATATAGTGTACCATATTTTTCGGACAATTTCTACTGTTTTCGGAAAATATCATCAAATTATCACCATTTACATCTGCATATTTGAAAGGGTAACTGCTATGACCGCTCCCTGCACTATATTTATTATTCCCAGCACAAGAGCCGCCCATCTGAATTTCAGGAGAGCGGCGCTGTTTTTTTCAAAGGGGTTGTCTTTGTCGAGCATGGCAATATCCCCGTCGGGGGCTTCTCTGTAGAAAAGCGTTACCTTGTCCCCCCGTGAATATTTTCCCGAAAAGGGGAGAGTGTAGCGGTGAACTATGGTGCTGTGCTTCTCCTCGTTGCGGAATTGCAGTATAATGACAGGCTGATTTTTCTCCCTGCCCTTTTCGTTTTTTATGCTTTCCGTGTGCACATCAAGGACGGAGGCTTCAAATATGCGGCATACTTTTTTTATCTTGTCCGCTTCTTCCGTGAGTCTGCGGCTGAAGCTCTTTGCCGCAAAGAACAGCAGGCAGAGCGCAATGCCTGTGATTATTATCAGTATTCCCGCTGCCATTGATATTCTTCCCTTTCGTTATATTATGCTCAGCAGTTGATTTTATATTGTTCCACAAGATAAAGTATCTTGTTGTCCACAAGAGCGTCGATAAGAGTGCCTTCCGCCGTGTATTCCTCCGAGAAAATCTTTCCCTCGGTGCGAATGGTGTTAAGCAGTCCCGATTTATCATAGGGTATGGAAAATGTTCCCCTTACCGAGGTTTCGGGCAGGTTTGCGCAGATGCATCTGAGCAGCTTGTCAAAGCCGATGCCTTCCTTGGCGGAGATAAGAACGGTGTTGTCGTTTTCGGGAATGTTCTCTGCGCCGGGGAGCTTGTCGCATTTGTTCAGAACATCGATTTTGGGTATCCCGTCGCAGCCAAGCTCCGAAAGGAGAGCGGCGGTGACCTTTTCCTGCTCCCTTGCGTCCTCGCTGCTGACGTCGATAATGTTTAAGAGAATGTCGGCGTTTGCCGCTTCTTCAAGTGTGCTTTTGAACGCCTCCACAAGATTATGGGGCAGGCGGCTGATAAGTCCTACCGTGTCAACAAGCATCACCGAGCGTCCGTCGGGAAGCTCTATGGAACGGGAGGTTATATCAAGGGTCGCAAAAAGCTTGTTTTCCGCAAGAACGCCTGCGTCGGTCAGCGCATTGAGGAGAGTTGATTTTCCAACATTCGTGTAGCCCACAATGGCGGCGGTGAGGACGTTGTCCTTTTTGCGCCTGTTTCTGAGCAGGTCACGGTGCTGCTTTATCTCTTTAAGGTCAGCTTCAAGGTTTTCTATCCTTCGTCTGATATGACGGCGGTCGGTTTCAAGCTTTGATTCTCCCGGACCTCTTGTGCCTATTCCGCCGCCAAGACGGGAAAGCTCTATGCCCTTGCCTGCAAGGTGGGCAAGGCGGTATTTCTGCTGGGCAAGCTCTACCTGTATCCGTCCTTCCTTGGATATCGCTCTCTGAGCGAAAATATCGAGGATAAGGGTAGTGCGGTCGATGGTATGGATATCCGTTGCCGCTTCAATATTTCTGACCTGGTTTGCGGTAAGCTCCGAGTCGAATATGAGTATCTCAGCACCGAGGGCGGCTGCTTCTGCGGCAAGCTCTTCAAGTCTGCCCGAGCCTACATAGGTGGCTGTGTCGGGTGAGGGACGCTTCTGGATTATCTTTCCGCAGGTTTCCACTCCCGCAGTTTCCGCAAGCTCCTCAAGCTCGTCGATGGAGCGCTGTGCGTCAAATTCGCCGTAATCCACGGTAATAAGGATACCTTTTATCCTGATATCCTTTTCTGTTGTTAAATCGGGCATAAATTCTCCTTTATCTCTTTATCATCATTGAAATATGCTCTCTGATAAAGCTTAAAAAGTCCTTTTCCGTTAAGGGACGGGAATAATAGTAACCTTGAAGGAAGTTTATTCCCTTTGAAGCAAGCTCCTCCGCCTGTTCCGCTGTTTCCACGCCCTCGGCAACTATCTCGATGCTCAGCTGGGATATCATATTTATAACGTTGTTCAGGATAACTCTTGAATCGTATATCTGCTTTGTGGGGGCATCGTCGTCGAAGCAGGGCCATATAAGGCTCTTGTCAAGCTTTATGAGCCTGTAGGAGATGTCGGGGATCTTGGACAGGTTTGAATATCCCGAACCGAAATCGTCAAGGGAAAGGCTGCAGTTCATTGAGCGCAGCTTTGAGAAGTTCAGCTTCATAAGCTCCGCCGACTGCACCGCCGCAGTTTCGGTTATTTCAAGGTTGATAAATCTTGGGGGAACGTTATATTTATGAAGTATCTCGGAAAGCTGTTCGGACAGTGATGTGTTTACCGCCTGAATTCCCGAAATGTTTACTTCAATATATTCGATACCCATCTTTTCAAGGTGATTTTCGGAAATAAATCGGCAGACCTTTTCAAAGACGATGTTGCCGATATCCGATATAAGTCCCGTTTTTTCCGCAATGGGTATAAATTCATCGGGGGATACAAAGCCTATGGTTTCGGTGTCCTTCAGTCTGAGCAGGGCTTCTGCCGAGGTGAAGCCTTTTTTTCTCACCGAGTAGATAGGCTGGTAAAGCACATTGAAGCCGTCGTTCTTTATAGCTTCACGAAGCAGTGCCCGTACCGCTGCCTGACGGCGGATATCGCTTATGCAGGAATCGTCCACATAGTTTATTATCTCCGTGCCGCTGCTATGCTCGCAGGTGTATCTGAGGGTCGAATTTACCTCGCTTGCGCTGTGGGCAAAATCGGGGAATTCAAGGACATCCGCATGAGTTTTTGCCATTATATGAGCGCCGTTAACGTCCCACATCTTCTCAAGACGTTTCTTTATAGCGCCGCACGCTCTGTCTGCGTCTTCTTTTCCCGAAATAAACACCGCAAGAGCATTGTCGCCGAAAAGGTAAACGGTCTTGCTCACATTTTCGGAGAGAAAGGTGCGGAGCTGACGGAGTATGCTGTGAGCGGCGCTGTAGCCGAATCGGCTTACAACATGGTTCATATCATCGAATACCACATTGATGATAAAAAAGGGCTTTGCCGAATATATCCTTTCACGGAGCACGCTGTCAAAGGCGTATTTATTATAGCATCCCGTGATATGGTCAACATATTCCGCAGGGTTTTCAAAGGAAAGGTAAACGAACATGAGCATGATGGTTATGCCAAGACCCGTGAGCAGCATTCTGGGCACAAGCAGCTGTATAAGGCAGACTGCTACCCATACGCATACTCCTGTGATTATCATAGCCTTGTTCTGGACGGAAATCTTGTTTTTAATCGTTCTTGCAACTATTACAACGAGCTGTATGCCTACGCAGATGAAAAGTCCCGTTACTGCTGCACCTTGGGAATAGGCGTAAAGGTTATCGTCCGAGTAGAACCAGAAGGGGAGAAAGAGGGAGCAGAATACAGAGCCTGCAAAGGGGATATCAAGCAGCCTGTAGAGTATCCTGTTTTCCGAGCCTCTGTCGCTGTCGAGAGAGCAGACATATTTGTAAAAGCATTCCACAACGCAGGCGATGGTAAGATAAAGTCCACGATGGGCAAAACGGTTTACCGAGTCGGGGACGGTGTCCATGTGGGAGATGGTGTAGACGGTGGTTATATCGAAGCCGAGGTTTATGACTGTTGCCGCCGCCATGATAGCGAAATATCGGTTTGTTACAGTCGGGATCTTTTTGGAGCGGAGAAAGTCAAACAGTATTATGCCGCAGAAAATTACCGAAGCGATCTGAAAACGAATATTCAGGTCAAACATATAACAGTATACCCCCATGATTTTTTTACTTGCAACATTGAAAAATACTATATCTAAAATATTATACTATTAATTTGCGAAATTTTTCTGCATAATTTATTTCGGATATTAGAAACGGCTAATTAAAATAATACATTGTATTATGGCTGTTTTGGGTAAAATACACAATAAACCCAAAAGGGAACGGGCGTTATCCTGCCGTTTTGGGGAAAACTGTTGCAAATCGGGATAGGGTGTGCTATAATATTTTATTATAATTATTAATCGGAAAGGATGCAGAATATCATGTCTGTCAGAGTAGGAATGGTTTCCCTCGGCTGCTCGAAAAATCAGGTGGACGCCGAGAGAATGCTGTATAAAATAAAGGAGCACGGATATCAGCTTGTGGGCGATGCAGCCCTTGCGGATATCGTTATAGTCAACACCTGCGGATTTATCGAATCGGCAAAGCAGGAGGCTATCGAAACTATCCTTGAATTTGCCGCACTGAAAAAAGAAGGCAGGATAAAAAAGATAATCATCACAGGCTGCCTTGCAGAAAGATACAAGGAGGAGGTTTCCGCCGAACTGCCCGAAGCGGACGCTGTTGTGGGCATCGGATGCAACGATGATATCTGCGGAGTTATCGACCATGTGCTTGCCAATGAAAAATACGTTCAATTCGACGATAAATACAAGCTTGAGCTTACGGGAGGACGCATTCAGACAACTCTGCCCTTTTTCTCTTATCTGAAAATAGCGGAGGGCTGCAACAACTGCTGTACCTACTGCGCTATACCTTCTATCAGGGGCAGGTTCCGCAGCGTTCCCATGAACGAGCTTGTGGAAGAGGCAAGGGAAATGGTGAAGAACGGAGTCCGTGAGTTGATCCTCATCGCTCAGGACACCACCCGTTACGGCGAGGACCTTTACGGCGAATCCATGCTCCCCGACCTTATGAGGGAGCTTTGCAGGATAGAACAGCTTAAATGGCTGAGAGTTCTCTACTGCTATCCCGAGAGGATAACCGACAGGCTCCTTGACGTTATGGCAACGGAAGAAAAAATTGTCAAATACATCGACATGCCCATTCAGCACTGCGATGGGGAGATACTGAAGAAAATGAACCGCCCCGGCGATGAGCAGACCCTGAGAAAGCTTATTGCAAAGATTCGTGAGAGGATACCCGAGGTCATTCTCAGAACTACCCTTATCACAGGCTTCCCCGGTGAAACGGAGGAGCAGTTCAATACTCTTGCGGAGTTTGTGAAGGATATGGAATTTGACAGGCTGGGCTGCTTCCCCTTCTCTGCCGAGGAGGGAACTGCGGCTGCGTCCTTTGAGGGTCAGCTTGACGAGGAAACAAAGCAGCACCGTGCGGATATCATCATGGAGCAGCAGATGATGATCGCAAACAACAAGAACAATCAGCTTCACGACAAGGTCATTGAGGTAGTCTGCGAGGGCTATGACCGCTACGGCGAATGCTATTTCGGAAGAAGCGCCATGGACGCTCCCGATATCGACGGAAAGATATTCTTTACGTCGCCGGGAAGAAAGCTTGTTCCGGGAATTTTTGTAAAGGTGCACGTTAACGAGATCATGGATTATGACCTGATTGGAGATGTTGTAGATGAATCTGCCGAATAAGCTTACGGTGCTCAGAGTTATTCTGGTGCCCTTCTTCATATTTTTCATGCTGACGGATATCGTCCCCTTTTCTCCCCTTATCGCCCTGATAATTTTTGCGGCGGCTTCAATAACCGACGCTCTTGACGGGCATATCGCAAGGAGCAGAAATCTTGTCACCAATTTCGGAAAGTTCCTCGACCCTCTTGCGGACAAGGTGCTTGTTATCTCGGCGCTGGTGTGCTTTGTTCAGCTTGGACTTGCGGGAGCAGTGCCTGTAATAATCATAATTGCGAGAGAATTTATGGTTTCGGGGCTGAGGCTTATCGTTGCAAACGAGGGAGTTGTGGTTGCGGCAGGCATATGGGGGAAGCTCAAAACCGCCTTTACCATGGCAGCAATTGTTATAATCATGTTCCTTGCGGTGCTTTTCGGAAAGGACAGCATCTTTTATCCCCTTTGGACGGTTGTTCTGGAGCAGGTGCTTATCTGGATATCGGCTGTTCTTACAATAATTTCGGGAATGAAGTACCTTTGGGGCTACAAGGATTATATAAATAGTGACAAATGATTAAATTTTACCTAAATACATTGATTTTTTTATAAAAATATGTTAATATAAAACCGTCAGATAACAGGGAATTTTCTGTGCATAATTATAATATGTATAGGACTGACAGAATTTTTGATCGGGAGGCGGTTTGTTCATGATAGTTTTATGGATCATTCTGCTTGTGGCATGTTCGCTCCTTGAAGCGGCGACCTTTGCTCTGGTATCCATATGGTTTGCCGTGGGTGCGCTGTGTGCCCTTGTGGCTGCTGCTGCGGGAGTAAACGCAACGGTGCAGTGGATAATCTTTCTGGCGGTATCGGTCTTGCTGCTGATATTTACACGTCCGCTGCTGAAAAAGATCATGCCGAAAAAGTATATCCCTACAAACGGCGAGCTTGACATCGGCAAAAATGCGGTGGTCATCGAAAAGATCGACTCTGCGGCAGGCACGGGCAGAGTAAGGCTGGAAGGCGTTGACTGGAGTGCGGTTTCTGCCGACGGCAGCGTCATTGAGGAAGGCTGTACGGTTGTTGTAAAAGGCAAGGGCGCAGCGACCCTTACGGTCGAAAAAATATAAAATATAAGGTATAATGTTTGAAAGGGTGGTCATATCATGGAGTATCTTATCTACGGCATAATTATTTTTCTGGTCATTGTTATCATTTCGGGAATCAAGATCGTTCCCCAGGCGCAGGTCTATGTGGTTGAAAGACTGGGTGCTTTCCATGCCGCTTTGCAGACGGGTGCGCATTATGTAATACCTATATTCGACAAGGTGGTAAAGAAGGTTTCCATCAAGGAGCAGGTCGTTGACTTCAAGCCTCAGCCTGTTATCACCAAGGATAACGTTACTATGCAGATAGATACGGTAGTGTTCTTCACAGTAACGGACGCTAAGCTTTATACTTACGGCGTTGAGCGTCCTCTGTCCGCTATCGAGAACCTCTCCGCAACTACTCTCCGTAACATCATCGGCGAGCTGGAGCTTGACGCTACTCTTACCTCCCGTGATGTTATCAACACAAAGATCACGTCCATTCTCGATCAGGCTACCGACCGATGGGGCATCAAGGTCAACAGAGTTGAGCTTAAAAACATTCTCCCTCCGAGAGAGATACAGGACGCCATGGAAAAGCAGATGAAGGCTGAGCGTGAAAGACGTGAAAAGATCCTTCAGGCAGAGGGTGAAAAGAAATCTCAGGTGCTTGTTGCAGAGGGTGAAAAGGAATCAAAGATCCTTCGTGCAGAGGCTGAGAAACAGGCTGCTATCCTCAGAGCGGAGGCTGAAAAGGAGGCCGCTATCCTCAAGGGTGACGCTATAAGACAGCAGAAGATGCTTGTCGCAGAGGGTGAGGCTGAAGCTCTGAGAAGAGTTCAGCAGGCTCTTGCAGATACTATCGTTCAGCTCAACGAAGCAAATCCGTCCGAGGGGGTTATTGCTCTCAAGGGACTTGAAGCATTCGGAAAGGCAGCCGACGGAAAGGCTACAAAGATCATTATCCCCTCCGAGATACAGGGCCTTGCAGGACTGACAACATCTATCAAAGAGATCGCTGCGGCAAATATC
The DNA here is from genome assembly GCA_051882475.1 of Huintestinicola sp. Classification (GTDB taxonomy): domain Bacteria; phylum Bacillota; class Clostridia; order Oscillospirales; family Ruminococcaceae; genus Huintestinicola. Next base: position 1,305 of record JBJERW010000063.1, on the reverse strand, counting down.
GAATCGAGCGGAAACAGCGCAGAATAATTATCCGAACGGACAGGTTCGGAAAAAATAGGCAGGCTGCGGCACAGGAGTTTGTGCTGCAGCCTGTTTTTGAAAAATCTGTCGGGAATGATAATATGGATATAAAAAAGACAATCTTTGCGGTAACGGCTTCTATGTTTGTTTCGGCGGCAGCTGCTGCGGGAACATCGTTTATCCTTGAAAAACGGGCGGACAGCGCAGGTATGCCTGTTATAGAGGTCATATCTGCCGATGAAGCGGCGGAATATTCCGAATCGGAAACCGCTTTTTTGCGCCCCGAAAATGTCGAAATATCGGAAACCCTGTCGGAAACGACGGAGGCTTATGTCCTGCGTGAGCATTCGATCGACATAAATACCGCAGACAGGGAGGAGCTTATGAAGCTCAAGGGCATTGGCGAGAAAACTGCGGACAAAATAATCGAGTACCGAAATAATTCGCCTTTTGAGGATATAAGAGATATTATGAACGTCAGCGGTATCGGGGAGAAAAAATTTGCGGACATGGAACCGTATATATATGTTGCAAACGGGGGGGAAGAAAATGAGCCGTAATTTCAATGACGACAGACGGGTCGTAAAGACCAAAAGAGTCCTGCGGCTTGCTCTTGCAAAGCTCATGAGGGAGAAAAGCGTCAGAGAGATCACCGTAAGAGAGCTTGCGGCGGAGGCAAATATCAACAGGGGAACGTTTTACATACATTATAAGGATATCTTCGACCTTACCGAGAAGATCGAGCAGGAGATGCTTGACGAATACAGCGAGATCATGAAAGCATATCCCCCCGAAAAAATCGGCGGAAGAAGATATGAGCTTATCAGGGATATTTTCAGATTTATTGCGGACAACAGTGACATGTGCACGGTTCTGATAGGGGCTCACGGCGATATGGCGTTCATCAACAAGCTCAGGGAGCTTGTGAAGGATATATGCTTCAGGGATTGGGCGGATTCGTCGGGAAATCAGGATAGGATAACTGCAAAGGATCTGGAATATCAGTATGCTTTCGTGGTGTCGGGCTGCGTTGGGCTTATCGGGAAATGGCTTGAAAACGGAATGGCGGAAAGCCCCGAAAAGATGGCGGAACGTGCGGAAAAGCTTATTAGAAGCAACGTTGAGGTTCTGAGGGATATCAGATAGTTGTGCATTTTGATGCATATTAATAGGTAATATGACAATTTAGGACAGCATTGTCACCAAACCCGAAAAAATATCAAAAAAGTCCTTGACAAAGCAAAAATAATATGATAATATAATAAAGCTGTCGCAAACGACAGA
>JBJERW010000062.1:0-8749 GCA_051882475.1 Huintestinicola sp. | reverse complement strand
CTGCAAGCCTTTGGAAAAGGCTTGAGCGAAACTTTAACTCCGATTAGTAACTATAAGTTATTTACGCTATCTTACTTTTTCGACAAGCTGATGCAACCGTGTCTTGGCTGCATGATTTTTACATTATATAAAATCAAATCATCATCTGTCAACAAATTCCCTGTCAAAGGTTATAACGGAGAAATAGTTCTTCTCCTGTGCGTCTAAAAATCCGTCGATAATGCTTTTAAGCTCCGTATCCTTCAGCTTGCAGTCGTAAGGAACTACAAGGTCAAAAATGACGTTTGTGTGAGTTTCTCCCGAAACCATTCGGAAATCGTGGATATGCAGCCTGCTGTCAATGGTCTTTACAAAGGCCCTTATCATCTCCCTGCATGAGTTGACCTGCTCGTCGTCCATGTCTATCGGGTCCATGTGAATGGTCATCATAACACCCAGCTGAGTGTGTATCTCCCGTTCGATACCGTCAACGATATCGTGGACTGCCACGAAATTCTCATCGCTCCTGACTTCAACATGACAGCTTGCAATAAGATTTCCCGGACCGTAATTATGTATCACCAGATCATGTATACCAATTATATGCTCTTTCGACAGTACAAGCTCCGCAATTTTCTTGGAAAGCTCATTGTCCGCAGGCTTTCCAAGCAGGTCGTCAACGGTATCCTTTATGATGCCGAAGCCGCCCTTGAGGACGAATACGGAAACTATCACGCCCATGATTCCGTCAACGGGCAGGTCTGTAAATATGGAAGCGATAAGAGCTATTGCAGCCGCAGATGTGGCAATAACGTCGTTTCGGCTGTCCTGAGCGGTGGCTTCCATGACCGAGGAATTTATTCTCCTGCCAAGCTTTGTGTTAAAAAAGGACATCCACAGCTTCACGCATATCGACACAATAAGAGATATAAGCGCCCATACGCTGAAAATAATTTCTTCGGGGTGGAGAATTTTATCCACGGAACTTTTGAGCAGCTCAATGCCCACAAGCATTATAATAACGGCAATGGAAAGAGCGGTCAGATACTCCATTCTTCCGTGACCGAAGGGGTGATCCTTGTCGGCAGGCTTTGCAGCAAGCTTGTAGCCGAGAAAGGTCACAATGCAGCTTGCGCTGTCGGAAAGATTGTTGAATGCGTCGGAAATAATGGAAATGGAGTTTGAAATCGTTCCGAAAATGTATTTTAAAATGAACAGCGCCACGTTGCAGAATATGCCCACAATGCTGCTGAGCATGCCGTAATGCTCCCTGACCTTGTTGTCCTCGGTGTTTTCGTAGTCTTTTACAAAATGCCGTACAAGAAAATCCGTCATATGTATATCCGTTCCTCTCCGATACTATATTTTTATATTATAGTATATGATAATGCGTTGATAGAATTATTTGTATAATAGCACATTTTATGGAAGAATGCAATAGAAAATCAGGTTCATTGACAAAAAATAAAATATTATGTATAATCAGTTCAGATGATATGTAATACTAATCCTCGATTAAAAAGTGTACAAAAAATCAAGCAAAATTTTGCGTATATGAATTTTGCGCAGATTTTTTGTCTTCACTTTTATCGGGGATTAGTATAAGTCATACATAAAATCGTGAAAGGAATGGCTGAAAAGTTGAAGGAAACGGAAATACAGCGTGCGGATAAGTTCATATCCTCCCAGACAGGTGTTTCGAGAGCCGAGGCAAAGGAGCTGATACGAAAGGGAAAAGTAAAAGTGAACGGGAAGGTTGTCCGAAGTCCCGAAGAGAAAATTTCACCTTCCGCAGATGCTGTCGAAATTGACGGAAAAAACATATTATACAGAAAGTATATGTATATTATGCTGAATAAACCTGCCGGAGTGGTATGCGCAACACGTGACGAGCTGAGCGCAACGGTGCTGAAACTGATACCTTCGGAGCTGAGAAGAAAGGGTCTTTTCCCTGCCGGACGCCTCGACAAGGACACCGAAGGCTTTGTTTTTATCACCGACGACGGCGCTCTTGCCCATAAAATGCTGTCCCCCAAAAGCCATGTGGAGAAGGAATATATTGTCACATTGGAAAAGCCTGCCGAAAGACAATATGAAGCTAAAATTACAGCAGGTTTGCCAATTGACGGTGGAGAAGTTTGTATGCCTGCACAAATTATATTTACAAATAACGAATATATTGTTAAACTGATATTACATGAAGGCAAGTATCATCAGGTAAAAAGAATGATGGAAGCACTGGGAAACAGGGTCACGGGGCTAAAAAGAACACGTATCGGAGGCATAGAACTGGACCCCGGACTTGCCCTCGGAGAGTGCCGTGAAATATTGCACAAAGAAATTGAACAACTTTATGCAAAATAAACGTAGAAGGCTGTTGAAAGAATTTGTTAAAAGGATTTTTCGTCAAACTTAATAAATAATTTTTTGTAAGTTTGGGTAATAAGTGACTTGAAATTACTATGTGTAATTTGGTATTATATAAACATAGCCGAATTTGTATTGTTCCCAATATCATCGGCAGCAATATTTATTAGGGAGGTCCATTAAAATATGGCAAGCTTATCACTCAGATCAATCTATAAGAAGTATCCCGGTGGCGTTGTTGCCGTTTCTGACGTTAACCTTGAAATCAAGGATAAGGAATTCATTATCCTCGTTGGTCCGTCAGGATGCGGAAAGTCTACTACACTCCGTATGATTGCAGGTCTGGAAGAAATTTCAGAGGGCGAACTTTACATCGGCGACCGTCTTGTTAACGACGTTGCTCCTAAGGACAGAGATATTGCGATGGTTTTCCAGAACTACGCTCTGTATCCTCATATGACAGTATTCGAGAACATGGCATTCGGTCTTAAGCTCCGTAAGGTTCCTAAGGACGAGATCAGCCGTAAGGTAGAAGAAGCTGCAAGAATCCTCGACATCTCTCACCTCCTCAGCAGAAAGCCGAAGGCTCTCTCCGGCGGTCAAAGACAGCGTGTTGCTCTCGGTCGTGCTATTGTCCGTGAGCCTCAGGTATTCCTCCTCGACGAGCCTCTTTCAAACCTCGACGCAAAGCTGAGAGCACAGATGAGAACCGAGATCTCCAAGCTCCACCAGAAGCTCGGTACAACATTTATCTACGTAACACATGACCAGACGGAGGCTATGACCATGGGCGACCGTATCGTTGTTATGAAGGACGGTTTCGTTCAGCAGGTAGATACTCCTCAGAACCTTTATACAAACCCTGTTAACCAGTTCGTTGCAGGCTTCATGGGCTCTCCTCAGATGAACTTTGTTGACGCTGTTCTCAGAAAGATCGAAGGCAAGTACACAGTTGAATTCGGTTCCGAGGACACCAAGACAACAAGAGGAAAGAAGTACTATGTAGAAGTTCCCGAAGCAAAGGTTGACGATCTTGCACTTTCCGAGCTTGTTGACAAGGAGATCATTATGGGTATCCGTCCCGAGGATATCCACGATGAGGAAATGTTCCTCTCCACAGCTAAGACAGGCGTTATCGACGCTGAAGTTGAGATCACCGAAATGATGGGTGCTGAAACATATCTGTACCTCACATGCGAAGGTATTTCTCTTACAGCTCGTGTTGACCCCCGTTCTACAGCACGTCCTCAGGATACTATCAAGGTTGCTATCGATCCTAACAAGATCCACATCTTTGATAAGGAAACAGAAAAGACAGTTATCAACTGATTCTCTTCAACCAAATAAATACATAAGCAGTCATGGTTTTCATGGCTGCTTTTTTTATTGCGCAGTTTCACAGCAGGCATATCTTCTGAATATAATAATAATACCGATTGAAGGTAAATTTGAACCTGCTGCAACGCAGCAAATATCGGCATTAATATAATACTATACGTAATATATTACAAAAAGTAATATTGACTTATATAAGCTCTGCCAAACGTTCAAATATTGTGGGGCAGAGCATATTCGGAAGAATGGAGGTGCGGACATGAAAAAATATACCGTTGCTTTTGCGTCCATAACCTATGCAAGCAAGGCGAAAGCTGTACTTGAAGAGAACGGGATAAACGCCGTGATCGGAAGAACGCCCAAAAGCCTTGCGGGAGGCTGCGGCTACAGCGTTACTGCGGAGGCGTCCGCCGACAGGATAACCGCTTTGCTGGAAAAAAATAATATCCGCTATCGCAGCATTACCGAAGGTCGGGGAGGCTGATCCTGTGATTATAACATGATATATTTTGACAATGCTGCCACGACCTTTCCCAAGCCTCAGTCGGTCATGACTGCCGTTTCAACTGCTATGAAAAAGTACGGCGGAAATCCGGGAAGAAGCGGTCACAAGCTTTCGCTGGAAACCTCCGAGGCGGTGTATAGGGTGCGTGAAAAAGCGGCTGCGATGTTCGGAGCTGACCCCGAAAATGTTATATTTGCCCTTAACTGTACACATGCGCTGAACATGGCTGTAAAGGGTGTGGTGAAAAAGGGAGATCATGTGATAATCTCCTCCATGGAGCATAATTCCGTTGCAAGACCCGTCCATGCCCTCTCGGAAAAAGGGATATCCTACAGCATTGCCGAGATAAGCGGCAGCGACGACGACATCATCAAAAGCTTTGAATCCAAGATGACCCGTTTTACAAAGGCAGTCATATGTATTCTCGGAAGCAATGTTACAGGCAGACTTCTCCCCTTCAGACAGATAGGAATGCTCTGCCGCAAAAATAAGCTCTGCTTTATTGCCGACGGCGCTCAGGTCTGCGGAACGGTAAGAGTTTCCCTGCCCGACGACGGAATAAATATCCTTTGTATGCCGGGACATAAGGGACTTTACGGCGTTACGGGAACGGGTATGCTCATATCCGACGGAAAATACGATATCACGCCCATTATGGAGGGCGGAACGGGCAGCACGTCATTGGAGCTTGCCCAGCCCGATTTTATGCCCGACCGCCTTGAATGCGGCACGGTGAATACAGTGGGTATCATATCTTTGGGTGCGGGAATGGATTTTGTGCAGAACTTAGGCTGCGAAAGACTGTTCGACCATGAAACCGCCCTTTGCAGAACGTTTATTGAAGGAGTTTCGGAAAACAATAAGGTCATAATTTATCGGGACAATTCTCCGGGGATATCATATCTGCCTATCGTCTTGTTCAATATCAGAGGACTGCTGCCCGAAGAAACGGCAGAAAAGCTTTCCGATGCAGGCTTTGCCCTCAGAGGAGGACTGCATTGTTCGGGTCTTGCGCATAAGACTATCGGTACTCTTCCCGACGGAGGAGTAAGGTTTTCGCCGTCTGTTTTCAACAGCGAAAAAGAGGTCAGAATGCTTGTCGATGCAATTGGAAAAATTTCTATGGAAAAGTGAGAATTTATTTTGTATTTTTTCACAAACGACTTTAGCTTTTTGCAATGGTGTAAAAATGAAACAAGTTGTGATTTAAAATCGGAGCAAAAGTTTCGCTCAAGCCTTTTCCAAAGGCTTGCAGGGGTCAAGGGGGCGGAGCCACCTTGTCGCCGTCCGCAGACGGCGAAATCTCTCTATATGCAAAAAAGCAGAGAGAGGGGTGAGAAATGCGACAGCATTTCGAGGGGAGGCGAATAAGACCGCCTCCCCTTCTTTCAAGAATGAATTATCTCTCCCTCAAAAACGTTCCTGTGGAACGTTTTTGACGAAATCCCCGTTTCCCGTAACATTTACGTTTCCAACAATATTTGTATAAGAAAAGCCGCTTCTGACAAATAAAGTCAAAAGCGGCTCGATTATTTTGTAAGAGAATATCAGTTGTTAAAAAGAGGAGAAATGGGTCTGTCTGCGTAAATTCTCTCGATAGCCTGTGCGAATACGGGAGCAACGGGGAGAACCGTTATCTTGTCGATCCTCTTTTCGGGAGGAAGTGCGATAGTGTCAAGGAGAACGACCTCCTTGATAACGCTGTTGCTGATGCGCTCGATAGCAGGACCCGAAAGAACGCCGTGTGTAGCGCAGGCTGTAACGGACTTTGCTCCGCCTATTTCCATGATAGCCTTTGCTGCGTTGCAGAGTGTGCCTGCGGTGTCGATCATGTCGTCAACAAGGATAACGTCCTTATCCTTAACGTCGCCGATGATGTTCATAACTTCGCATACGTTAGCCTTCTGACGGCGCTTGTCAACGATTGCAAGAGGAGCTTCAAACTTCTGAGCGAAGTTTCTTGCTCTTGTAACCGAGCCGAGGTCGGGAGATACTACTATGCAGTTGTCGTGAATGTCTTTGAACTTTTCAACAAAGTAGGGAACAAGGATAGGCACGCCGAGGAGATGGTCAACGGGAATGTTGAAAAAGCCCTGGATCTGTGCGCAGTGAAGATCCATTGAAAGGATACGGTCAGCGCCCGCAACTGTAAGGAGATCGGCAACAAGCTTTGCGGAGATCGGATCTCTTGCCTTTGCCTTTCTGTCCTGACGGGCATAGCCCATGTAAGGGATAACCGCTGTGATGCGTCCTGCGGAAGCTCTCTTGAATGCGTCGATCATGATGAGAAGCTCCATCATGTTGTCGTTTACGGGAGTGCTTGTGGACTGTACTACGAATACGTCCGAGCCTCTTACGCTTTCCTTGATGGAAACGCTGATCTCACCGTCGGAGAAGGTAACTACCTCCGACTGACCGAGGGGCAGTCCCAGCGCTTGAGCGATATCGGACGCTACCTGCGGATTTGAGTTTGCTGTGAAGATTTTGATATCCTTGCCGTGAAGATTCATTTTTTCTGATCCCCTTTTTAGATGTTTTGGTTTATACTTTCAGCAGTGCTCACAAGGTCACTGCTTATTTACTTTTTTGTGCGCTTTTCTATCCTTGACCTCAGACGTTTGTCGCCGAAGCCTTCAATGATACGGGTCTGTCCCCTTTCGACTGCAAGAGCGCCGTCGGGAACGTCCTTGGTGATAGTCGAGCCTGCGCCCGTATATGCACGGTCGCCCACCTTGACGGGAGCTACAAGATTTGTGTTGCAGCCGATAAAAGCGTCATCACCGATAACGGTGCGGTGCTTGTTCTCGCCGTCATAGTTCACCGTTACAACGCCGCAGCCGAAGTTTACGCCTGCGCCCACGTCCGAATCGCCTACATAGGTAAGATGTGAAACGGAGGTGCTCTCGCCGATAACGGAATTTTTCACCTCAACAAAGTCCCCTATCTTGACTCCCCTGCATATCCTGCTGCCCGGGCGTATCTGAACGAAGGGACCTATGGATACGCTGTCCTCGATAGTGCTGTCATATGCCTGAACGGAGTTCAGCACGGTGTTGTCGCCCACGGTGCAGTTTTCGATAACGCAGTTGGGACCGATAACACAGCCGCTTCCGATAACGGTCTTGCCTCTGATTATAGTACCCTGCAGTATCTTTGTTCCCGCTCCGATAACAACGTCCCTTTCAATAGTAACGCCGTCGGTGCAGGTAAACTCCACGCCGTTGTCCATTAATTTATTTATTATATCAAATCTTGCGACATTATTCAACAGCAAAAGACCTTTTCTGTCATTTGCACCTAAAACTGCCGAGGGATTTGAAGAAATATATGCATCTGCACGAAAACCTGCATTTAACAGAATGAAAACTGAGTCGGTAAGATAGTATTCCCCTTGGGAATTATTGGGTTTTATCTCGCCGAGAGCGTAGATAAGACGGTCGATACTGAACCAGTATGCGCCCGAATTTATCTCACATATCTTCTTCTGTTCGGCGGTTGCGTCCTTTTCCTCCACTATCCCTCTGATGCCGTCTGCGGAGCGGATTATCCTGCCGTAGCCTGTGGGGGTGTCTATCTCCGAGGTTATGACGGTGACAGCGTTTTCCTTTTCCTCATGCTGCTTCAGCGCACCCGTAATGGTATCCTTGTCGATAAAGGGAGCGTCGCCGTTTAAGATAAGCACATTTTTACCCGAATGCTCCTTGAGCCAGTCAATAGTCATCATTACCGCATGACCCGTGCCCATTCGTTCGGGCTGCAGGACGGTCTTGTATTTTCCGCCCAGATGATCTTCTATTACCTTGGCGTTAAAGCCTGTGACAACGCAAATGTCGGTTATTCCCGAATCCTCGCAGGCTCTTATCGCCCAGTCGAGCATAGGCATTCCAAGGACTTCAAACATGGGCTTGGGAAGGTCGGATTTCATTCGTTTTCCCTGACCTCCGGCAAGAATTACTGCGCAGGCAGATGAATTATTACTCATTGTATAATATCTCCTAAATATGTCAGTTTGTAAACGAAATACTGTCAGTCTGAATAGTCAGACGAATCTGACCGACAGAAATGTATATCTTTATTATTACACATTATTCGCCGCATTTCAAGCAGAATTTTCCGAATTGCGGCATTATTTATAGGTTTTCGTTTTCTTTTGGTCAAAATGACTAAAAAAATCACAGATATTTTTCTGCTATTGCATAGTAGAAATAGTCGCAATTATCTGTTATAATATAGTTATGTTCATAACGGAAAAGTATGTCTGTGAGAGGATTTTTTTACAGATGTGCTTTGTTCGCAGCTGCGGACAAGTCCGTTATTGAAAATAATCTATTCTTTTATGGAGGTAAAATCCAATGGCAAAAAAATGGGTCTATATGTTCAGCGAAGGCGACATGACCATGCGTAATCTTCTCGGCGGTAAGGGCGCTAACCTTGCTGAGATGACAAGCATCGGTCTTCCTGTTCCTCAGGGCTTTACAATTACAACAGAGGCTTGTACTCAGTATTACGAGGACGGCCGCAAGATCAACGACGAGATCATGGCTCAGGCTATGGAAGGCGTTA
>JBJERW010000061.1:0-36308 GCA_051882475.1 Huintestinicola sp. | reverse complement strand
CCGTAATAGTGTATACTGCGTGACAATGGGGAGAACCTTCCGTTATCTTACTCGGAACTTGTTTCTGAAACAGAAAAACATCTTGCCTTTTTAAAACAGTAATTCCGTACCTGACCTTCGTAAGCGCAGCTTACGAACGCTGCAACTTACGACTCGCAATAACGGAAAAATCGGCAAAGGAAGAGGGGTGAAAGGGAAAGGGGGAGCACGAGGGGGGAAACCGTTAGGGGAGAAGGAAATGCCGATTTTTGCCGGATTTTCTTGTTCCTTCTCTCATATAGGTTTCCCCCCTCGTGGGCAATGAAATATCTTACATTTCAAATATAGATACGAAAAAAATAAAAAATATCAGTTTCTAAAAGGGCAACGAAACATCTACCATATCCAAATCAAACTAACAGAAAAAACTCAGCAACGGTATCAAATAAAGTACCGTTACCGAGCCAAGAATTATGTCGCCTAAGCAAACTAACAGAACGAGAGGGTGCAGGCTCAGCCTGCTTTCAAATCAGCTATCAGAGCCGAAGGGTCTGCCGAAGTCATCAGCGAGGACATTACGCATACCCCGTCCGCCCCGGCTTCCTTTACCTCCGATACGTTTTCGGGAGTAATACCCCCTATCGCATAAACAGGCAAAACTACTCCGCCGCATATCTCACGGAGAAATTCAACTCCTCTCGGAGGAATACCCTTCTTGCAGTCGGTTTGAAAAATGTGACCTGCGGTTATGTATGCCGCACCGCATTTTTCTGCACCGAGCGCTTCTTCGAGAGAATGGACCGATACCCCGACCGTTTCAAATCTGTTGACTACAGTTTTGTCTGCCATGAAGGCTTCGTATGGGAGATGAATGCTGTCCGCTCCAAGCTCCTCCGCTGCGTTTACATAGGTGTGCATGGAAAGGGGCACGTGATACTGACGGCATATCTTTACCGCCTCCGCTCCCAGCGCCTCATATGAATATTCGTCAAGATCCTTCTCACGCAGGATCACCCTGTCGATACCCCCTGCGCATATTTTTACAAGCTGAGCAAGAAAACTATCCCTGCAAAGCTTTCTGTCCGTTACGCAAATTACATTAAGCATTTTTCGTTCAGTCCTTTATCCAACGTAAATATAATCATGCATTACAGGCTGGAGTCCCTTTTCGGTTATTGCGGCATAGACCTCGTCAAAGGAGCGTGGGTCGGATATCTCAAACTGTCCGTCGCCCTTGTCCTCGGAGTCGCTGTGACCGCCTATTCCGACATCTACTCCTGCGGATATCTTCGTTGCGGCAATGTCGATAACATTGTCCCTGAACCCCTGCCGCTCACGGGTGGAAATGGTTATGCTTGCAAAGGGCAGGAATATCCTATACGCCATTATCACCTGCAAAAGCTGCTTTTCGTGAACGTCACGGGGATTTATCTTGTCATTGTTGATTATCGGACGAAGCCTTGGACAGCTCATTGCGATCTCCGCATGAGGATATTTCCGCTGAATCAGGTCGGCGTGGATCCCTGCGGCAAATGCGTCCTTTCGGAAATCGTCAAGACCGAGGAGTGCGGCAAATCCGACTCCCCTCATGCCGCCCATGAGCGCTCTTTCCTGCGCATTGATACGATATGGGAACACCCTCTTGTGACCTGCAAGGTGGAGCTTTTCATACTTATTAGAGTTGTAGGTTTCCTGAAATACGGTAACATAATCCGCTCCGCAGCGGTGAACATATGCATACTCCTCCGAATTCATGGGGTAAACCTCAAGACCCACAACACGGAAATATTTTCTTGCTATCTCGCACGCCCTGCCGATATATTCAACATCGGAATATTCCCTGCTTTCGCCCGTAAGTATCAGAATTTCCTGCAAGCCTGTTTTAGAAATTTCCTGCATTTCCTTTTCGATCTCAGCTTCGTTGAGCCGTGCACGCTTGATATTGTTCTTGCAGTTAAAGCCGCAGTAAACGCACTGATTTTCACAGTAATTTGCGATATAGAGGGGCGTAAACATATAAACGGAATTGCCGAAATGGGCAAACCGTTCTCTTTTCGCCCTCTGAGCCATTTCCTCCAGAAAAGGCTCAGCCGCAGGAGAAAGCAGCGCACCGTAATCCTCGGCAGTGCATTTATCCGAAGCAAGAGCACGCTTTACATCGGCGGCGGTATATTTATCGGGAGAGTAGTTTTCCATCGCCATAATTACCTTGTCCTGAATTTCCGAGCCGATGTTTTCCATGCCCTCCATGTATTTCATATGATCTGTTCTGCTGTTCATTTTACAAATATTCCTTTCCAAGAGTTAGTATGTGATCAAGATCACTCCGAAAGAAATCCCGTAAGAGGTGAAGAAGCGCTACCGCCCTTGTCGAGAACTCTGCCAAGTCCCGAAAGATATGCCTTTCTGCCTGCCTCAATTGCAAGCTTGAACGCCTCCGCCATTGCGGGAATATCTCCTGCCGTGGCAACAGCTGTGTTTGCCATGACCGCAGCTGCGCCCATTTCCATAACCTCCGCCGCCTGTGACGGTCTGCCTATGCCTGCGTCAACTATAACGGGCAGGTCTATTTCGTCAATGATTATCTGTATGAACTCCTTTGTGCAGAGTCCCTTGTTTGAACCGATAGGCGCCGCAAGAGGCATAACTGCCGCAGCTCCCGCATTCACAAGGTCATGCGCCGTATTGATATCGGGGTACATATAGGGCAGGACGATAAAGCCTTCCTTTGCAAGTATCTCCGTTGCCCTTACCGTTTCGCTGTTGTCGGGGAGAAGATATCTGCTGTCACGAATGACCTCTATCTTTACAAAATCGCCGCAGCCAAGCTCACGGGAAAGCCTTGCTATACGGACAGCCTCCTCGGCATTTCTTGCTCCCGAGGTATTGGGCAGCAGGGTCACTCCTTCGGGAATATAGTCAAGGATATTTGCTTCTCCCCCGTTGTTTGCTCTTCTGAGGGCAAGGGTGATTATCTGTGCGCCTGCGTGTTCGACTGCCGCTTTGATAAGCTCCAGCGAATATTTGCCCGAACCGAGGATAAATCTCGATGTAAATTCATGTCCTCCGATAACAAGCTTGTCGTTTGATATATTCATAGTAATACTTCCTTTCATTATACCGCTTCGTTTCCGAGAAGCAGATTCAGTACGGCATTTGCCTGATGTCCTGCGCATACCGCCACTCTTGGCGCCATAAGACCTGTTCCTGCCGCAGCTTCAGTAACTCCGTCGCCGCAGATATACAGCCTGTCTGTCACTTTTCTTGTAACGATATCATTGCAGGTCGAAAGTCCTGCCATTCCTGCGGCAGCGACCACCTTTGCCCCGTTTTTTACGGAAAGAATAGCATTCACAAGCTCCGCCTTGGCTTCGGGCTTGTCAAAGGCTTCGCATACAACGGAGCATTCACCGAAGATCTCCGCTGCATTATCCCCGTTTATTTGAGTGCAATGGGTCACAACCGAAACATAGGGATTTATCTCGGCAATAAGAGCTTTCAGCGCCTCGACCTTCGCCATTCCAAGATGCTTTATAAGATACTGCTGACGGTTAAGATTTGTAGGCTCAACGGTATCGAAATCGGCAATTACAAGCTTTCCCACACCGCTTCTTGCAAGGCTCACGGCAATATTTGAGCCAAGACCTCCGCAGCCTGCTATGCCCACCGACGCAGCTTTTAAGCGCTCATGCACATGGGGAGTATGCCTTGCGCAGAGCATTTCCTCAAGCTCATCCTCCGATGGCATCTCCCCCTTTTTTAGCAGAAAAACGCTGTCCCCTTCGCATAATGCTCCGTCATCAGTCTGATAGCCGTTTAAAACGGAAACGGTATCTTCACCGCAAAAGCCGTGTAGTTTGCGAAGTCCCGAAAGGGTCTGCCCTTCATCGGGAAGAGATATCCTTTTGCCGTTAAGGGTGATTATCATTTTATCCTCCCCCCACAAAGGAAACTATCTCTATCTTGTCCTCGGCGCAGATAACATAGCTGCCGCAGCTTGCCTTGGGAAGGATCTCACCGTTAAGCTCGATAACTACCCTGTCCTTTTTGTAGCCTTCCCTGTCCAGAAGCTCCTCGGCGGTCATTCCGTCGGCATAGGGCAGGCTTTTTCCGTTTACTGTTGCCATTATCCACATTCCTTTCCGATAAGAAAAAAGGCGCACGAAAAGCTGACACCCGTGGTGGTGTCCCCCTTCATGAGCCTTTTGTATCTCAATCTATTGCAGTTTAAAACTGCCTGATCCTTATTAACTTTAGTGTTATTATATCACATACAGAGCATACTGTCAAGCGGAAGATGTTGAATTTCCGTCTTATTGTTTTTTTATTTCTTTCCGAGGAGTGACTTAAATCTCTTCATGGCTTCAACGGTGTTCTCATATGTTCCGAAGGCGGTCAGTCTGAACCAGCCTGCTCCGTTTTTGCCGAAGCCTTCGCCGGGAGTTCCCACAACCTGAATGTTATTCAGGAGATAATCGAAAAATTCCCAACTGCCCATGTTATCGGGGCATTTGAGCCAGATATAAGGCGAGTTGATTCCGCCTGTGTACTTTATTCCCAGCTCGTCAAGCGTTTCTGCCATTACCTTTGCGTTGCGCTGATAATATGCAATAGCCTCGTGGGTCTGCTTCTGTCCCTCGGGAGTGAATACAGCTGCAGCTCCGCACTGAACGGGATAGGAAACGCCGTTGAACTTGCTGCCCTGACGTCTGCCCCAAAGCTGAGCTATGCTTACGTCCGTTCCGTCGGAGGCTTTTACCATAAGCTCATTGGGGATAACAGTATATCCGCATCTTGTGCCCGTAAAGCCTGCTGTCTTGGAGAGAGAGCACATCTCAATTGCGCATTTTTTTGCACCCTCAACGCAGAAAATGCTTCTGGGCAGCTCGGGGTCGGTTATGAAGGCTTCATATGCTGAATCGAAGATGATGACCGAACCCATTTCGAGAGCGTAATCTATCCATTCCTTAAGCTGCGCCTTGGTATAAACCGAGCCTGTGGGATTATTGGGGGAGCAAAGATAGATGATATCCGCATGAACGTTCCTGTCGGGCATTGCCGCAAAACCGTTTTCCTCGTTGGAATCGGCATAGATTATCTTTCTGCCCGACATTGTGTTGGAATCAACGTAAACGGGATATGCAGGGTCGGTTATAAGGATAACATTATCGTTTCCGAAAATATCCACGATATTTCCGCAGTCAGCCTTTGCGCCGTCGTTTACTCTTATTTCATCGAGAGAGATGTCTGCGCCGAAGCTCTTGTAATAATCCGAGATAGCCTGCTTTAAGAAATCATAGCCTGTTCCGCTGTCCTCGTAGCCCTTGAAGGTCTCCTTTTTCCCAAGCTCATCGGCACCCTTTTTGATAGCCTCAACCACAACGGGAGCAAGGGGAAGAGTTACATCGCCGATACCCATTCTGATAAGAGGCTTGTCGGGATTTGCCTCGGAAAACGCCTTTATTTTCTTTGCAATGTCAATAAAAAGGTAATTTTTCTTCATTGACAAAAAATTTTCATTGATCTTGACCATGATGTTTCGTCCTTTCGATTAATACTAAAAACCATTTAAAAACTGTACAAAAAATCGAGCATAATCTTGCATATATGGATTATGCGAAGATTTTTTTCTACAGTTTAATTGGTTTTTTGTATAATGTAATTCTCCTGAGTCGGAGTAAAAACAACAAGAGGCTATAAGCCCCCTGTTTTATCATATATTTGAAATATCTATTTCACCCGTGAATACGGTTTCGGCAGGGCCCTTCATAAGAACAGTCCCGTCGCTGCACCATTTAATGGAAAGCTCTCCCCCTCTGAGGATAAGAGTTATCTCCTCGTCCTTGGGACAGAAGCCGTTGAGCACCGCCGCAACTGCAGTTGCACAGGCACCTGTACCGCAAGCCCATGTTTCACCCGAGCCACGCTCCCATACACGCATTTTTACGGTATGGCTGTCCATGACCTCTGCAAACTCGGTGTTTACTCTTTCGGGGAAAATAGGGTGATTTTCATAAGAGGGACCGATCTTTTCAAGATCAAGCAGGTCGATATCCTTTGTAAAGATGACGGCATGAGGATTTCCCATAGAAACTGCTGTTATATTGACATCTTTACCGTCAACGTTTATCGGCTTGCTTACAAATCTCTCTCCGCTGTCCCTCATAGGGATATCGGCAGGCTTCAGAACAGCCTTGCCCATATCAACAAGGACAGACTTCACCTTTCCGTTTTCGGGGAAAAGGGTGAGGTATTTTATGCCGCTTCTTGTTTCGAGGGTAATGGAAGTTTTATCGGTAAGTCCGTTGTCGTAAACAAATTTTCCGATGCATCTTGTGGCGTTGCCGCACATATTTCCCTCGCTGCCGTCGGCGTTGAACATACGCATACGGAAATCCGCCTTATCCGAAGGCATTATAAGAACAAGACCGTCCGCACCGATGCCGAAATGACGGTCGCTTATAAACTCGGAAACCTTTTCGGGATTCTCGACGGTTTCTTCAAAGCAGTTGACGTAAACATAATCGTTTCCTATTCCGTGCATTTTGGTAAACTTCATGGCGGACAAGTCCTTTCGTTAATGTTTTATTACAGATACTCGTAGGTTTTCAGTATATCTGCGGCGACCTCCGTAAGGGTTATGCGCTGATCCATGGCTCTTTTCTGGATCTGACGGTGGGCTTCCTTTTCGGATATCCTAAGATACTCGATAAGCACGCACTTTGCACGATTGACAAGCTTTACCTCGTCTATCATTTCCTTGAGCATTGTATTTTCCTGCCGCAGCTCGTCAAATCTGTTTTTAAGCACCGCAGCAGTCCTCAGCGTATTTACGACCGTTGCCCTGCCCGATGATTTTGGGATTATAAGCGCCCCCGAAGAGGATATTCTTGCGCATACCTCCTCATAGACCTTTGACGGCGCACACACCACAAGGGAAGCCTCGGGCAGCCGCTTGCTTATATATGCGGCTGCATCAAGACCGAATTCGTTTTCAAGGGGCAGCACCATTACGATAACGCCGAATTTCTCGCTGTCGCAAAGAGCTTTAAGGTTTTTGCCGTCTGTTATGGTAATGTTCCTAAGTCCCGCTTCCGAAGCCATTGCGGAAACACTCGCACGCACTTCTTCCGAAGCAGCTGCTATCAATGTTTTGTGATCGGGCAACAAATCTCACTCCCTTACTTAAACAGCTGCGGCGGAGCAGTCATTTAAATAAAGGCTCCGTTGCCGCAAATATTTATAATTATACTATACTTTTAAAACGAAGAATAATATGTCGAATCAGTTGTTTACATAAAGCTGCTTGTACGGATTCTTTGTATTCGGCACAAGCTTGAAGAAATGTGCGGAAAGTATCTCATCGGCATTTCCTCCAAACTTTGATGTGAAAAGCTCAACGTCGGCACGGATCTCCTCCTTGTCGGCGTCGGTCGCATCGGAGATGACAACCTGTGCGGGGAGTCCCGTAGGAGCGATATCCGAGCGGATATAGATAGCTCCGCCGTGCATGCCCGTTCCGCAGAATGAGCCGACGGGGCATTTGCCCTCAAAGCCAAGACCGAGAACGATGATACGTCCGCCTGCCTGATACTCGGCGAGGAAATCTCCTACCTTGCCGCCTATCATGACAACAGGAACCTTTTCCATGTACTGCTTCATATGGATACCTGCACGGTAGCCTGCGCTGCCCTTGATAAGTATCTTTCCGTCACGCATACCGTATCCGGGAGCGTCGCCGCAGTTTCCGTGAATGGTGATAACGCCGTCATTCATGGTATCGCCCGTTGCGTCCTGAGCGTTGCCGTAAACGGTGATATCCGACTGGGTAAGATATGCTCCCAGAGCGTTTCCGGGGATACCGTGTATCCGGATATCCTTGCCGATACAGCCCGAGCCGATAAATCTCTGACCCATTGTATTTTCAATGATAACTTCCTTGTCAGCCGAGGCTCTTATCTGTTCATTGAGGATCCTGAAATGCATATCCTCCGCATTGATCTTAGTTGCCATTGCCAACACCTCCAGCAAGCTTTTCGTTTCTTCTCTCCCTTGAGAAAGCCATGAGCATAGGATTCTTTTTCAGAGCTTCAAAATCCACTTCGTCAAGAGCGATATGCTCTCTTATCATAGAAGTATAGATACCGGCTCTTTCGATCTTATTGCCCATGAGGATAAAGCCCTTGAGCATATTATCCTTTGTAACAAGCTTCTTGTAGTTAACGCCGTCGCACTCAACGTAAGCGTCGCCGTCATAAGAGCCTGCGGTGATTATATGCAGTCCGAAAAATCCGATAGCGTTCATGGGGAAGGCGTTAAGGTAATGCGCCTCTGTTCCTGCCATGTTCTTTCCTGCGACATTGCCCTGCATGAAAGCATTGGGGAGTATTGCAAGTATCCTTTCGGTATCGGCTGAGATGTCATATGACTTTGTGCAGTCACCTGCGGCATAAATATTCTTTACGCCCTTAACAGCCTGAGTATCGTCTGTTTCGATACCTCTGTTAACAACGCCGCCCGCAGCTTCCGCAAGCTCCGTATTGGGGCGCACGCCAACTGCGAGGATAACGAAATCAAAGTCAACGGTTTCGCCGTTTGTAAGCTCTGCCGAATGTGCTTCAAAGTGCTTTACGCTTGTTGAGAGCATGAATTTTACGCCCTTGGATTCAATGTGAGCCTTCATGATATCGGAAGCCTCGTTGTCGAGAATTGAGGGCAGTATCCTGTCCGCAAGGTCGATAACGGTCATCTGAGCGCCATAGTGCTCAAGAGCCTCGGCAGCCTTAAGTCCGATAAGTCCTGCGCCAACGATAAGCACCTTTGAGCCTGTCTTGACAATTTCCTTGACAGCCTTTACATCGTCAAGCTTCATAAAGGAGAACTTGTGCTCAACATTCTCCAGTCCATCCATTGGAGGAACAAAGGGCTTGGAGCCTGTTGCAATGAGGAGCTTATCATAATCTATCTGATTTCCGTTTTCAAAGGTTATCTTCTTAGCGCCGGAATCAACGGAAACTACCTTTGTATCAAAGAGAGTATCAACGTTGTTGTCCTCGTAGAAGCTTTCGGGACGGTACTTCATGTTCTCCTCGGTAACTGCCCCTTTAAGCCAGTATGAAATAAGAGGACGGGAATATGTATGATATTTTTCGTCGGAAATGAGAACGATCTGACCGTCCTTATCGTATTCTCTTATTCCCTGAACCGCACCGATCCCTGCGGCGGAGTTGCCGATAATAACGTACTTCATCAGTTCTCTCCCCTTTCCTCAAATACGATAGCCCTGTTGGGACAGTTTGCAGCACATGCAGGCTCTCCTGCGCTGTTTCTTGTGCAAAGCTCGCATTTTGTAATGGTCTTTCCGTCGTTCTTGGGGTCGATAACGATACAGCCGTAAGGACAGGAAAGAACGCAGGTATAGCAGCCTACACACTTTTCATGATTTATCTCGATAACTCCGTTGTTAACGCTGAGCGCTCCTGCGATACAGCCCTTTACGCAAAGGGGATCGGCACAGTGTCTGCACTGAACGGCAAAGTTTATTCCGTCGCCCTCCTCGATCCTTATCCTTGGAGCAGCGTCCTTGCCGAGCTTAAATGCCTTTGCCATATCCTTTTCACCGCTGTTGGCAAAAGCGCAGTAGAATTCACAAAGATGACAGCCGAGGCACCAGTCTTCGTTTACATAGACTCTTTTCATGAGCTTTTACTACCTCCGATTTATGGTAAATTTAACATTATTACTCTCCTGCGTGGAGAATTCCGAGGATATCAAGCTCCTTCTGCGAAAGACCGATACCTCTGAGCATGAGTCTGTTTCCTCTGAGTGATTCGATAGAGTTGATACCCATACCGCCCATCATTTCCTTGATCTCGTGATCCCACGCATGAACAAGGTTGACAAGACGCTGATAACCAACTTCGGGGTTAAGTCTTTTAACAAGGTCGGGACGCTGTGTTGCGATACCCCAGTTGCACTTGCCGCCGTGGCAGCTTCTGCAAAGGTGACAGCCGAGAGCAAGGAGCGCAGGCGTACCGATGTAAACTGCGTCCGCACCCAGAGCAATAGCCTTTACTGCGTCCGAAGAGCTTCTGATAGAGCCTGCCGCAACGATGGAAACCTCGTTTCTGATTCCCTCATCTCTGAGTCGCTGGTCAACTGCCGCAAGAGCAAGCTCGATAGGAATACCTACGTTATCTCTGATTCTTGTGGGAGCAGCACCCGTGCCTCCTCTGAAGCCGTCGATAGCGATTATATCCGCACCCGAACGTGCGATACCCGAAGCAATAGCCGCAACATTGTGAACCGCTGCGATCTTTACGATAACGGGCTTTGTATATTCCGTAGCTTCCTTCAATGAGAAGATAAGCTGACGGAGATCTTCGATAGAATAAATATCATGGTGGGGAGCAGGAGAAATTGCGTCCGTGCCCATAGGTATCATACGGGTCTTGGAAACGTCCTCTCTGATCTTTGCACCGGGGAGATGTCCGCCGATACCGGGCTTTGCGCCCTGACCCATCTTTATCTCGATAGCAGCACCCGTGTCAAGATAATCCTTGAAAACGCCGAAACGTCCCGATGCTACCTGCACGATAGTGTTTGGTCCGTACTGATAGAAGTCCTTGTGCAGACCGCCTTCACCTGTGTTGTAATATGTACCCAGCTCAGTTGCCGCACGTGCAAGAGAAGCATGAGCGTTCTTTGAGATAGAACCGTAGGACATTGCCGAGAACATGATAGGTGTGCTAAGCTCAAGGTAAGGGTCAATGTGAGTATCAACTGTTCCGTCGGGGTTCTTCTTGATGCCCGCAGGCTTCTTTCCGAGGAACACCTTTGTTTCCATAGGCTCACGGAGAGGGTCGATAGACGGGTTCGTTACCTGTGAAGCGTTGATGAGTATCTTATCCCAGTAAACAGGATAATCCTGAGGATTTCCCATTGAGGAAAGGAGAACTGCTCCGCTTCCTGCCTGACGGTAGTTTTCTATCATCAGCTGCTGTGTGTAATTGCTGCTCTTTCTGAAAGCGTTCTGATTGGGAACAATTTTAAGCGCACCCGTAGGACAAAGAGAAACGCATCTCTGACAGTCAACGCACTGATTGTCATGGGTAAGCATTTTATCAAAATCGGGGTCGTAGAAGTGCACCTCGTTGGAGCACTGACGCTCACAGGCACGGCACTTGATACATTTATCCGTATTTCTTATAACTTCAAATTCTGCAGGAAAGAAATTTACAGGCATTTCCTTTTACCCTCCTCGTTAAGTGTTACAATTACAGGCTCTCCGCCTCTGGGCGACCAGACATTTTCGCAGTCGGGGCATATAGCTCTGATAGCGCATTCCTCGCTGGCGATGTAAACCATGTCCTTCTTTTCGGCAACTACCATGGAACGGAGCTTCAAGCGGTCATTAAGAGCCATGATACCGCCCGTGTAGCCGAGAATGATGGAAAAGGGTCCTGTAATAAGCAGGCTGGACATTGCGTTTCTGAAATACTTGAGCTTCGCAGCCTTTTCGGGGTCGGTCTTTTCGATCTCCTCGATCTCGCTCCAGAAGGGCGCTGCGATTATGGACGCAATATCTTCAAGGGAAAGCTGCTGCTTTCTGTTGAGCCAGTCAAAAATATATGTAATAACTTCCGTATCGGTAAGAAGGGTACATTTATAGCCGAACATTTCAATAAAACGGCGGTTTGCGTCGTAGGACGATATCTCACCGTTATGAACTATAGTATAGTCAAGGAGTGCAAAGGGGTGAGCGCCGCCCCACCAGCCGGGAGTATTTGTAGGATAACGTCCGTGGGCTGTCCATGCATAGCCCTCGTATTCGTCAAGACGATAGAACTCTCCGACATCTTCGGGGAAGCCTACAGCCTTGAAAACGCCCATGTTCTTTCCGCTTGAGAAAACGTATGCCCCGTCGATATCGTTGTTTATCCTGATAACGCACTTTGCCACGAATTCCTTTTCGTCAAGCTGGGACGAAGCTATCTTCGTGGGGAGGGGATTTACGAAATATCTCCAGATAAGGGGTTCATTTGTTATGGCAGGAATTTTCTTTGTGGGGATCCTGCTGAGGTTGATGACATCGAAGTGTCTGTCAAGGAATCTTTCGGTCTGTTCTCTTGCTTCGTTTGAGTTATAGAAAACATGGAAAGCGTAATAATCCTTGTATTCGGGATATATACCATAGCCCGCAAATCCGCCTCCCAAACCGTTTGAACGGTCATGCATATAGGAAATGGACTTGACGATATCTCCGCCGTTGATGCTGTTGCCGTCACGGCTTATGAAGCCTGAAATCGCACAGCCTGAAGGAATTCTGATCTCGCCTTCTTTTAAAAGCATATACTCACTCTCCTAAAAACATTGATAACATAATTTGAGGTAATAATATAATAACATACAACTTTCGATTTGTCAATAGGTTTTTGCAAGTTATTTTCCGCTATCCTGCATATTTTTATAAAAAAACCCAAATGTTAATTGATTTTTACAGATTTTTTGAAATTTGTACCTCAAATACCATTCAATCTCTGTGTCAAGCGAATATATACAAAAAATCAAACGCAATATAAAGATCAATCGGTGCTTTCACATTTCTGTGCAGGACAATATACTGCACAAAATTATCGTCCGAGGTACAGCTTTGCGGAATATGCTGCGTTTGCGCCGTCGGCACAGGCGGTAACTATCTGCCTAAGGGGCTTTGTGCGCACATCTCCTGCGGCGAATATCCCCTCTGCGGAGGTGCAGCAGTCCTCCCCTGCGCAGACATAACCCTTTTCAAGGCGGCATATGCCTTTGAGCATTGCGGAATCAGGCTCCGAACCTGCGGCAATGAATACTCCTGCGCAGGAAATTTCACGGGGACTTCCCGAAACGGTCAGAATAAGCTTTTCAACATGGTCTTCTCCGACTATCTCCGTAACAACTCCCCTGCGGATTATCTCCACCGAGGGAGTCTGCTCCATGCGTTCAACAAGGGCGCTTTCCGCACGGAACTCATCACGCCTGTGGATAACATACACCCTGCTGCATATGGCGGAAAGGTAGAGAGCCTCTTTCACCGCCGAATCTCCGCCGCCTACCACTGCAACCGTCTTGTTTTTGTAAAATGCACCGTCGCATACTGCGCAGTAGGAAACTCCCGACCCTGTCAGCCGTTCCTCGCCCTTTGCCCCAAGCTTCCTGTGCCTTGCCCCTGCGGCATAGATAACTGTACGTGCCTTGACCGAACTGCCGTCGGAAAGGCGTATCTCCTTGACCCGACCGTCAGTTATACTCACCGCTTCACCCGAAACAAAGCTTACGCCCGGAAGCTCAGCCTGCTTCTGCATATTCCGTGCAAGCTCCACGCCGTCGGCGGAAATTATTCCGGGGTAGTTTTCTATTCTGTCGGTAAGGTTCAGCTGACCTCCTCCCGAAGGGAATTTTTCGATAACGACCGTGCCGAGTCCTCCCCTTTTGCAGTTTATTGCCGCCGAAAGTCCTGCGGCTCCTCCTCCGATTATCGCAGCGTCATACAGCATTGTCTTTCTCCTTCAGATAACGCATATTTGCGGCATGACATTTTTTCAGCCGCAGGGTATTATTATACCCGAGAAGTCAGCCTAAATGCTTTTCCGTAATAATAATTGATTCCTCATTTTCGCCTATCATTTCAACAGATATTGTATCGATCACCGACTTAAATCTGCATTTAATATCCTTTATATCTTCATACGCCTTATTTAATTGCTCGACATTTGACAATTTGCCTACGGTCATATGCGGTATATATTGCAGCCCTAAATCACAAATCCGAAACTCATTGCAATATAACGCATCATGAATATACGAAATATGTTCCGCTCCTTTGCGTACATTAAGAAACAAATAATTTCCGAACCGATCTTCACACTTCTCAAAACCCTGTAATTCGATTTCAAAAGGCTCTATCCCTGCTAATCTTGTATCTAAAATATGTGACAGATCATCATTGCTTATTTCAATGTCAAAAGGAAAAACAATGGTAATATGAGGTCTAACCAATTTCGCCAAAGGGTCATATTTTTCTCGTATATTGTCAATTACTTCCTTATTATCAAAATTCGGAAATATCATTATCGTTCTTAGATTCAAAATGCACACCTCAAATTCCGATATATCGTTCAATCCACTTGCCCCGTTACCGAGCCAAGAACTTTACTGCCCGAATAAACTTTGAAACGGGTGCGTGCAGACTCAGCCTGCCGTTACCGAGCCAAGAACTTTGCCACCCAAATAAACTTTGATACGGGTGCGTGCAGGCTCAGCCTGCCTAAAAAGTAACGGTTCAACATTTGTACCGTTACCGAGCCAAGAACTTTGCCGCCCGAATAAACTTTGAAACGATTGGGTGCAGGCTCAGCCTGCCGTTACCGAGCCAAGAACTTTGCCACCCAAATAAACTTTGATACGGGTGCGTGCAGGCTCAGCCTGCCTGCAAAAATAACCTGAGAAGTTTGTGCTTCCCAGGTTATTCAGATGCTCATTATCACATGAATATAGCCGTGACCGTCATATCGGAGGTCACGTACGAGAAATCCTTGTCCCAACCCACGAAAACGTGACCGTAACGGTCTGTCGTTGGAACAACGGGAGCCGTAACGCTGCTGCCTGCGGGAACTATCACGGGATATGATACCCCGTCAACCACAAACGTTACCGTGTAGAAAACGTTGTCCGATGTTGTCAGGCTCGTTGACTCGGTGGATGTCGTTGTTTCATTGGGGAGCATCAGCGCCGTGATGACTGTGTCCGCCTTGATGTTCGTAGTAGGCTTGTCCCAGCCAACAAATGTGTATCCCTCAACGTAAACATTCGGCATAACTGCGTCACCGCCGTCAAGTACAAGCTGTGTGGTGGACTTGTCAAGAACGACTATCGTTACCGTATGATAAACATCTCCCGCAGCAGTTGTGGTGAAGAAGGGATCCTCGGTCGTGCTCGTAACGGTCGTTGTAACAGCCGTTGAGCTATCGTCCTCAAAGAGGGCGGTAATAGTCGTTTCACCTCTGATGTTCTTGAAGGAACCGTCCCAGCCGATGAACTTCTTGCCGGGAATAACAGGGTCGGCAGGCTGCTCTGCGTCGCCGCCGTAGGGAACCTCCTGAACCTCTATCTCCTCGTCGATTATGATATAAACATTGCACATTCTAACCTCGCTGTCGCTGTCTGTGGGAGCGGCAGTTGTGGTGGTCTGCGGAGGAGCGGTTGTGGTGTAGGGAGTTGTGGTCGTGGTCTGAGCCGCAGTCGTTGTGGGAACTGTGGTCGTCGTTGTTTGATTGGTTTCGATAGGTGCGGCAGTCTGGATAGTGTCGCTGCTGTCAGCCGAATCGGGAGCGGAGGTTGTTTCCGATGTGGTTTCGGTATCGGAAACCGCTTCGGAAGGCGTTTGAGCAGGGGCGTTGTCATATGCCTCTTTAAGCTCCGCAGATGTAAACGCAAGGTCGTAGGAAGCCGATTCCTTAAGTATCTCTTTGAGGGTAAACGCCGAATAATCGGAAAGGATAACGGGTGTGTTAAGATATTCAAACTGAGGACCTTCCTCGGTGTTGACTATTTTTGCGCTGAGTCCGTCAGCAAGTATCTCGCCGCTGTTTACCGCTTCGCCCATGCTGTCGTAAAGCATTACCGTGATATTTCCGCCGAAGGAGGAGGCAGCGGTATATGCACCGCCCGTTTCATCTCCCGCAAAATACTCCGTTCGGATAACGGAATTGGCGGTGGTATATGACGAATTTGCTGTCCTTATGATAACGTTCTGCTTTGACTTTTCTGCGGCGCATACGATAGCAGCACCACGGTTGAGGTAAAGCTCGTCATCGGATTTTCCCGTGAATTTGCCCGTGACAAAAGCCTGCGACATAGGCTCAAGCACAATATAATTCTTGTCCGAATTGTCTTTTGACCTGTAAACAAGAGTGCAGCTTCCGCCGTCGTTTACCGTGATAACATCGCCGGTGGAAAGATATGTATCGGATACGGCGTTTTCCGATGTTCCCTTATCGGTGTTGCTGATGTTGACGCTGCCCGTCACATCATAAACGTACAGTCCGTACTGTCCGCCGCCCGAAGTAACCACCAAGATAGTTGCAATTACCGCAATAACGGCGATAATACCTGTTATTGCAGCCATTCTGATACTTTTCATTTTCAAAATCCAATCCTTTCCGAATTATCGGTAAAAATTCCCCCGAAGTCTATAAACATAGGCAGAGGCGGATATGTTTTCGGAACGTAATATCGTCCCGTCACTGTTCAAGTGCGGCGGAGTTGATGATCTCCCACCATGGCTTTGTGGTGCTCTCCGTAGTCTGAGATGTTTCTTCCGAAGTTGTTTCCTCGGAGGGTGCTGTAGTTTCCGCAGTTGTCGTTTCTGCCGAAACGGTTTCCGTTATATGCTGTATGGGCGGGATAGCCGTTGTCTGAGTTGTCGATGCGGTTGTTTCGGCAGCTGTTGTTCCCGTGACCGTCTTTATAACGGTTGTGGGTGAAGTTACCGAAAGCTCCGTTTCCTCTGTAGTAACGGCTGTAGTTACGGTCTGCTCCGCAGTCGTTGTTTCCTCCGAAGTCACGCTTGTTGAAGCGGTCGTCGTTTTGGAAGAAGTTTCCGTTTCCGCAGGATAGATGGTCTGAACGGAAACCGTTTCCTCCCCCCTGCTGCCAAGCACGATCTGATATGCGGCGTTAAGCTCCGTCAGCGAATACGCCGTCTGCTTCTCGGCGGCTATTCTGATAAGGGACTCAAGGGCAGTCTTTCCGAAGCCTGAAATATCCGTATCCTGATTAAGGAAATTATACTGTGCCGATTCGTCGCAGGTCACAAGACGGGCGCTCTTGCGCTCGGTGAGCAGCATAAGGTCGCCGCTCGGCTGACTGCCGCTGTCGTAAAGCTGTATGGTAACATTGTTCTCGATCGCCTGCACATCGGTTGTCATAACGTTTTCCATGCCCATGAAGCTTTCGGCAAAGTTAAACTCCGTTCTGAAAACCGTTCCCTGTGCGCTGACAACGGAATTGGGCGTCCTGACCTCAAATGCCTCGCCGCTTTTAAGCTTGGAATCCAGCCTGCAGGTCGCCGCACCTTCGGTAAGGTTCACCACAATGCTGCCTCTTCCCGCTCTTTCGGTATAATATATGTACAAGGTCGTTTCGGGTTCAAGATATATCTTCTTGTCCCCGTCCGCAGACAGGATGACCGTGCTGTCTGCGGAGGTTATAAGAACGTCGCCGCTTTCAAGCTTAGTTTTCCGTGTTGCGTTTACCTGACCGTCACCTTTTAAAATAAATGCGCTTCCCGTGATCTCGTCTATCACGATTTTTCTGTCGGTGTTTCCCGAACAGATAATGCTGTAAACAACGATAATAAATACCACCGAAACCACAGCTATAGCACCGATGACTATCCCACGGGCGTGCTCTGCAAGAAAAGCCGAAAATTTATTCATAGCTGTATTTGATCACACTCCAGATCTACATTAAAAATCACAGCACATATTTTATGTATTATACCACACTTTTTTTATTTTGTCAAAAAAATTTTGAAAATTGTCCGAATTGTAATAATATTGAGAAATACAGCAACAAACAAACAACAAATTATTACAGCTTTGGAAATACTCTTGAACTTTTCACTGCCCTGTGTTATCATAATATCAGCGCAGAACAGCCGCTGATTAATATATGACCGCCGTTTTTTTCAGAAAGGATATGATCGCATGAAAAATACTTTTATAAAGCGTGCCGCCGCTGCCGTTCTTGCCGCAGCCATGACATTGTCCGCAGGCACATCTGCCGTTTCCGCCGTTCAGAGCGGCTGGGTAACCTACTATGGCGTTACGAGATATCTCCTTTCCGACGGAAGATATGCAACAGGAGTTACCATTATAAATGACACAGCATATCAGTTTGATTCGGAAGGAAATTACATCGGACTTTACACAGGCTTTGCTTCATCGCCAAGCGGCGATCTTTATTACTACAGCGATGGCAAGATCTACACAGGCTGGCTTTCAAGACCTTCGGGAACATATTATCTGAAACCCGACGGAACTGCCGCAAAGGGAAATCTTGTTATCGGAAACGTTGCTTATATGTTTGACTCAAAGGGACGGCTTATGGACGAAAACTACCAAAAGCAGAATACCAATATCCTGAAAATGGCTTCACCAAGCACATCATACCGTGCAAATTCAAAAACCCCCATCACCTTTTTGGTCGAGGGACAGGTTCTTGACACGGACTGGGTCATCGCAGTATCGGGACTGCAGAAATACAAGGACGGCAAATGGTACAAAATGACTGCCGACAGGAACATACCCGAAATGACGGGAGTTGTTTCATGCAGCATTCCCCGTATGAATTTATGCAGCTTCAGCTTCTGCCCCGATGATTATTACGACGATCTCCCTTCGGGCAAATACAGATTGGCTGCAACAGCTGTTTCAAACAAAGGTTCTCAAAACCTCTACTGCGACATTGAGATAACAAATCCCCTTGATATCTCCGCCGCAAAAACCTATTCCATCGCAGATACAAAATCAATTTCCTTTACCGTTACCGCAAACACTGAAACCGTCGATGTCTGCACAACAGTGACATCTCTTTATTTCAAGAACACCGAAAACGGCAACTGGGAGCTTGTTGAGCCTATAACAAATGATTTTATGCCTCTTATCCCCAAGCATACTCTGCTCTCTCCCGGAACAACGACCTCAGCCGTGCTTGATCTCACACGCTACAACAGGGAAAATCTGAAAACGGGCGACTACATGGTGGAGCTTAGCAGCGGCATAACATATACCTTTGAAATGCACCGTCCCTTTGAGGTGACCGTTTCTCAGATACCAACCGATAACAAGTACAAAAAGAAGATACAGATAAATCTCACCAACGATTCCTATCAGGCTTATGACCTCAAGGGATACGGAAAGCTGTGGAGATATGAAAACAAAAAGTGGAAGGCAGTATCATTAAAGCGCAGCAAATCCCTTGACACATCAATAGCTCTCCCCGCAAGATACAAATGGAGCAAAACGATGATGCTGACCGATTACTATTCCTCAAGCTCTCTCAAGGCAGGCACCTACCGTATTGAGATACCCGTTAACAAAGATTACTCCGTTTACGCTACCTTTAAGCTGTCGTGATCGGGTCTTAGGAAAAAAGATTTTTCGGCATGTTTCTTCAACAGCCGCAGCTCAGAATGATTTTTCGAGCTGCGGCTGTTGTGCATATTAACTAAGTTTTAATGACAAAAATGTGTAATTCAATAATAATTATACAAATCGCTTGTAAAATTCTTAAATCTGTGCTATAATACATATAAAATTTGTAATCGGTTGTACATAAAAATTTTATCGCTTTGATTTTTATATTACGTTTTCTATCGCTCAAATAATCGGAAAGGAGTGCATATTCCCTCACAGGAATATGATCATGCTTATGAATCCTACGCAAAACGATACCGCTTCCGTAAGCAGCTTAAAGGATAAAATTGAACAGACTAAATATGCCATGATCGCCGATCAGGTAAACTGCGGTATCTGGGAATATGACATTTCTACCGGCGCCCTCGACCAGAGCAGAAAGCTGGACGGAAAATGGGCTGACACCAATCTGATGATCCCCGACTACAGAAAAACTATCCGTGGCTGGGGAATAATATACCCCGACGATATCCCTGTTTTTGAAGCATACTGCGACAGCATGGACAACGGCGACGAATATTACTCCTATGACCTGAGAGCATATACCGACCACGACCGCTATATGTGGCTGAGGTATATAGGCAGAGCCGTTACGGACGAAAACGGCAAGGCTGTATGCTCGGTAGGCATAACTCTGGACATCGACAAGGAAATGCGCAGCAAGGAGCTTGAACGTCATGCCGACAACAGCGATGCACTTACAGGCTGCCTTACTCTCCCCGCCGCAGAAAAGGAGATCAAAAAATATCTGGAACAATCCCCCGACGGCGCAATGAACATGCTCGTCATTATTGATATCGACAATTTCAAATACGTCAACGACGCATGGGGACATGTCTACGGCGATTATATACTTGAGCTTTGCGCAGAAAAGCTGAAAAAGACATTTACCTCCGACCACATTATCGGACGTATCGGCGGCGACGAATTCATCGCTTTCAAAAAGAACATACGCTCACGGACGGAGATCGCCGCAATCGCACAGAATATCTCCGAAACTATGCATGAGATACTGCTCAGGGACGGAAAAAGGATCTCCGTAAGTATCGGTGCATCGGTATATCCACGTCACGGAAAAAGCTTTGAGGAGCTTTACAAGCATGCCGACATAGCTCTTTACAGAGCAAAAAGATCGGGAAAGAACCGCTTCAATATTTTTAATCACACCGTAGGACATAGCATCGGCTCCGAAGGCGGCAGCGGCGAAACCGAGATGAAGAAATTCAACGCTTCTCCCTCTGTTCCGTCCCTCAAAAACAGTCACCTGAACTCGTCCATCTCCGCAAGGCTGGTGGATTTTGCCCTTGCCCTGCTCTCCGACGAGAACAACGCCGACAATGTTGTAAGCGATATTCTTGCGGAAACGGGAAAATATTTCGAGCTTTTCAACATTGTGCTTTTTGAGAAGAGAACAAGATCCGCTCAGCCCGTTATAAGAGAAATGTGGCGCAAAGGCGGAAAAGGACGTTCGGATCATTCAAAGATCGTCGGACTTACCGAAGCCTACTGGAACGCCTTTGAGCTGCCGTATAACGATAAGCCGTATTACATTCTCAACGATTTTGACAAGCTGAGCAGCGAAACGGGCATCGAAGGTTTTAAGGACATAGGCAGCTATATCGGCTCCTGTATCCAATGCGCCTATTACGACGGCAGCAGGATAGACGGCTACATCTCCTTCAACCGTGCAAAGAAAACCGATTGGACAGAAGAAGAGATAAACAGTCTTTCCGTCATCACAAAGATAATCAGCTCTCACATACAGAAAAACAGCGCAAAGGAAGAGTTTGAAAACGAACTGACCTATACAAAAGCCATTCTCGGCAATCAGGCGCTTACGGCGATTTGTATAGACCCGTCAGATTATTCTGTTTTTTATTACACCAAAGACTCAGACGCCGACTCGGCGAAAATGAACGAGCCGTGCTACAAAGCCCTTTTCGGCTACAGCAAGCCATGCACCGTTTGTCCCGTAAAGATGCTGACACCCGACAAGGATTCCGTATCGGTCGAGCTGTACAGCACAGAGGACGACGCATGGTACTCCTACACTGCCACAAGAATGGACGATATCGGCGGCAGACAGCGGTGCATAGTATGCCGAACCGATGTTTCGGGATTTATTGACAGAGTCCGTGCAAGGGACGGTCTTACGGGACTTCTCACCCTTGACAAATTTGAAACCGAAGCCATGAAAAAGCTTGCTGAGGTTCCGAGAAACAAGTATTGCATAGTATACACGGGCTTCAAGCGCTTTAATTCCATCAACGACGAATGGGGCTACTCGGTAGGCGACGAAGTCCTCCGCAAATTTGCGGCTTACATTTCGGCAACGATGTTTGACGACGAGCTTTTTGCACGCATCAGCGGCGATAACTTCCTGATGATGCTCAATTATGATAACCATGACAGGCTTATCAGCAGACTGGACGTTGCTTTCCATGGAATGTGCGTGAGTCTTGACAAGGAATACCCCAATATCAGCTCTTATCTCAGCAGCGGAATTTACGTTATCGGCGACGATGACTTTTCCATCGTAAACTGCATAGATTACGCAAACATCGCAAGAAAGAGCCTGAAAAACGCATTCTTCAACGGCAACGAATTTGCCGTGTTCGACAGCGAAATGAGCGGCAGGCTTTCAAGGGAAAAGGCTATCGAGCAAAGCATGCTTGAAGCGCTCACAAACAAGGAATTCAAGGTTTTCTACCAACCGAAGCACAGCATAAAGGAAAACAGGATAGGCGGCGCCGAAGCCCTTTGCAGGTGGCAGAAGAGCGACGGCACGATGATAAGCCCCGGCGAATTCATTCCTGTTTTTGAAAACAACGGCTTTATTGCCGAGCTTGATTTTTACGTTTACAGGACCGTATGCGCAGACCTGCGTGAAATGCTGGACAGCGGCATCGAACCGCCCCTCATATCGGTAAACGTATCGAGAGCACACCTGAAAGACCCCAAGTTTGCCGACAAATTCTGCGAGCTTGTGGACAGGTACGAGATACCGCATAAGTATATCGAGCTTGAGCTGACGGAAACCATGTTCCTTGAAAATCTTGACAAGATGCTGGGCGTTATCGGCAGCCTGCGTCTGAGAGGATTTGAGATATCCATCGACGATTTCGGTTCGGGATATTCATCGCTGAACCTTATCAAAACTCTGCCCGTGGATTCGCTGAAGATCGACAGCGGATTTTTCAAAAAGAACGTTCTCATGCAGAAGGACAAGGCGGTCATCTCCGCAATATTCTCTCTTGCGGCGGCTCTCGATCTTCACACCATAGCCGAGGGAATCGAAACCGAGGAGCAGGTAAAATTCGTGACCGAATGCAGCTGCGACATGATACAGGGCTATTATTACTACAAGCCTATGGACTTTGACAGCTTCCGAAAGCTTATCACAGACTCTCAGTAAACAACCTAATAAAATGCAAAAGGGGACGATTTTTTCGTCCCCTTTTTTATACTAAAAACCATTTAAAAACTGTACAAAAAATCGAGCATGATCTTGCATATATGGATTATGCGAAGATTTTTTGTCTACAGTTTAAATGGTTTTTAGTATTATTATCACACCGCAAACTGACTGTTGTACAGATTTGCGTAGAAGCCTCCCTTTTTCAGCAGCTGTTCATGATTTCCCTGCTCTATGATATGTCCGTCCTTCATTACAAGAATAATGTCCGCCGACTGAATGGTGGAAAGTCTGTGGGCAACGATAAAGCTTGTGCGCCCCTCCATCATCTTTGCAAAGGCGTTCTGAATTTTCAGCTCGGTACGGGTATCTATGGAAGAGGTCGCCTCGTCGAGAATAAGCATATTCGGCAGGTTCAGCATTACTCTTGTTATGCAGAGCAGCTGCTTCTGACCCTGACTCATGCCCGAACCGTCCTCGTTTATGACGGTGTCAAGTCCCTTGGGCATTCTCTTGATGAAGCCGTAGGAATGAGCCTCCTTTGCGGCGGCGATTATCTGCTCCTCGGTGTATTCATCGCTGCCCATGGTGATATTGTCACGGACAGTACCCGATTTCAGCCATGTGTCCTGGAGAACCATTCCGTAGGACGCCCTAAGGCTTCCTCTGGCAGCGTCACGGATATCCACCGAATCAACGGTTATCCTTCCCTTGTCCACGTCATAAAACCGCATGAGCAGATTGATAACTGTGGTTTTTCCGCAGCCCGTAGGTCCGACTATAGCTACACGCTGACCCTTTTTCACGTCAAGGCTGAACCCTTCGATAAGAGGTCTGTCGGGAACGTAGGAGAAGGATACGTTATCGAGGGAAACCCTGCCCTCAACATCGCTTAAAACAACTGCGTCGGGAATGTCGGGAGTCTGCGGCTCCTCGTCGATAAGCTCAAATATTCTTGCAGCGCAGGCAAGAGCATTCTGCAGCTCGGTAACAACTCCGGATATTTCGTTAAAAGGCTTAGTGTACTGATTTGCATAGCTCAAAAGGCAGGTCAGCTCGCCAACGGTAAGCGCTCCGCCCACTGCGGTAAACGCTCCCGTGAGGGCAACTCCTGCGTAAACAAGGCTGTTTACAAAACGTGTGGTCGGATTTGTGATAGATGAAAAGAATATAGCTTTCAGTGAATAATTTCTCAGCCGTTCATTTACCTCGTCAAACCTCTCCTGAGCGGTTTTCTCATAGCCGAAGGCTTTTACGACCTTCTGACCGTCAATCATCTCTTCGATAAGAGCGGTCTGCTCTCCCCTTGTTTCCGACTGAGCCTTGAACATGGAATAGGTATGGGTCGCAATAAACTTTGCCGCAAAAAGTGATACGGGGGTAAGGCATACTACAAGCAGTGCAATGCCGCCGTGAATGGAAAATATGAATCCAAGTGTTCCGAGTATGGTTATAACTCCCGTGAAAAGCTGTGTAAAGCCCATGAGCAGACCGTCCGCAAACTGATCGACATCAGCTATGACACGGCTTACAACATCGCCGTAGGAATGGCTGTCGATATATTTCAGGGGAAGTATCTCAATTTTCGCCATTGCCTCGTCACGAATGTCACGGGTGATCTGGAATGTAATTTTGTTGTTGCATACGTTTAACAGCCACTGAGCAAGGGCGGTGACTAATATCACGATACCCACAACGCTCAGAATTGAGGCTATAGCGGAGAAATCAACATTGTCCTTTCCGACTATGCAGTCGATAGCCTTTCCCACAAGTATGGGCACATAAAGAGTTCCCGCAACGGTAACGGCAGCCGCCGCAATTGAAGCGGCAACAAAAAACCTGTATTTTTTCAGCCGCTTCATAAGCTTTGAAAGGGTATTTTTTCTCGTTTCCGAGGATATTTTTTTCTTTTCTGCCATAACGGGTCACGCCTCCTTTCTGAACTGTGAATCGTATATCTCTCTGTAAACGGCGCAGCTTTCAAGCAGCTCGTCATGAGTGCCGATGCCTGCCGCCCTGCCGTCGTCAAGGACGATTATCTTATCCGCAAACATGACAGAGGACGCTCTCTGGGACACGATAAACGTTGTGGGGGGCGACTCCATGGAGCGTATCGCCTTTCTCAGCTTTGCGTCGGTGGCATAGTCAAGAGCCGAGGCGCTGTCGTCCATGATAAGTATACCGCTGTTCATGACCATGGCTCTTGCGATAGTCAGCCTTTGCTTCTGACCGCCCGAAAGATTTTTTCCTCCCTGCTCAACGACTGCTTCCAGCCTGCCTTCCTTATTGTCCACAAACTCCTTGGACTGTGATATTTCAAGGGCAGCTTCGATAAGCTCCTCCGAAGCTCCGCTGTTTCCGAGAACAAGGTTATCCCTAATGCTTCCCTTGAAAAGAGCCGCCTTCTGAGGAACGACGGCTACCTTTTTTCTCAGCGCCGAAGTGGTATAATCCTTCACATTTACGCCGTCAATGAGCACTTCTCCCCTTGTGGTGTCGTAAAAACGGGGAATAAGATTAACAAGGGAGGATTTTCCCGAGCCCGTTCCGCCGATGATACCGATAGTCTGTCCCTTTTCGGCGGTAAAGCTTATATCCGACAGCGCTTCTCCTCCTGCGCCGTCATAGGCAAAGGAAACATTTCTGAACTCCACGGAAGGACTGCCCTCTTTCCCCTTTTCGGCAGCACCCTCCTGCATGGAAGGGGTCATTAGGAAGAGGTCGTTTATTCTGTTGCTGCAAGCAAGCGCCTTTGTTACGCTCACGATAAGGTTTGCAAGCTTTATCAGCTCAACAAGAATCTGTGACATATAGTTGTAAAGAGCAACCACCTCGCCCTGAGTAAGAGAGCCTGCGTTTACCCTTGCCGCTCCCGTATTTATTAGGAAGATGACCGCAAGGTTTATGATAACATATGTCAGAGGATTTGTAAGACCCGAAAACTTTCCTGCGGTCTTCTGCAAAACGGTCAGCTCGTCGTTTGCGCTTTTAAAGCGGTCGTATTCGCTGTCCTCCTTGTTGAAGGCTCTTATAACACGAACTCCCGTGAGATTTTCCCTTGTTATACCGAGTATCTTATCCAGCGCAGACTGCACTCTTTTGTACATTGGTCGGGTGATGACCATAACTCCGAAAACCACCGCCGCAAGGAGCGGTATAGTCACTGCAAATATGAGCGCCGCCTTAAAGTCGATAGTGAACGCCATTATCATTGCGCCGAAAACGATAAATGGAGAGCGCAGGAAAAGCCTCAGAACAAGATTTATGCCGTTCTGCACCTGATTTATGTCGCTTGTCATTCTGGTTATCAGGGTAGAAGTGCCTGCCTTGTCCATTTCGGAATAGCCGAGGGACTGAATATGCCGAAAGAGGCTCGAACGCATCTCCGAAGCCGTTCCCACCGCTGCTTTTGCCGCAAAATACTGCGCCGTGATCGAACAGACAAGTCCTATCACCGCCAGCGCCAGCATGAGCAGGCACATTTTCACGATATACTGTCCATCTCCGCCGCCGATACCCTTGTCGATTATCGACGCCACCACCAGCGGCACAAACAGCTCGAATATAGCTTCAAGCATCTTGAACAGCGGTGCGAGAATGCTCTCCTTCACATAATTTTTCATGTACATAATTATCCGCTTCATGTTAACTTACCCTCAATCATTTATTTATTAAAAACGCTTTAAATCCTTATCCATTTTAGCATATAATAAGGCATATGTAAAATACATATTTTATATAGTAGCTATATTTTTTTAATATATGAAAGAGATGATATAATGGAACTGAGGAACCTGCGGAATTTTACGGCGGTAGCCGAGGAAGGCAGCATTTCAAAGGCTGCCGAGCGTCTGAAAATAGCTCAGCCGCCCCTTTCTGTACAGATGAAAAAGCTTGAGGAGGAGCTTGGCTGTTCCCTTTTCATAAGGGGACCGAGAAATATTACCCTTACGGAAGCCGGGGAATGTCTTTACGACAAGGCAAAAACTATTCTTGCCTTGTCCGACCGTATCCCTCAGGACATTGCCGACTCGGAAAAAGCAGAAGCCCATCTGCGGCTGGGAGTTATCTCCTCGGTAAGCTCGTATGTCCCGGCAAATATTATCCCCGGATTCATGCGCAATAACCCGGGGATAATATACGATATTTACGAAATGAACACATACAAGCTGCTGGACGCCCTTCATTCGGGCATGATCGGCATGGCTATAGTCAGGACGCCCTTTCAGAGCAGGGATATCCAATCCTGTCCTATCCGCAGCGAGATGATGTATGCGGTGGGCGCTCCCGAACACTTCGGCGGTTCGGGTGACGGCTCGGAGGGCATTTCAATAAAGGAGCTTGAGGGAAAGCCGCTGATAATCTACAGGCGCTGGGAGAAGATACTGTCCGAGCAGTGCCGTCAAAACGGCTTTGTCCCACGGTGCGTATGCATAAACGATGACGCAAGGACCACTCTCAGCTGGGCGTGCAGCGGACTTGGGATAGGCATAGTTCCCGCCTCCATAATCCCCGAAGGCATTTCCCGGGAAATATCCGTCAGAGCCATAACCGACAGCGAGCTTAGCTCACGTATCATGCTGGTCTGGGTAAAGGGCAGAAAGCTCAGCCCCTGCGAGAGCAGCTTTGCGGATTATATCGGGTCACTCGGATAAAAAACGGACATAAAAAAAGCTCCGCACCAAACGGAACGGAGCTTTTGAATCTCAAATGTAAAAGCTGTGATTATTCACCGAAATATCTGTTGAGAAGTCCCTGGAATGCGCAGCCGTGACGAGCCTCGTCCTTAGCCATTTCATGAACTGTATCGTGGATAGCGTCAAGGTTGAGCTTCTTAGCCTTGGAAGCAAGGTCGAACTTGCCCTGTGTTGCGCCGTTTTCAGCCATAACTCTCATCTCAAGGTTCTTCTTTGTGGAAGGAGTTACAACATCGCCGAGAAGCTCTGCAAACTTAGCTGCGTGCTCTGCCTCTTCGTAAGCAATTCTCTTGTAAGCTTCGGCAACCTCAGGATAGCCCTCTCTGTCGGCTACTCTGGACATAGCAAGATACATACCAACCTCTGTGCATTCGCCGATGAAGTTCTGGTTAAGACCCTCAACGATCTCCTTGTCCTCAACGTCCTTGGCAATGCCTACGATATGCTCGCAAGCCCAGCTAAGACCTGCCTTTTCCTTTACCTCATTGAACTTGGAAGCGGGAGCGTTGCACTGAGGACATTTTTCGGGAGCAGCGTCGCCTTCATAAACATAGCCGCAGATAGAACAAACAAATTTTTTCATTTTTAATTCCTCCATGTATTTGAATTTTTTATAAACTATATTATAAGTTTCAGTGCCTTTACTAACTGTTTCAAGCACAATTATATTATACCCTTTTAGTATAGTCATGTCAAGTGTTTTCGGAAAATTTCACAAAAATTTTATTGGGAATAATCACAGGAAGTTTCTGCTACAAGCCGTATCTGCTCATGAATTCGCTGCAGGACATAAGTCCCGAACGGTTGTATCTGTCAAGAAAAATAAGCTCCCCTTCACCTTCTTTGCTGCAGGTCAGCATATTTGTTTTTTCGGTGCAGGTCAGCAGGATTCGATACCCTTTGTTACGGAGGATATCATAGCTTTCCTCGGACATATATCCGTAAGGGTATGCAAATATCAGCGGTCTTATGCCGCACTGCTCCCCAAGCAGCACAGTTACCCTGTCAATATCCTCGGAGAATGCCGCCGTGTATTCCTCGGCGGTTTCCCACGACCTTTTTGCGCAGCCTTTTCTGCCCGAAAGACTGTGCATATCATAGGTATGGCAGCCTATCTCCATTCGTCCGCTTGCGGCAAGCTCGGATATCTCCTCCCACGTAAGGTAAGCGTAATACGGGTTGTGGTCGTCATATATGACCGACTGCTCGGTATAGGCTCCCACGATATTGACCTCGCCCCGCATATCATATTTTTCCATTATTGGCAGGGCATAGGTAAGGTTGTTCAGGTGACCGTCGTCAAAGGTGATGAGCACAGGCTTTTCGGGCAATGGCTCGCCGATGTCGGTAAAGGCGATTATCTCCGCCGATGTAACGGCGGTGTAGCCATGTTCCGAAAGATATGCCATATCCTTTTCAAACTCGTCGGGAGTGATGACATATTCCCCCGTTCTTGAAGGGTCCTTTAATATGCTGTGATACATCAGCACAGGGAGCTCGGCTGTCTTATCCAAAGCCATTGCATATTCGCTTCGGCACTCACGGCAGAGCAGTATCCCTGCGGAAATGGCAACTGTCACCGCAGCGACCGCTGCCGCCGCACCGCAATACTTTTTCAGACCGTATCTTGACATAAAAAATCCTCCCCAAACATATGCTGTAAACATTATATGCTTGGGGAGGCTTCATTATTTCATGAAAATATTACTCGGAATTATTCAGCCAGCAGTTTTTCGGCAGAAGCAAGCTTTACGCTTATGCAGAAAAGTTCCATCGCCATGCGAAGATCTTCCACCGAGGGATAAGAGGGCGAAAGTCTGATATTCTTGTCGTCGGGGTCGTTCTTGTAAGGGTATGTAGCGCCTGCGCCCGTAAGCACAACGCCGCCCTCCTTGCAGAGCCTTACAACCTCCTTAGCACAGCCGTCAAGGGTGTTTACGGAAACGAAATATCCGCCCTTGGGGCTGTTCCATGTAAGGATATCAAGTCCCTTCATGGACTCTTCAAGCATATCGACCACCATGGAGAACTTGGGAGCAAGTATCTCCTGATGCTTTTTCATGTGAGCTTTAATGCCGTCGGCGTTCTTAAAATAACGAACGTGTCTGAGCTGATTTACCTTATCGTAGCTGATGTTCTGCATGCCGAGGAGCTTGGATATCTGCTTAACGTTGTTCTCGGAGCATATCATTACAGCAACGCCAGCGCCGGGGAAGGTTATCTTTGATGTGGAAGCGAACTCGAATATCATATCCTCGCTGCCGCACTTTTTAGCTTCGTCAAAAATATTGAGCACGTTGTCGTGGTCGTCGCAGAGGTGGTGCACGCAGTATGCGTTATCCCAGAATATTCTGAAATCCTCAGCCGCAGGCTTAAGCGCCGCAAATCTTCTTACCGTTTCGTCGGAATAGGTATATCCGTCGGGGTTTGAATACTGCGGAACGCACCAGATTCCCTTTATGGCAGGGTCTTCGGATACAAGCTTTTCAACCATATCCATATCGGGGCCTTCCGCCGACATGGGAACATTTATCATTTCAACTCCGAAGGTTTCGGTAATGCCGAAATGTCTGTCATAGCCGGGCACGGGACAAAGGAACTTCACCTTTTCGCACTTGCCCCACGGCTTTGAGCTGCCGTAAACGCCGAACTGCATTGCTCTTGCAACGGAGTCGTACATAAGAGTAAGGCTTGAATTTCCGCCTACAATGACCATTGAGGGGTCAACGCCGAGCAGCTCCGCAAACAGCTTCTTTGCCTCGGAAATACCCGTGAGGAAACCGTAGTTGCGAACGTCAACGCCGTCCTCGTCAACGAGGGACGAGCTGCTGTTGAAAACATCGAGGATACCCATGCTCATATCAAGCTGCTCCTTGCAGGGCTTTCCTCTTGACATATCGAGCTTTAATCCCTTTGCCTTGAAATCCTCATACTGCTTTCTTGCTTCGTCACGAAAAGCGGTAAGCTCCGCCTTAGACATTTCCTTTAATGACATTACAAAAACTTCCTTTCAATCTTCCGTTTAAAAAGGCAGAACCGCACCATAAACAGGCTGCCCGAAAGCGCTTCCCTGATAAACGCCTTTTCCGAAAATTTATTATACAACATTTTTTTCGATTTTGCAAGTGTTTAAAAAAACTCAGTCAATTTGTTTTCACTTTGTACACAGTTGTATTTCTGTGAAATACACTTTTATACTAATTCCAAAACGTTCTATAGACAAAGCCGACAGATAGAATGATCCAAGTCAAGGAAAGCGACCGCAGGCAGGCTGTCGCCTGGCAAGGGAGCTTGACGCAGAATTGGATTATTATATCCGAGGATTTGTCTATAGGTTGGTTTGGAATTAGTATTATATGCAGTAAAGGTTGGTATCCCACGCAGGGATATACAGATGATGCCTTATAAACAGCTTCAGTTCGGGGTTGATATCGTGTATCATTAGGGGCAGCTCAAAAATATCGTCTGTCCTGTGGTAGAGGGCACAGTTTAGCTTTGCACCGTTTTTTATGGACTGACGGCAGCCCTCGATAGCCTCTCTCTCGGAGCCTTCCACGTCCATTTTGATATATGTTGCCCGGTCGGTAAGGCTGTCGCCCCTGAGAGCGGCTGTCTGCCTGAGCTTCGGACCTCCTTCGGAGAGCCTTGAGTTTCTCCCCGAACGGTCGGAAAAGGATAAAACCGTGTCCTCGTTCCATGCCGCAGCATTGAAAAGGTTTATCCGCTCCGCTCCCTCGGTATTTTTCGTAAGCTTGCGGAAATTTCTCGAATCAGGCTCAAGCGCAAAAATACGGCTGTATTTTCCTCCCGTTTCCCCGATGAATTCCTGCACAGTGTCGCCGTTGTATGCACCCATGTCGATATATTCCTCACTGTCGGAAAAACGCAGGATATTGTCAAAAACTTCCCGTTTATCCGTGGTGCAGCGGTGAAGATATTCTATTTTTCCGCTGATACGGAAATTTATGACGTCCGCAAAGGTGCTCCGTGAGCGCTCGTCTGCAAGGAGATCGTAGACACGCTGAATTTTTTCGGCGTTCTCCATGCAGTATTCATATGTAAAAAGACCGTCCCCCACAACGGGAACATCGGGTGCAAGAAGGATATGCCTTTCCGCCATTTCCATTATCCTGTTGTAAAGGCTCTCGTAGCCTGCGCCGAAGGCAAGGACGATTATAAAATCGTCAATAAGACTTTCTATCTGCGACAGGCTGTGAACAAGATGACCTTTGAAGCAGTGTCCTCTGACAAACTCGTCGCTTGCGAAAAAACCTGCCGTTGGAATGGAATATTCCTCAAAAACACGGAGTATCTTTTCAGCTCCGTCACCCATGCCGTAGATAAAAACAGGCAGGTCGGTCTTGCGCAGAAAATCCCAGCAGTTTTGGTGCTCGGTTATAAAATCAAGCATCGTTATCACCGTCGGAGTCACATTCGGGGCATTCTCCGAAGTCGAAGCCCTCATGATGAGGCATACCGCCGCTTATCATATCTCTGCCTCGGATATTGTATTCGTCCCTCATTTTTTCGACCTGCTCATCGATCATGTTCATAAGCTTTCTGGGAGCTTTGACCGAGCGCACCTCCTTAACGGGGGTGTCCACGTCCTTGACGTTGATAACTACCGTGCCGCAGCCGAATATCCTCTGACCGAAGGGCAGGACAAGCTTTTTGTCGGTAACACGGTAGAGGTCAAATTCGTCCTCCTCGATATTGAAAAAGCCTTTTCGGGTGATGAATTTCTTTTCGGTAAGGAAATATCTCGTAAATGACAGCGGCAGACCGAACAGCGTCCTTTTTTTGTCTGTCCAAATGTAGTCAAAATCTGTTTTCATTATGATCCTCCGTTCCTTTCATTAAAAATACTGTTATAATTATAACATATATTTTAATTATGTCAATAAAGAACGGTGCAGTGTGGGAAATATATCCCTTGCTATTTTTATGCATATGTGTTATTATAATTGATATAAAAAACCTCACCGAAAGGCGGTTTCAGAATGAGCAT
Source organism: Huintestinicola sp. (assembly GCA_051882475.1). Classification (GTDB taxonomy): domain Bacteria; phylum Bacillota; class Clostridia; order Oscillospirales; family Ruminococcaceae; genus Huintestinicola. The sequence goes on along the minus strand of JBJERW010000061.1, from coordinate 3,971 downwards.
ATATTCCGACAGATTCAGCGCCAAAACGCAGCTTATCCGTGATAAGCTTTTCTCAAAAAGCAGATTTTTCAGCGGCAAGGGCGCAGCTTTCATTTCTGTCTGCGGCGGAGAAAGCAGAGCGGCGGTGCTGAGAGCTTCCGCTTCCTCCCCCGAAAAGGCGTTTGACGAGGCTGCAAAAAAAGCCGCCAGATATGTCAACACAAACGGCATAGAACCCAAGTGGATAAAGGTCGATCTGACCGACAATGCCGAGGTCATAACCATGGCAGAGCTGAAAAGCAGGGTCATACGCTCACGGAACGAGTTTTTCCGCAAGGGAATATGCTTTGACGAAAGCTGGGAGCGCCCCTTGTGCGAAGCGGAGATAAACGGCAACAAGGTCATATCCTACAAAAAGCATGACATTGAGCTGAAGGTCGTAAACAGCTATCTGCAAAAAAACAGCATGCCCGTTATGATGAATCTGCCCGAAAAGGTGATAATATACGATACCGTCAGCTTTTTCTGCGATGAAAAGGGGGACGTCTTTGAGCTTTACGGCAGCGGCAACAACTGCGGCAGAAGGATAACGGGTGACGTTACAAAGGAAAAGGCGCTTGAAGTAATAACAACTGCCACCGACTATCTGACCCGTCAGATATATCCCGTGGGAGCCTTTGATTACGGCATATATCCCACCTATCACAAGGTCATTCCGGGGTATAATATCCTAAGGCACGCAAGCACCATATGGAGCATTATATGCAGATACAGGCTGACGGGGGACACGGAGCTTAAAGACCTTATAACAAGTGCGATAGGCTTTATGATAAAGAATATGGCAAACCGCTACGATCTTCCTCCCGAAGAGATAAACACCGTTTTCCTCATCGACCGTCAGGCAAATGAAATAAAGCTCGGCGGCAACGCCATGGCGATAATTGCCCTGACCGAATACATGGACGCTTTCGGGAACGACCGCTACAAAAAGCTGTGCATTGAGCTTGGAAACGGGATATTGCAGCTTCACGACTCCGCCACGGGAAAATTTACCCATGTCCTTGACTACCTCACTCTTGCGGTGAAGGAGCGGTTCAGGACGGTATATTATGACGGCGAGGCGGTTTTTGCCCTTATGCGGCTATACGGGCTTACAAAGGACGAAAAATGGCTCTCTGCGGCAAGGCGCTCCATTGATATGTTCATAAGGGAAAAATACGAAAAGTACCGTGACCACTGGGCAGCCTACGCTCTCAACGAATTTACAAAATACGTTCCCGAAAAGAAATATTACGATTTCGCCATGAGAAATGCCGCACTCAATCTTAACAAGATATACAATCAGGACACCACCTATCACACCTATCTTGAGCTGCTGGGAGTTACCTTTGAAACATGGCTGCGGCTGAAAAGGGACGGCACCGACGCCGAATACTCCTCCCTTGAAGACGCAAAGAAGCTTGCGGACACCATTTTTCACCGTGCGGATTATATGCTCAACGGATATTTTTATCCCGAATACGCCATGTACATGAAATACCCCGACAAGATACTTGGCAGCTTTTTTATACGTCACGACGGTTACCGCATAAGGATAGACGACGTTCAGCATTTTGTGGGGGCGTATTACTCCTTCTACCGCAATTATGACGAGCTGATAAAGCTTCGCTCATCAGAGGAAAAATAACCTAACTTATATGCTTATATCCGAATTTTTTCATAAAAATACACATTGCCAAAATAAACTTTATAAGGTATAATTTATATATTACTTTCAGAGCGGAGGAAAAGATCATTATGTGCGGATTTGTTGGCTTTACAAATACCATAGAAAATTCAAACAGAGTCCTTAACGATATGATGGACAAAATAAGACACCGTGGACCCGATTCGGGAGGCAGCTACATTGACGAATCAATTGCCATGGGCTTTCGCAGACTGAGCATCATCGACATATCCTCAACGGGAGATCAGCCTATCTTCAACGAGAATAAATCAAAGCTGCTGTTCTTTAACGGCGAGATATACAACTACAAGGATATCCGCAAGGAGCTTATCGAAAAGGGTCATGTTTTCACCACCAACACCGACTCGGAGGTACTGCTCCACGGCTATGAGGAATACGGCGAAAAGCTTCTCGACAAGCTCAGAGGAATGTTCGCTTTCGTCATCTGGGACAAAAACACAAAGGAGCTTTTCGGCGCAAGGGACTTTTTCGGCATAAAGCCGGTTTACTATGCTCTCATGGGCGACACGTTCATGTTCGGCTCGGAAATAAAGGCGTTCCTTGTTCACCCGAAATTCGTCAAGGAGCTTAACACCGCCGCTCTGGAAAACTATCTCACATTCCAGTACTCCCCCACAAACGAAACCTTCTTCAAGAACGTATTCAAGCTCCCCCCTGCTCACTTCTTCCGCTGGAAGGACGGCAAGCTTGAAACCAAGCGCTACTGGGACGTTCATTTCAACGCTGACGAGGGTCCCGACATGGACGAATGGGTAAGGAGAATATCCGATACCTTCAAAAATTCCGTTGAAGCGCACAAGATAGCCGACGTTGAGGTCGGCAGCTTCCTTTCAAGCGGAGTTGATTCAAGCTATGTCGCTTCCGTGGCAAACGTTGACAAGACCTTTACGGTAGGCTTCGGCGAGGACGAAAAGTACAACGAGATAGGCTGGGCAAAGGAATTTTCCAAATATATCGGCAAGGAAAACATCAGCAAGGTCATCACCCCCGAAGAATATTGGGACAATATCAAAAAGATACAGTACCACATGGACGAACCGCTGGCAGACCCTTCCTGCATCGCTCTCTATTTTGTCTGCAACAAGGCTTCGGAATATGTGAAGGTAGTCCTTTCGGGCGAGGGCGCAGACGAGATATTCGGCGGCTACAATGTTTACAAAGAACCTCTCGGCTCTCATGCGTACAAATCCCTGCCTAAATTCATCAGAAAGGGAATCGGCTCCGTTGCCGAAAAGCTTCCTGCAAAGAGGGGCGTGAACTTCCTTGTAAGAAACGGCAAGGATCTTGAAGAAAGATTTATCGGAAACGCATATATGTTCACCCCAAAGGAAAGAAAGGCTCTGCTTAAAATAAAGACGGACGCTCCCGACCCCACCGCCATAACAATGCCCTTCTATGACAAGGTTAAGGATAAGGACCCTATAACAAAAATGCAGTATCTTGACCTGCACCTGTGGATGACGGGAGATATCCTGCTGAAGGCGGATAAAATGTCCATGGCAAACTCTCTTGAGCTGCGTGTGCCCTTCCTTGACAAGGAGGTCATGGCTCTTGCGGAGCAGATACCCGCAAAGTACCGTGTAAGCACCGAAAACACAAAGCTTGCCATGAGAAAAGCCGCTCTCGGCGCAGCTCCCGAAAAGACAGCCAACAAGAAAAAGCTTGGCTTCCCCGTTCCTATCAGAGTATGGCTGAGAGAGGATAAATACTACAACATCGTAAAGGACGCATTTACCTCGGCAAGCGCAGAAAAATTCTTCAACACGGATATGCTTGTAAAGCTCCTTGACGATCACAGGGCGGAAAAATATGACAACAGCAGAAAGATATGGACTGTTTTCATCTTCCTGCAGTGGTACAGCGTTTATTTTGAATAATTCTGAAAGGAAAAATTTTATGAAACCTGTTTTGGCGAAGGTAATACTTTCCGCAGTTCTTATGACGGCGCTTCTCACTCTTACCGCCTGCGGCAGAACAAAGTACATCGACCACCCCAAGGCTACCATGACGGGTGAGGGAGTAATGGTCGAGGAGGAATATGAGGACGAGGAGCTTTCCGAAAGCGAAGAGGAAACGGAGATCACGGAAATAACCGAAGAATAATTTAAATGAGCCTTATTATGCTGTTTAAAACATAATAAGGCTCAGTTTGTCGAACAACTATTAAAACAAAACAAGTTGTAGTTACTCATCGGAGCAAAAGTTTCGCTCAAGCCTTTTCCAAAGGCTTGCAGGGGTCAAGGGG
>JBJERW010000060.1:0-2116 GCA_051882475.1 Huintestinicola sp. | reverse complement strand
TCCTCTGTGATTCCGCACTCACGCTCCCAGAGAAGCTCGCCTACGCATACGATAGGCTTAAGACCTGCTGCAAGGGCAGCCTTTGTTCTCTTGTTAACTGTTTCGTCTGTTTCACCAAAGTACTGACGTCTTTCGGAATGACCTACTACAACGTATTCAGCGCCGACTTCAACGAGCATATCAGCGGAGATCTCTCCTGTGAAAGCGCCGCTCTTTTCAAAGTGAACGTTTTCCGCACCGATCTTAACGTTGGAGCCTGCTGTTGTATTGATAGCTGTTTCAAGGTTTGTGAAGGGAACGCATGCGATGACCTCGACCTTGCCCTCTGCATTTGCAACGAGAGGCTTGATAGCTTCAAGAAGCTCCTTAGCCTCGGGACGGGTCTTGTTCATCTTCCAGTTGCCTGCGATAATTGCTTTTCTGAGTGACTTGTTCATGTTGATTTACTCCTTTAAATTTATAATTGGGTGTGTCCCCGATCCTGTTACAGATCTTTGAGCACAAATTTATCACATATGGATTTATTATATCACATAATTATGAACTTGCTGTTAAGTATTGGATTATTATGCATTAATACTGCAAATATTCTTATCATTCGTAATATTTTTTCAACAGCTCCTGAACGGATATTCCGTCGATGGTCATTCCCTCCATATTGCAGGAAACAAGGGACGCTCCGCTGAAGTCGCAATTTTCAAAGTATGCAGATCTCAGTCCCGAATCGCAGAACTTGCTTTCCTCAAAGGAAACGCTGTCAAATCTGCTGCGGCTGAAATCGGTGTTTCTCATCTTTGCTTTTGTCATGCCCGTTTCGCATATATCCGCACCCGATAGATTGCAGTTTTTAAGGCTCACGTCCTCAAGGAGAACATTATCCATATCGGCGGATATCAGATTGCAGCCGTTTACCGTGACCTCGGTAAGGTTACAGTCGGTAATGTTGATGCTGCTCATATCGCAGTCCGTCACATTTGCATAGGACAGATCGCAGTCATTGATAATGTCGATTTTCTCGTTTTCAAGCATCATAATAATAAGCTCCATTCCCGGTAGATTGAAATTGTGCAGTCATCAAAAACTGCTCTGCAAATACATATGCTTATATTATATTTCATTTTTCGCAATTTTGCAACGTTTTTTTGAAATTTATGCAGGAAAACCAAAAAGCGGAACGAAACTGTATCAGCTTCGTTCCGCCGTCGGATTACTTTTCAGCGATTACTGCCACGCCGGGGAGAACCTTGCCCTCAAGATATTCAAGAGAAGCTCCGCCGCCTGTGGAGATGTGGGACATCTTATCTGCAAAGCCGAGCTGGATAACAGCAGCTGCGGAATCGCCGCCGCCGATGATCGTGGTTGCATCGGTTTCTGCAAGAGCCTTTGCTACAGCGATAGTTCCCTTTGCAAGAACAGGGTTTTCAAAAACGCCCATAGGACCGTTCCAAACAACAGTCTTTGCGGACTTTACAGCCTCTGCGAAGAGAGCCTGTGTCTTTACGCCGATATCAAGACCCATCTTGTCAGCGGGGATCTTGTCGGAATCAATGTTTTCAATAGCGATCTCTGCGTCGATAGGATCGGGGAAGGAAGCTGCAACAGCTGTATCAACGGGAAGAAGGAGCTTCTTGCCGAGCTTTTCAGCCTTTGCCATCATTTCCTTGCAGTAGTCGATCTTCTCGTCGTCAACGAGAGAAGTACCTACTTCATATCCCTTAGCCTTGAGGAATGTATATGCCATACCGCCGCCGATGATAAGTGTATCACACTTTTCGAGGAGGTTGGAGATAACGTTGAGCTTATCAGCTACCTTTGCGCCGCCGAGAATTGCAACGAAGGGACGAACAGGCTCTTCAACGGCATTGCCGAGGAACTGGATCTCCTTCTGCATGAGGTAACCTACTGCAGTTTCCTTAACAAACTTTGTAACGCCTGCTGTGGAAGCGTGAGCTCTGTGAGCGGAACCGAAAGCGTCCATTACGAAAACTTCGCCGTCAACGAGCTCTGCAAGCTCCTTGGAAAGGTTTTCGCCGTTCTTTGTTTCGTCTGCGCCTCTGAATCTTGTGTTTTCGAGAACAACAATATCGCCGTCAGCCATTTCGGAAACAGCCTTCTT
>JBJERW010000059.1:0-36327 GCA_051882475.1 Huintestinicola sp. | reverse complement strand
TCGCTGCTTGTGTAATTCTTTTCGGACATCTGCTTGAAGAAGGAAACGTTGCCCGTTCCGTTAAGAGTATTTACGATAACATCGGGCTGCGCAGCTTCTATCTTGGATATGATAGCCGCAAAATCTGTCTGGTCCATATCTGCGTATTCTTCGCCGACTACCTCCAGACCTGCCGCCTTGACCTGAGCATTGATTATCATGTTTGCTGTTCTGGGGAATACATAGTCCGAGCCGAGAAGGAAGAACTTCTTGTAGCCATTGTCGATGAGATATTCAATAGCGGGAACGATCTGCTGATTGGGAGCGGCTCCTGTGTATACGATGTTTGAGGACGCTTCCATGCCCTCATACTGAACAGGATACCAGAGAAGTGAATTGTAATCCTCTACTATAGGCTTTACAGCCTTTCTGGAAGAGGAAGTCCAGCAGCCGAATATTGTTGCGACCTTTTCGCTGTCGATGAGCTTTTCTGCCTTTGTAGCAAATGTGGAAGGTTCGGAAGCACCGTCCTCCTCAACATATTCGATCTGCTTTCCAAGCACGCCGCCTGCTGCATTTATCTCGGAAATTGCAAGCTTTTCCGCATCGCTTACTGCTTTTTCGCTTATTGCCATTGAGCCTGTCAGTGAGTGGAGAAGACCTACCTTGACCGTTTCACTGTCCGACTTCGCAGCTGCTGTTGTGCCTTCGGAAGAAGTGCTGCCGCCTTCGGAAGCCCCTCCGCAGGCTGAAAGTGACATCATCATTGCAGCCGCCGCTGCCAAAGCTGTGACCTTTGAGAGTTTAACCTTTTTCATAAAATCATTCCTCCATTTTATACTAATCTTTGACCGTTCTATAGACAAAGGTGGCAGATAGAACGAAGTCAATCTAGGAAAGCGACCGCAGGCGATATGTCAAGCGAAGCTTGACACCGGCAAGGGAGCTTGACGACGAGTGACTTCGTTATAGCTGACGGATTTGTCTATAGGTTGGTTAAAGATTAGTATTATTACTATAAAGTTAAAGGTCGTTTATGGTATCCCATAAACGACCTCATTGTCGGTAAGCAATATGTATATCAAATAATACCCATCTGACGAAGAGCCTTTTCGTTTTCCTCGGTGCCTTTTTTTTCAATGATATCATCGCCAAGCTTTATCTTGAGATACTCAATAATAAGCTCCGCACATTTATCTCTGCCTATACGAGCGCTGTTAAGGGTCATATCATAAAGCACGGGATTTGTCCATGTATCGCCGCCCGTGTAGTACTTGTAATAATCTGCACGGTATTTATCGGTCTGATATATCATATTATGCGCTTCTTCCTCTGTAACGCCCAGCTTTTCTATAACGGATCTGACACAGTACGCACGGGGCGCTTCGATATATACGCTGACCACATTGTCATAATCACGAAGAAGATGATTTGCGCATTTTCCGATGATAATACAGGACTGATTTTTTCCAAGCTCCCGAATGATCTTCGCCTGAATGTTGTAAAGATTAACATCGGATGTAAAGCTCCGTTCTGTCGGCTCGACTATCTCGTCCTTGTTGTTTGCTTTCATAAGCCGCTTGATAAGATGATATCCTTTCAGCTTTTCGTCCACCTGAAAAAAAAGATCCTTATTTATTCCGCTGTAATTTGATGCCATTGCCAGTATCTGGCTTTCGTAACAGGGGATACCAAGCCTTTTTGAAAGATCAAGACCTATCTGTTTTCCGCCGCTTCCGAAGCCTCTTGCGATCGTTATAACGTAATTATCCATTATAACCACACCTTTCTATGAGAGCCTTGCGGTTTTCATTTGATGATATGATTATAACATATAAAATCCTGCATTTACACCCGAATAATCAGACAAAATACTGCAAAAAGCAGCAAAAAAGTTATTTCAAAGAAAGTGCATTGATCAAATTATTCATTTTTGGCTTTGTATTGAGTAGGTGTTTCTCCCGTTATCTCCTTGAATATTTTTGAAAAATAATCCACCGTTGAATAGCCCAGCATATCGCTTATTTCATAGTTTTTATAGTTGCCTGTTTTCAGAAGTGTCTTTGCTTTTTCTATCTTCACAGCCGAATAAAAGCTGTTGAAGCTTGTTCCCATATGACTTTTAAAAAGCTTTCCGAAATAATCCTTGCTGAATCCGAAGGCTTCCGACATTTCTTCAAGGGTGATAAGTCTGTCGGAATTATCCGAAAAATATCGGCAGATGTTATAAACCATTCCTTCCTCGGAAACGGTTATGCCAAGCTGTTCGGCGGCTGCTATGACCTCCTTTGATATGACTTTTTTTGAATCAAGCTTCTCCTTTACCCGAAGAAGCATTTCCCTGAGCTTATTATCCTCGGCAGGCTTTAATATGTAGTCTGTTGCTCCGTAAACAAGTCCCTGACGTGCATATTCAAATTCATCATAGGAGCTTACGAGCACCACTTCGCTTTGGATCCCTTTGGAACGTATCTCACGAAGCAGCTCTATGCCGTCGATAAAGGACATCTGTATATCCGTAAGGATAAGATCGTACTGCTTTTTTTCCATAAGCTCAAGAGCAGCCTTTCCGTTAGACGCCTGATCCTCTATGCAGAAACCGCAGTCGCTCCATACCTTTTTCTTTGAGTATATAAATCTGAGTGCAGAGTCATCTTCAACTATAAGTATCTTATACATTTTTCCCCGTCCTTTCACAGAGTGCAGCAGCACTTTCAAAATCATATTTGCTGACCGCTTCGCAGATGCTTTCAAAGCTCTTGTTATCTATATTTCTGCGGAACACCTCGCTGTATTTTTCAAACCAGTCAGAGGCACTGATATCATATTCGGAACACAGCTTCAGAAATTCATCCTTCACCTTATCGTATGACATGTCTGTCGGATTATCGCTGTTTCTCTCCTCATATGCGGAGATGTATTTATCCAGCTCTTTTACCGTATTGTCCCATACGAATTTAAAATCCTCAAGGGAATCGAATTTGCCGTTCATAAGCTCACCGTGCAGCTTTTCCGCTGCGGCACACAGCCTGTAACAGCACATATTTCCCGCCATGCCTTTTATATCATGCAGGATATTCTTTGCAATATCGAATCTTCCTTTTTTAATATGTACTTCCGCATATTTATCGCTGTTTCCCTCATTTATCATAAATTTTTTTATGACCCTGTACAGCAGCTCGCTTTTTCCTCCAAGATTTTTCAAAGCCTCTTCTATTGAAAAGAAGGTGTTGCGGTCAAGCACATCTGCTGTTTCATCGGGAATATCATGTCCGAGATATTTGTAAATTACACTCTGAAGCTTTTCAGCTTTAAATGGCTTTGTAAGATATCCGTCCATTCCCGACGCAATTATTTTTTCACGTGTGCCTGAAACCACATCTGCGGTCAGAGCGATTATGGGAACGCTGCTTCCGCCCTCTCTGATCTTTTCGGCAGTTTCGTATCCGTCCATTCCCGGCATATGGAGATCGAGAAGGATAAGGTCGGGCGTATCGGCGGAAACCAAGCGAAGCGCTTCATTTCCGTCTTGTGCGGTTATGACATTCAGTCCGAAGGAGCTTAGGATCTCCCGTTCAATATCAAGATTTACAATGTTATCGTCCACAAGAAGTATCTTATTATCCTTTTGCGGAATATCATACATATCTGCGCTGCTGCCTGCTTTTACAACAGCACCTTTTTCAAATTCCGTTTTGAACCTGAAATATGAGCCTATCCCTTTCTCCGATGAAACGATAATATGATATTTACCTCTGCTCATTCCTTTCACTATCATATCGGCAATGGGAAGCCCCAGTCCTGTGCCGCCGTATTTTCTTGTAACCCCTTCATCGGATTGGATAAAGGGAGAGAAAATTTTTCCGATATCCTCCTTTTTTATTCCGATACCGCTGTCACGGATACCGAATTCCACCACATATCGTTCACTGTTCATACCCATATATACTGCGGATATGATGACATTTCCTTTTTCGGTGAATTTGACGGCATTACCCACAAGATTTATAAGCACTTGTCTGAGCCGCAGCGGATCACCGGAAACGACCTCGGGTATATTTTCGGAGATGTTCATTTCAAGACCTATACCCTTGTTTTTAGCCGCCTGCTCCATCATTTCGTAAACTTCGTTAAGAAGCTCACAGAGATCAAAGGACACGTTTTCAAAAGTCATATTGCCCGATTCTATCTTTGAAAAATCAAGCACGTTGTTTATAAGTCCAAGCAGATTATCCGAGGCGATCCCAATACCGTGTGTAAGCTTTTTCTGTTCATCATTAAGATCGGTTTTTTCCAGAAGATAAAGATATCCCGTCACAGCATTTAAAGGTGTGCGAAGCTCGTGGCTCATCTGAGCAAAAAACTGCGTCTTGGCTTCGTTTGCGTTGTCTGCCTGTTCCTTTGCAATACGCATATCCTCCTCTGCCTGCGCCCTTATTTTCAGTTCCTTATACAGCACCAGTGACAAATGATTGAACACCTCTCCGAAGCGGTACAGCTCTGCGGAGCCGCCCGGTACTACACGAACTCCCGAAAGATCGGCGCTTGATATGTTGTTTTCTATATTTGAATCCGAAAGAGTATCCGAATAGCGTTCGATAGGATTGATATAGAAATAATTTATTCCTATTATCATCACGCCGACAAGGATTATAACTACTACCGAACCGATAACCTGTACATATGATGCAAAGGCGATACCGTTTGCTGCGTCTTCCTCCGATTTATTGAGGCGGGCTGCCATGGTTGACTGAAATTCCTTGATGGGTGAAATTATCATGGATTTGGATTCGTTGTAAAAGGCATCGTACAGTATAGCTTCCGCTTTTCTGCCCATTTCCTCCCGTGACATTTTCTCATATTCGGTCGGAAGTTCGCATTCCTCTACCATACGGACATAGACCAAAAGCTCCTCATTGTAAAAATAGTCGTCGGAAGTTTTTCCGTCCGATATCAGACGGAGCTTCATGGATATCGTTTCGGTTTTTATGAGCATATCCGAATACTGCTTTGCTTTTTCAAGCAGTTCACTTTCGTTTGACGGAGGACCGTAAGCGTAAAGCTCCTCAATAACGCCGTCCCTCGTTTTTGAGGAACAAACCTCATGCCAATAGTTATATAAATGAGTAATATCACCAGTAACGGAATATCTTCTTGCCTCGTCTGTCAGATAGTCGGAGGCATCAGCAAGCTTTTCCCCAAGTACCCTTAATGCTTCTGAGTTTCTTCGAGCATTATCTGCCTTTTCAATGCAGATATCCATATATCTGCCCCCTGCAAACATAATGGTCATAACGCAAAGAAAGATAAGTACGGTAATTACGGAAAGTGTTCTGCTGCTGAACACCCTGTTTCGGTTCTTCTTCATGCGGCACTCCTTTTGCAAGTTTATTTTCCTATTCCTGCATATTTTTTATCGGAATTTTACCATAGATAACAGCTGTTGTCAATGACGGTTTTTTGAATATATAGAAAATTCTCTTCTTTTTGGCGTATTTTTACTGTTTTTTGATGTATTATTCAATGCTGTGCCGTGATATAATGAAATCACGGCAAATAATAAATTTCAAGGAACAAGGACGTTCACACGGGACTTTTTTCTGTGTGCGTCTTTGCTTTTTTATTCCCATAAAATTTTTTTATTCCAAATAAAAAAGGAGCGATACGATATGCACCTTACCCCAAGAGAACAGGAACGACTTATGACTCATTATGCAGGGGAACTTGCAAAACAGAGAAAGGAAAGAGGTCTGAAGCTCAATTATCCCGAAGCAGTGGCGTACATAACCTCAGAGCTTCTTGAGCTTGCCCGTGACGGATTTTCCGTGACCGAACTGATGAGCAGAGGCAGACAACTGTTAAAAGCAGAGGATGTTATGGACGGCGTTGCGGAGATGATACATGAGATACAGCTTGAAGCCACATTTCCCGACGGCACAAAGCTTGTAACGGTACATGAGCCTATTATCCCGAATAATAATATTATCCCCGGAGAAATGCTCATTGATGATGGAGAGATAATGGTAAATGAGGGCAAAAATGCAATTGAGATAACAGTTACAAACACCGCTGACCGTCCCGTTCAGACAGGTTCTCACTTCCATTTCTTTGAAGTAAACAAGATGCTTGAATTTGACCGTGCGGCTGCATTCGGCAAGCGGCTTGACATTCCTGCGGGAACTGCCGTTAGATTTGAGCCGGGCGAAAGCAAGAGAGTAAGGCTTGTGGATATCGGCGGAAATCGTATAGGCATGGGACTTAACGATCTTACTCAGGGCTGCTTTGACGATGAAAACGTGAAGAGATCCGCACTTGAAAAAGCGAAAAAGCTTGGATTTAAGGGGGTGTAAAAATGTTTGCAATGAATAAAAAACAGTATGCCGATATGTACGGACCCACAACAGGGGACAGGGTAAGGCTTGCCGATACATCTCTGATAATCGAGGTGGAAAAAGATTACACCGTCTATGGCGATGAAGCAAAATTCGGCGGCGGAAAATCTCTTCGTGACGGAATGGGTCAGTCCTGCACCGTTCCCGACAGCGAATGTCCCGATATTATCATCACATCTGCTCTTGTGGTGGATCATACAGGGATATACAAGGCCGATATCGGTATCAAGGACGGAAAGATATGCGGCATCGGCAAATCGGGAAATCCCGATATCATGGACGGAGTAACGCCTTCACTTGTTTTTGGAGCAGGAACGGAAGCGATCGCAGGAGAGGGACTTATCCTGACCGCAGGCGGCATTGACACTCATATCCATTTTATAAGTCCCACTCAGATAGAAACCGCACTTTATTCGGGGATTACAACAATGATCGGAGGAGGAACAGGTCCTTCGGACGGAACCAATGCGACCACCTGTACTCCGGGTAAATATAATCTTGAGAAAATGATCGAGGCAGCGGAAGAATATCCTATGAATTTAGGCTTTCTCGGAAAGGGGAACAGTGCAAATTACGATACCCTTTCCGAGCAGATAGAAGCAGGTGCCTGCGGTCTGAAAATACACGAGGATTGGGGTTCTACTCCGTCGGTCATTGATAAGGCACTGAGTGTTGCGGATAAATATGATGTTCAGGTTTCTATACATACCGATACGCTCAATGAAGGTGGCTTTGTTGAGGATACCCTTAATGCCATAGGCGGCAGGGTCATTCATACATATCACACCGAGGGCGCAGGCGGAGGACACGCTCCCGATATTATTAAGGCAGCTGCATTTCCCAATATCCTGCCGTCATCGACCAACCCCACAATGCCGTTTACAAAGAATACTATTGACGAGCATCTCGATATGCTTATGGTATGCCACCATCTTGACAGCAAGGTTCCCGAGGATGTTGCCTTTGCGGATTCAAGAATTCGTCCCGAAACGATAGCAGCGGAAGATGTTCTGCATGATATGGGCATTTTCAGTATGATGTCAAGCGATTCACAGGCAATGGGACGAGTGGGCGAGGTCATTACACGCACATGGCAGACTGCTTCAAAAATGAAGGATCAGCGAGGTGCTCTGACTGAGGATAACGACAGAAACGATAATTTCCGAGTTAAAAGATATATCTCCAAATATACAATAAATCCTGCAGTTACACATGGTATCTCGGAATATGTCGGTTCGGTTGAGGTAGGTAAAATGGCAGATCTTGTGCTGTGGAAGCCTGCAATGTTCGGCGTTAAACCCGAAATGATAATCAAGGGCGGATTTATCTGCGCTTCAAAAATGGGTGATGCAAATGCGTCGATCCCCACACCGCAGCCTGTTATTTACACAAAAATGTTTGGCGCTCAGGGACTTGCTGTGAAACGCTGCTGTGCTACATTTGTATCCAATGCCGCAAAGGAGAACGCTATCGAGGACAAGCTCGGCTTGCAGCGTATCGTTCTTCCGGTGAAGAACTGCCGCAATATCGGCAAAAAGGATATGCGCTTCAATGACAGGACGGGAGATATAAAGGTCGATCCCGAAAATTATCATGTAACGGTTGACGGTGAGGAGATCACCTGCGAAGCTGCGGAAAAGCTTCCGCTCACACAAAGATATTACTTATTCTAAAGGAGGAAATTTATCATGGCTTGTTTTACAGTTCCCGCAGCAGAGGCTATCATCACTACCGCTGCACAGAAGATCATCGAACACCACGAAGAAAAAACGGGAGAAAAGCTCCCCTTTAATCTTTCGGAAAAAATAGGCAGCCTCAATAAAATGCTCTGGGGAGGCTCTGCTCTCCTTGCATTTGAACACGTATGGCACGGCGAGGTAACACCATGGTTTCCATTCCTTACCGCCGCAAGCTCACCCGAAAGCACAGCTGCCATGCTTCATGAAATGGCAACATCGGGCGTTGCAATGGCTGTACTTGTGACAGCGGTGTGGGCAGGAATGATGCTTGTCAGCACTGTCATAGAAAAACGCAGGGATAAGACTGCCGATACTGTTATGGGAGGTACGGAATAATGACACTTTTGATAACCGTTTTTGCTGCAATAATCAGCACAGTTATATGGTATACAAACGAAAAAGCGAGAAAGCTGAATGTGAGCCTTCTATGCTTCATGTACTGGGGCGCATCGCTCATGTGGCTCGTTGACGCTTTCGCAGAGTACGGTGAATCGGGTGCGGAATACTTTCTCCCCGAAGCTGTCGATATGATAAACGACGGATTTTTAGGATTTTCCGCTGCTGCATTCGGAATGGTCATATGGCTTGTTTCCGTAATGGTAAAGGATCCCTCGGGGGTTTTAAAAACAGCTCTTAAAAGCAAGAAATAATCAAAAAAATATAATGCCGCAGATAAATTCTTCTGCGGCATTATCTGAAAAAGGACAGATATAATATGATAGTCGAAAAAATTCTCGGCAAGCTTCAAGATACCTCCAAAACAGTAGAAACCGTTACCATCGACTGGTTTGAACGTGACAAAAAGCTTCTCCGCAAGACCACATCTGCAGGAGAAAACATTGGCATAAAGGTGGATTCGCCGCTCAACGAGAGCGATATTCTTTATGAAGATGACAGCCGTATAATTGCTGTGGAAATAGCTCCCTGCGACCTGATAAGCGTTAATGTAAACAACATGACGGAAATGGGACGTCTTTGCTTTGAGCTTGGAAACCGTCACCTGTCGCTGTCCATATCCGATGATACTGTAAAATGTCCATATGATGAGCCGACCTTTGAGTATCTGAAAAAGCTTGGTTTCGACGTGACAAAAACTCACGAGAAATTTTCGGGATATATCGAATGCAGAGCACACGCACACACACATTCACATGAGCATCACCATGAATGATTTAGGACTTATTTCTCTGATGCAGGCACTTGACAGCTTGTTTCCCATAGGAACATTCACACTGTCAAACGGCATGGAAACATATACACAGAAAGAGATCGTCAAGGATAAGGACAGCCTTGAAAAATTCCTGTCCGCATATATTTACACACTGCCCACAAACGATCTGGGTTTTGCTGCAAGAGCTGCTGTGGGTGATGATATGACAATGCTTGATGAGATCTGCACAGCCGCCAGATCTCCCTATGAGCTTAGGAAGGGCAGTGAAAAGCTGTGTGCAAGATTTATAAAAGCAGAACAGTCTTTGGGCGATTATCCTATACTCCGCAGTTATGCCGAGAAGATATCGTCAGGCGAATGTATGGGACATCACTGCATTGCTGTGGGACTTTTCATCGCTGATACGAATACGGATATCGGTACAGGACTGCAAATGTATTGCTACAGCCTGCTTTCATCAATGGTCAACCATGCGGTAAAGCTTGTGCCGCTGAGGCAGCTTGACGGTCAGGCGGCGCTGAATAATGCTATGAAGCTGATACCCTCGGCAGTTGAGAAGGCGCTCTCTGTTCCCGCCGATGAGCTTGGAATAAGCGGATTCGGCTTTGATCTGCGCTCAATGGAGCATGAAAAGCTGTATTCACGAATTTATATTTCATAAGGAGATATTGAAATGTCATATGTAAAAATCGGCGTAGGCGGACCCGTAGGCTCGGGAAAAACTGCGCTCATAGAACGGCTTACAAGAAAAATGTCTGAGGAATACAGCATTTGTGTTGTAACTAACGATATTTACACAAAAGAGGATGCGGAATTTCTTATAAAAAATTCAAAGCTTCCGTCCGAAAGAATAGTGGGAGTTGAAACAGGCGGCTGTCCTCATACCGCTATCAGGGAGGACTGCTCCATGAACCTTGAAGCTGTTGAGGAAATGGCGGAAAAATTCCCCGATGTACAGATCATTTTTATTGAGAGCGGAGGGGATAATCTGTCAGCAACCTTTTCCCCCGACCTTGCGGACGCAACTATTTATGTTATAGATGTTGCTCAGGGAGAAAAGATACCAAGGAAAGGCGGTCCCGGAGTCACACGCTCCGATCTGCTTGTGATAAACAAAACAGACCTTGCCCCCCTTGTAGGTGCAAGTCTTGAGGTAATGGCTAATGATTCGGAAAAAATGAGAAATGGCAGACCTTTTCTCTTCACAAATTTAATGTCACTTGACGGCGTTGATGCGGTTATTTCGTGGATAAAGAAAAATGTTCTGTTTGAGGATCTGAAATGAGCAGGCTATATATCTGCGCCGAAAACAAAGGCGGCAGGACTGTCATAACCGACAGCTGTTTCTCATCTCCCATAAAAATCGCAAAACCATTTTACCGTACAGATCACACCGAGATCATGATGATGACAGCAAGTGCGGGAATGCTTGACGGTGATTTTTACGATATTGAGATCATTGTAAAAAAAGGGGCTTCTCTGAGATTTACAGGGCAGTCATTTACAAAAATATTCAAATCGGGAGAGAAAGGCGGCGCATCTCAGTGTGTAAAAATATCCGTTGAAAACGGCGGAAAACTCATATATTTTCCGCAGCCCGTCATACCTTTTGAAGAAAGTATCTTTCACAGCAGGACGGATGTATTTCTCGGAAGCAAAGCCGAATTTATCATGCAGGATATTTTCTCCTGCGGCAGAACTGCAATGGATGAATATTTTGCTTTTAAAAGCTACCGTTCAAGGACCGCAGTTCATATAGACGGCAGACTTGTTTTTCTTGATAATGTGAAGCTGATCCCGAGTGAAGCCGACCTTTCGGGCACAGGCTTTTTTGAGGGTCATACTCATTCAGGCATGATGTACGCTTTTAATATTGAAACAAAGGATACTATATGCTGCACAAATGCATATAAGGGCAAAGTTTTTCGTATGGCTGCAGATTCTGCACAGGATATTTCAGACTGCTTTGCAAAAACGTTTGCATGAATATTGATATGTGGACAGGTTCTAATACTAAAAACCATTTAAAAATGTACAAAAAATCTTCGCATGATCTTGTGTATATGGATCATGCGAAGATTTTTTTGTGAACCGATATCATAAAAATAAATGCTGCCCGGACGAAATTTAAACGCCCGGACAGCATTTTTAATCTATAAGATCATTCTGAAATCTTGACAAATGCTCAAAAGGAAGTATCTGACGTCCTCTGAACAGACCGCAGCCGTCATTGACACGGTAATTATCTATTGCCTTAAACATATTTACGTCGATCTTCTCAAGGCAGATATTCTGGAGCAGCTTGACTCTTTCGTATGCTTCATCAAAATAACTGCATACTCCGAAGGGTATCTCCTCCTGTCTGATCCTGTCTGCTTCCTGACGCTTCTCATAGCCGAAATGATTGGCATTTCCTATCTCGGCATTATCGTCCATATCTTTTGTTCTCAGCTGAACCTCTGTATAGCATCTTGATAAATTATCAAAAAGAGTGATATGAAGCGACTGATAACCCTGCGGGCGGCTGTTAACAATATAATCTCTGAAATAAGGACGCACAGCCTCGTTCATCTGAGGGGAAAATTTTTCTGTGTCCATTCCGGAAAGCTCTGCCGTAAAACCTCTTTCCTCCAGGAATGACGGAAGAATGTTTGCTATCTCATAGAGATATTTAAGCTCACATTCAGTCCTGTTCTCGCCGTCCTTTATATGACATTTCGGAAGGGATATCACTATCCTGTATGCAATAATATCACGGAAACAGTTCAAACGGTTCTTTATTTCCACTTCTGTGGGAAATTTGCCGTTTTTGCAGTAATATTCGTAAATAAACTCAACAATATACCCGTTGATCTTTTCTTCTGCTCTGATAAGAGATTTGATCCTTCCCTTGAAGGTGAATGCAAGAAAAGGATATTCCTGGGTCATATATTTATATAGTTCTTTTATTCGCTGGGACTGAGATGTAAGAAAATCATTATGCTCCAGTATTTCTTTTATTTGTATAAGAATATTGCAATGGGCAACGTCGATAGAATTATGGTTTTCTTTAGCACTTTTCATAAGGTCGGCGGTGTATTGGTGGAGTATTTTCATAACTGTATTTCCCGAATACAGATAATCATTTAATGTTATCATTTTTACTCATTCCTTGCACACTGATTATTCGGATCAAATTTTTGGGTTAAGACAAATTATTATAATACTAAAAACCATTTAACAACTGTACAAAAAATCGAGCATAATCTTAGCCTTATGGATTATGTGAAGATTTTTTGTCTACAGTTTAATTGGTTTTTTGTATATGATCACAAAATCATTATACTAAATCAATATCGCAAATTAAAGCGACACTTTATGAATTTTTGTTTTGCGAGATTAAAACAGATAGCATTCATTTTGTAAATTCATTCCGACAGCAAGGCATAAGAGGATATAAGGGTGTCTTGCAGGCAATGCCAAGGGATAGCTCTGAAGGTTGGAGGAACACCCGAAAATCGGTACGCATTTTATTTTCGGACAGTTTCTTTTGTTATCGGATCACGGTCTGCAAATTGCAGATATTGTAAAAATGTAAAATAAAAATGAGATAAGGTAAAAACAAAACAAATAAGAAAGAAATGAAAATGATATGTTTGTAAACATTATTGACTATAAAAAATCACTTTGTTATAATCACTGTTGGAAAAACAAAAGGCGGAGGAATAACCAATGAAGCTGAAAATCATCATTGCCGACAGTGATAAGGATTATGCCGAACGGCTGTATAACGCACTGAAAAAACATGATAATCTGATCATTTCAATTTTTACGGAAAAGGAGCTTTTTGAAAGGGAGATAACTTCCTCAAAATACGATATAGTTCTTTTTACTCCCGATATGTTTCCGGGAAGTGCAAATTTCAGGCTTGTTAAATTACCTATGATCCTTTCGGAAAGCGATTTTATAAATGATGATTACAAAGAGATGCTTAATGTTTATAAAGTCGTCAACAAGTATCAGAGCTCGGAAAAGATACTGAGTATTGTACTTGGACAGTTTTCGGAGATAGTATCGAATTCTATTGTTATAAACAGCAGCTTGAAAACAAATATTGTGGCATTTTATTCACCTGTGGGCGGCTGTGGAAAAACGGCGGTTTCACTGGCGTGCGCTTCTGAGATCGCTGACAGGGGAATGAGAGTTCTGTACATGAATCTTGAATTTATGAATTCGTCAAGTCTGATGTTTCCCATAGAGGGCAGAAAAGGCATAGGCGAGCTTATAGGTGCCATCGACGGAAATATAAATCAAACTCTGAAAGCCGAGAGCCTTGTTAAAAAAAGCAGTGACAATGTTTTGTATTTTGACAGATTTGAAAATCTTCTCGATATATATGAAGTAAACGATGAGGATATCAGCAAGCTTCTTTCGATAATTTCATCGTCCGAAATATGCGATTTAATCATTATTGATATGAATACATCTTTGAATATATGTTCCCGTGCTGTTCTGGACGCTGCGGATAAAATCATTCTCATGGAAAGAGGCGACAGGATATCCGACAGCAAGGTATCGCTTTTTGCAGGTCAGAAAAATGTTTTCGGTCCGTACAAAGAAAAAATGTTCTCGCTTTTTAATATGTCAAAGGGAAACGAGGAGAGTGCCGCAGGTATCGGAACGATAGGTCATATCCCAAGGCTTGACTGTTCCGATGAAGCGGTCATAAAAACTATCAGAGATAATCTTTCCTTTGACATAGAACTCATCATGTATTAAGCGTGAGGTGAAACAAGTTGATCGATAAAAGCGTTGAGGGCAGAGTTGTTGCAGAGCTGAAAAAAGAAATACAGAATCTGCCGAATCTTACATCTATTGCGGACGAAGAGCTTCAGGAAACTATTGATACGGTGCTTGAAAGAAAAACGTCCGATGCCATGTACAGTGATACGGAATTATATGAGATACTCGCTTCGCTGACATTCAAAGATAAGATCAATATCAGAAAAAGCGTTTACGAATCTATCAGAGGTCTTGATATTTTAGGAACGATCATCAATGATAAAACAATAACCGAAGTAATGATAAACGGTTATGATAATATCTTTGTTGAGCAGAACGGACGGGTCACAAAGCTTGACGCACAGTTTGAGAGCACCGAAACCCTTGTCGATATTATTACAAAGTTTGTAAGAATGGCAGGAAGATCGGTAGATGAAAGCGAGCCTATAGTTGATACAAGACTGGCGGACGGCTCCCGTGTAAATGTTGTTCTTCCCCCTGTCGCTCTCAACGGTCCTATCGTTACCATAAGACGTTTTCCCGAAGAGGCAATGACTGTTGAAAAGCTTATTACCTACGGTTCGATAACACGAGAAGTTGCTGATTTTCTGGAAAAGCTGGTTCGTGCAAAATATAATATTTTTGTATGCGGAGGAACAGGCTGCGGCAAAACCACTTTTTTGAATGCTCTTTCAAATTTTATTCCCAAGCATGAGCGTATTATTACCATAGAGGATTCGGCGGAGCTGCAGATAAAAAACATTCCCAACATTGTTCGGCTGGAAACCAAGAATGCAAATTCTGCGGGAATAGGTGCAATTACTATCAGGGACCTTATAAAATCATCGCTGAGAATGCGTCCCGAGCGTATCGTTGTCGGAGAAGTCAGAGGCGGTGAAGCTCTCGATATGCTGCAGGCAATGAATACGGGACATGACGGTTCCCTTTCCACAGGTCATGCCAATTCATCATATGATATGCTGAGCAGACTGGAAACAATGGTGCTGAGCGGTTCTCTCGGACTGCCGCTTGAAGCCATACGTCAGCAGATAGCGTCGGCGGTCGATATTATAATCCATTTATCAAGACTCAGGGATTTTTCAAGAAAGACCATGGAAATATCCGAGGTCGTAGGATATACCGACGGAAAGATCATACTCAATCCGATATATAAATTTGTCGAATCCGAGGAAAGCTCACTCACAAAGGTGGTAGGGGTATTGAAGCGAACGGAAAACAAGCTGATACACAACGAAAAATTTTTGCAGGCAGGTATTTATGATTATCTTAATGTCAAGTAACAGCTGTCATTACTCGATTAATTATCATGCAAGAATGAAAAATAAAACAGGAAAGTGCTTTGGTGGAATATATGTTTAAGCTTAGGGTTTCGGATAACAATAAAAAGTCATTTGCTTTATTTAAAGGAAATAAAACACAAACAAGCAGGGACGTGAATTATAATAAATGTGCAATGCCCTTCTGGCAGCATATTCTGGCATATATTGTCTTTGCTGCGGTAATGGCTGTTATTATGTATGTTTTCTACAGGAACTGGGTCATTTCGGTTATAATGGGCTGTGCAGTAGCGCCTTTCTTTGAGAGCAGCTTTGCCAAATCTACCATCAAAAAACGGAAAAAACAGCTGAGAGCACAGTTTTGTGATATGCTGGAATCCATGAGCGTTGCTTCAAGAGCGGGAAACAACGAACTGAAAAGCCTCGAATCTGCCTACAAGGATCTGAAAATGATCTACAGCGAAAAGGCTGATATTCTCAGGGAAATTGAAACCATACTGCTGAAAAACAAAAGCGGCATACAGCTCAGAGTTCTTTTCAAGGATTTCGGAGAACGAAGCGGCGTTGAAGATATAAAAAGCTTTGCATCAATATTCGAGGTCATAGAGGGCAAGAGCAATAAATTTTCCGATATTATCAGGCAGACTCAGCAGATAATTTCCGACAAAATAGAGATCGAATCGGAGATCGAAACCATACTTACAGCGCCTAAGTCGGAAATGACGGTGCTTATGGTAATGCCCGTGCTGCTGGTGCTGATAATGTCTATGGGCGGCGGAGGCTTCCTTGAGATACTGTTTACAACGCTTACAGGACGGCTGCTTACAACGGTTTGTGTGGGGATCTTCATCGGGGCATATTTCCTCGGACTGAAAATGACCGACATAAAGGTCTGACGGAGGCATTCGTATGAATATTATTCTGCTTATTATTTCAACGATAATGCTGATATTTTGGATAATTCTCAGCCTGATGTCCGACGATGAGATGATCAAAACCATAATGGACGCAAAATATCGCAGCAGCTTGGCTGAATATAAAGAGCTTGAGCAGGAAAAGCGTATAAAGCTTTCGGATATGGTCATGAACGGCTCCGATGAAAATTCTTTTTCCTATCGGTCGAAGCTGAAAAGCTACGAAAAAAAGGAAAAAGAAATAAAGAAAAAAATGGACAAATATTCGTCGGGAAAGCCTGAATTTGAGGATATTATCCCTTCTGTTGGATATGTGTTCATTAGACTTATCAAGCTGGATACCAATGCAGCCTTTTACCGAAATCTTGTTAAGGATTTCATTCGCATAGATTCAAAGGAAAATGCGATGCCGAGAGCCACATACCTTATCTGCGCCACATTTTCATACGCCTATATGGCAGTTATGTGCAGCCTTGCGCTTACCGCAGTTCTTCTGAACAATAAAACGGAAAATGCAGGTGTGGTTGGGGTTATCATCATCGGAATTGCCGCCTTGCTTTGCTATATTCCTTTCGACAATCTGAAAAGTAAGATCAGGAACAGGAACGACAGCATAACCGCCGATTTCGGAAATGTGGTTTCCAAGCTTGCCCTTCTTGTCAATTCGGGTATGGAGGTCACAAAGGCATGGGAGCTGACCGCAAATTCCAACAACGGCATACTATATGATGAAATGCGGATAGTTGTGGATCTGCAAAACAACAACGTAAGCCCCACAACGGCTTACACAAACTTTATGAACAACTGCAATAATAAATATACAACAAAGCTTGCAGTGTCGATATTACAAAATCTTTCCAAGGGCAACTCGGAGATCGGAATGCTTTTTGTTCAGATCTCCAATGAAAGCTGGCTGGAAAAACGGCACAATGCAAAACGCTACGGTGAGCTTGCTCAGAACAAGATGATGGTCCCGACGCTGCTTTTGTTTGTCGGAATACTTGTGCTGATATGTGTTCCCATAGCGATGAGCTTTGGATCGGTCATGTGATTAATGGAGGAAAAAACAATGGACAAGATCAATATGCTTACAACACTCGCTTATGTTAAAACTATGAATGCTCTCGACAGGCTCTCTGCTAAGAAGAACGAGATCGTTTCCGATGAAAGAGGACTTTCCGGAATCGTTGTAACTCTTATCCTTATCGGTATTGCCGCACTTGCTGCAGTTGTATTCAAGCAGCAGATCGCTGATTTTATGGCAAGTGTATTCGGTAAGGCTAACGATATGCTTTCCGATATGCCTTCAGCTTCAAGCGGTAATTGATTCTTCTTATTTCAGCTTGATACAGTAAACGATGCGGGGCATAGTCATACGTTAAATTATTGCAGTTGTTTGATGTATGGATACGGATCATTCCGTAACAGCATTTAGCTGTGCCCTGCGCAGTTTGCTGAAAGCAGCTCTATGTATGTATCCGATTTAAATGGGTTTTGATTATTCAGCAGAATACAAAACTCGGAAAGGAACGGCATTTATTATGAGAATAAACAAAAACGAAAAAGGCTATCTGATGATAGAAGCGGCGATAGTATATCCGCTCATAATTATCGCTGTGATATCGGTTATATACATAGGTCTGCTGTTTGTGCAGAAGGCTGTTTTGCAGTCGGCGGTTGAGGAAACCCTGATATATATGAAATCCACACGTATAGATGATTATGTTGTAGGTGCTCCCGATTCACTGTTTTTTACAGATGACGGAGCGGCGCTGTATTCCACGGGAAACTCGGCTCACTACAAGGATTATGAGAATCCTTTTGAGAAGCTTTGGGGTGGATTGCAATCCGTAAGCAATTGGCAGCTGAGCGATCTATGGTGTACGGACAGAATAGTTCAGGATTCCGAGATAAATAATATGGGCTTGGAAATGTTCAGAAATTCCATGAAAACTTCCTTTGTGGGCAATATTGATTCCTTTGCAAAGCTTTCATCGGCACCAAAGGGAGATCTCAGCAGCGAGGGAATAACTTTCTACGAATCGAGAAATGTTTTCCAGATAAATTCCCTTTCCGCTCAGGTGGTTCAGAAGATCGATTCGCCGATAAAATTTTCATCGTTTTTCGGTTCGGATAAGCTTGACAGCATCACTCTTTCGGCTGATGCGGAAATTTCATTGAACAACACCGACGGCTTTATACGGACAATGAATTTTGTCAGCTATCTCGGAAGGAAATCGGGTGCCGGCGACAAGGTCGATGATATGCAGGAAAAAATAACCAAGTTTATCAATGCGGTACTCTCATGATAATTACTGACAAGGGGTGTAAATATGCTTAGTTTTTTCAGGAATCACAGAGGTTCGGTTTCGGTTTTTATTTTACTGATACTTATTCCCTGCCTTCTGCTGTCGTGTGTTTTTGTTGATTTTATCAGAGTAAGATTTTATCACACACAAGCGGTCGCAGCAGCGGAAGCATATGCAAATTCCCTGCTGAGCTTATACGATCAGCAGCTGTTTAAAAACTACGGTCTGTTCGGATTCAGTCCGTCGGGAAATGCGTCCTCGAAGCCCGGCTATGTAAATTCAAGCTCATCTTCTTCAAGCGAATACGAGGATCTATATAAGGGCTTCAAATCCGATCTTGCCGAGTATGCAAAAAATATTGCGGCAAACGCATTTCATGTTGACGCTGCGGATATATCTATATCGGGAGCGTTTGACGTTGATATCGGTCCCGACGGAAAACCGGCAGCACCGACTTTCAACGATCCTACACACGCTTCTTATGATGACAATAAGCTGAGCGCATACGGACTTAATCTTTTCGGAGATATCGACGACCCTGAGTTTAATGTTAAATGCGGAACTGCCGCAGGTGCATCTTCAACGGCAGGCACTCTTGCGGATGATGAGATATTTAATCAGCAGGTTTCGGATTATGTATCGCTGATAGGTCCTGTCGATCTTGCCATTAACAACCTGACAAATGCGGGCAAAATGCAGTCAACTCCGAAGGATTCAGCCGAATCGGGAAAAAAAGCGGAAAAGCTTGCAGGTCAGTTTGCGGACTTCGGAACAATGGTTTCTGATTATGCAAAGCTCCTCAAGGAGATCGACAAGACTTACTCGGAAGTTACGAATGAGGTTGCCAAATCATATGATAAGCTTAAGCCTTACTACAGTGATGTCTGCCGTCCGCTGACAGACAATTCCGATGAGAAGAAAAATATGGGGTATGTGGATAAATATTCCTATAAGCTTGTGGAGGGTTATATTGATGAGCTTCAGGCGCTTTATGCCGAGCTGCAAACCGCTACAAACAATAAGACAAAATGGGACAATGCGGCAGCGGCGGCTCAGGCGGCTATAGATCAGTGCAACCAAAATATTTCAGGATATAAGCAGGATTATTCTGATGATGCATATAGATATGATGTGACTGACGGAAACGGAGATGTAAATTTTAACTCTTATAATTATGACCGCCATCCAACCACTATGCAGGAATGGGATGACTTTTATCAGAATTATAAAGGCGACTCATATTATGATGACGTTAATGATGTTGAAAAAGCAAATATTGAGATGGCTTATTCATACTGGGGAGGTTTTATCAGCAGCGAGGAAAGCACACGTTCATCAAAGGAAACCGAACTTTCCGATGCACAGGCAAAATCTGCCGAGGAGCAGGGAAAGATCGACGCTGCACGGGGCAAGCTCATAAAGCTTGCCGAGGAAAAGCTCAAGCCCTATCAGATAGCTCTTGAGGGACACTGCAACGGTCCCAAAAAGCTGATGACATATCGTATCGAAGAAAAAACAGGCTGTTTTTCGGGATTTAAAACTGCTCTTCCCGAGCTTTCGCAAGCTGTTGATTTTTCGGAATTTCTTAATGTCACACTCGGCATGTTCGGAATAAATTCAAACATAACGGAAAATGATATCAAAAATGTTGTAGATGATGTAACAACATTTACCTATACAAGTATCCCGTCAACAAGGCTTGATTACAATACGGATATTAAGAATCTGGGCAATGCGGTAGTGATACTTTTTGCTCCCTCAACGCCTATAAAGCTTGATATCGGCGGCAAATATTACTCAAAAACCATAAGTCAGCTGCTTAAGGAGCTGTATGATAAAGGCGAAGAGATCGAAAAGAAAAAGAATGAGATCAAGCAGAATTATCTGTCGCTGAAGGCAGACGCACAGGCAGGCAAGGCTTCCGCAGACGCATTTACGGAGCAGTATAAGTTTGTGGAAGACAAGTCGGGAACCACAGTCGAGAGCATTATGTTTAATGTGGATTATTCAATGCTTGCCTCCGATATGGCAACCTCCGTAAATTACAGCTATGTGGCAGGAATGCCGAAAGTAAACCTTACTTCCTTGAAGCTTTTCGTGATATCACTGCTCCGTAATATAGCAAGTGTTGTTCTGGGTATAACCTGCTTTAACGAGCTTATGACCAAGGTGGACGAGATTGCGTCATACTGCAAGGATTCGGCTTCGATAGATCCTCTTAAAACGTCCGAGGTCAATGCGATAGCCGATCCTAACATCACAAAGCTTTTGCATGAATTATACGGCGGTATGAATACCGTATATCTGGAGGGTCATCCGGATTACGACAGCCGCAGACTAGATCAGCAGAACGCTGCTCCCGGAAACGGAACCGATGTTACCGAATCACAGAAGGACTTCGGTATGTGTTATCTGCCGATAGATAAATTTACTTCCGAAAAGGCGCTTTACGGAACGGATCTGTATGGTGTGCCCTGGATAACAAACGGCGATAAGCTTGGAATATGGTCGGTCCTGTCGGCATATTCCGATGAGGTGGCTGATGCAAAATCCAAGGTCGAAGACCGAATCAAGGCGCTGCAGGATATGTACAAGCGGTTTAAAAGCAGTGTGGAAAAGCTCAGCTGCAAGCCGCTTGTTAACAGAACTCTCGACGGAGTATATCTTGACGGACATAATCTTGACCATGGCGATCAGCTTACAAGCGTACTGGATTTTGATTTTGACAATTTTGTGGGAGAGGACGGAATCTTCGATTCCATAGGAAACCTTTTCGGAAATGCCGATCAGACCTTCGACGCTTTGTTCCAAAAGATGTTTATGCTCGCTTATGATTACGGAATGTTTACGGATTATTCCGACGGAAGATATCAGATAAAAGACACCGATGAATTCGTTGCTGCGATCCCTCTCAGCTATCAGGGCGTAAAGCTGGCGTCGGGCGAAACCGAAAAGGACGCCACCGAAAGAGGCAACTATGTTCTGATGAAGGATTACAAAAAAGAAAACACAATGTACAAAACCTCGGCGACGAATTATCTGATAAATTCCGAGCTTGAGTATATCTTTGCGGGAAATGCAAGCGCAGAGGATAACCTTAAGGTCGTAGTCGGAAAGCTCACGGCATTCAGACTTATCACCAATTTCATCAGCACATTTAACATGGAGGTCTATGATAAGGCTGCAAATGCATGCAACAATATTCCGTATATCGGAATTCTCCTGAACATTGCGTTAAGATTTGTATTTGCGGGAATTGAAACCATGGCAGACCTGCTGCTCATGCTCGATGTTCATACAAGCTGCTATCTGATGAAATGGGAACAAAAGCAAAGCTCCCTTATTGATCTTGCAAAATATTATTCGCAAATAGTTGCCAATATTTCAAAGGACGCCTTTAAGCCGGGAGAGGAACCAAAAGACAGCGATGTTACCGATATGCAGCAGGCTATGGGATTTGATTCTGACGGCAATTCCACGGGAGGCGGTATCGGCAGCGAAATCGAGAGTGATACAGCTTCACTTACGGTAAAAGGCGGTCAGGATACGGATACGAAGAAAATATCCGATATGCAGGCAAACACGGGTGAGAAGATATCCGAATCAATGGGCGATAATATGAGCGACAATACTTCGGGAACGGGAAACAAGCTTAAAGAAATTAAAATGACCTATAAGCAGTACCTGTTCTTTATGCTTCTTATCTTTACCGATATCAAGGATCTTACTCAGAGAACACGAAACCTTGTTGAGGTCAACTGCAACTATGCAAAGGCAAGCGATGATATTCACAACAATACCACCGATAAGGCTCCTGCGTTTACAAGATATCTCAAAATGGAGGAAACATACATATGCATTGATGCAGAATGCTCCTTCGACCCGAAGTTCCTGCTCATAGGAAAGGTATTCAATGTGACAGATGCCGATATGGAAACAGAATCGGTAACTCATATCAATGACAACAAATATAAGGTTTCGGTAACTCGGTCATATTAATACTAATCTTTAGTATAAGAACCTGCAAGAGAGCTTTGGTTACTTTGGGCGAGAAAGGAATGGTTATAAGTATGGACCCAAAAAAAGAAAGCGGTTCTGTCTTTGTTGAAACGGCTCTGATGCTGCCGGTATTTATTGTGGTGCTGTTTACAATAATATTTATGGCTAATGTGTATATCGTACATAATCTGGTTCAGTATGGGATTACTCAGACTGCAAATGAGCTTTCGACCTATACCTATATTTTGGAATGGGTCGGGCTTAACGATATGCTTGAGGACGCTGTAAAACAAGCCGACCAGAAGATCTACGAGATAGGCTATAATGCCAATTCAAGAATTGACAAGGCAAATAATGCTTGCAACGCATTTATAAGTCTTATGGGCGGCGACAGCGCAGAGCCTGCCGATGATCTTGTTACCTTGATCGAGGACGGTTCCAAAACGGTAGGATATATAAAAAAGGACATCAATACCATCAAAGGACTTACCCCGATGACGATAATAAAATCGCTGGGAAAGCTGGCGGCAAGCACGGGAGTTACTGCACTCAAGGACGACTGCTCAAGAGGCATGGGAATGGTGCTCGGCGGAACGCTGTCAAATAAATATATTGATAACGAGAGGCTTGCGGAGCTTGGGGTCACAAACAGAGATCTGACCTCCGACGGTCTTGACCTCGGCTGCTTCTACGGTTCACGCTTCGGAGCATATTACGGGAAAGATGATCAGCGAAATTCAAAGGTCATTGATATTGTGGTAACCTACCGAATTAAAATGCCCATAAACCTGAAGCTGCTGCCTGAGTCGGCAAGCGCAGGGGAGAACAGTATTTTCTACAATAACAGTATACTGATAACTCAGCGTGTGACGACTCTTGGCTGGACGGACGGAAAAAAATAACGAAGGGAAAATCTGCAATGATCTTGACCATATTGGCTGCGGCAGCCGTATATTTTGGCGTGAATTTTATTTACAACACCTACAGGGCAAAAAATGCAGCCGTTTTTTGCAAAGACTCCGAAGCTGCCTCCGATAATTCGGACGGGAACACAGAAAATGATACTGCCGTATCAAAAAATGAAAATGAAACAAAGTACAGCGGTCTGAGGCGGTTTATAATATCGCCCGGTCCTGCGGAGGCAGCTGCGTGTACGGGTGCTGCGGGGATAATTGCCCTCGGAATACTTGGGTGGAATGGTTACGGTATTTTTGTGATGATACTTCATACTCTGCTGATAATGTTCATGGCGGTCATTGCGGCGGTGGATCTTCAAACAAAGATAATTCCCAATAAGCTCCTGATACCCCTTGCAGTAATTTGGGCTGCGGCAGTGGGGATATGGTTTTTATGCGACATTGAGAGCGCAAAGGAATACTGTATTTCCTCGGGAATGGGCTTCCTGTTCAGCTTGCTGGTATTCGGGCTGGGATATATTTTTATGAAGCGGAACATGGGCGGAGGAGATGTAAAGCTTTCGCTAATAATGGGACTTTATCTTACGGGCGATATTATTTTCGGAGCAGTAATGTTTTCGCTGCTTTTATGTGCACTGTTTTCTCTTATCGGAATGGCAGCGAAAAAGCTTACCCTTAAAGCTGCCGTGCCTCTGGGACCGTTTCTGTTTATCGGAACGCTGGCAGCGATGCTTGTTTATTAATGTGAAAGGTGGCAGTACTTTTGGTAAAGCAAAGACTTATGCTGATAATTCCTTTTTCTCTTATCGTTATGCTGGGCTGGGGAACTGTAGGAAACGAGGAAAGAGCGGCGGCAAAGCTTCTAAAGGAGCAGACTGCTTTATGTGAAAAAGCGGAGTCCTATGTGGACGACAAGGTTTTTACAAGAGCTATCGAGCTGTATGAACAGGCTGCGTCAATAAGCGTCGGAGATGTAAACAGCATTGAAAAAAGGCTCATTGAGCTGTATCTTGAAAACAATGATACAAGCAGGGCAATATCAATGCTTGAAAAGCGGGTAAAAAACAATACGGCGGAAAGCGTTGAATATATTCGGCTTGCGGAAATATATGAGGAAAAAAATTATGAAAACTCTGCTCTCGGAACAGTCAATGCAGGGCTTGAAAAATACCCCGACAATGAAGAGCTTACGGAGCTGCACAATAAGCTTGCGTTCATTTTTAAAGAGTGTATTGATAAATACAAAGATACCTCCTACAGCTGCGGAGGATTTATTGCCGCAAATAACGGTGAAGCATGGGGATATTGTGAGATAGACGGCAGCTACGGCGGCAGATTCGATTATTCCTACACGTCGCCTTATGTCAGAGGTTATTCCGTTGCAGTGGATAACGGCAGCCTTTGCATTTTAGACATAGATTTTCAGCGATATTCCCTTTGCAAGGATAAAACCATGGAAAAAGGCTATTATGACGGAACGGCTATAGTTGCTTACGGCAGAAACGGCTATAAGCTGTTTGATATTAATTTCGAGGAAACAAGCGAAGAATATTACGAGTTTATCGGAAGATATTCGGGCGGCGGACGTGCCGTAAAAACAAGCGGCGGCTGGACTATGCTCGGAAAGAACGGAACCATTATAAATGAGGAAATGATATACAGCGACATAGCGCTGAACGAACATGAAGAGGCATATAACTGCGGCAGAATGTTTGTAAGCGACGGCGAAGGCTATTATATGGTGGACGGAGAAGGCACAAGAATAAGCGAAAATGTTTACGAGGCTGCATACGCCTTCTTTGACGGAGGCGAATATGCTGCGGTCAAAAGCAACGGTAAATGGGGGTTTGTCAATACGAACGACGAGCTTGTGATACCTTATTCATTTGATGACGCAAAATCCTTTTCATGCGGATTTGCTCCCGTTTGCAAAAACGGAAAATGGGGAATAATCGGTACCAACGGCTGTACGGCTGTGGAGTTTGATTACTCGGATATACGTCCTGTTGTTAAAAATACAGCTCAGATCAAGCATTCGGACGGCAATTGGCATTTTATCAGATTTACGAATACATCGGCAGACTGATAGGGTCATTTCAAGTTTGTATCTGAAAGGAAAGAGTAAAATGAAGTTTGATTACACAAAAAAAATAAGCATCAATTCAACAGAGATACTTGTTCCCGTTGATGAAGAAACCGAGGATAAAATAGGCTGCAGCGTTATTATAAACGACAATCCCGATTTCCTGTGCAGGTTTTCCGTTCTGTCCGTGAACGATAAAAGATATTTCAGATATACTGTCGGGAATTTGACCGACCTGAAAACCTTTTGCCAAAGCATTAAGCTGTCCGATTTTATCAATGTGATAAAGAAGATCGTTCTTGCGATGCACGGCTGCGATGATTATCTTTTGGATTATCATAATCTTGTAATGGACTCAAATATGATATATATTTCTCCCGATGATATGAGCATTAGATTTTTGTTTATACCCGAAAAGAGCAGTTTATGCGATGATGATGACATAAGAAAATTTTTTATCGATCTTGTTAAATGCTCTGAAATTTCCGATAATCATAAAGTGGGTGACGATTTCCTTGAATATGCCATAAGCAAGGATTTTTCGGTAACGGACTTTCTGATGATAATAAGGCGTACCGAGCTTGCACTGCGTGATATGTCGAAGCGCACATCGCCATCGGCGGAAAATGATGAAAAGTCCGCTTTATCTGCGCCTAAGAAGCGTGGATTTATGATAGGCAAAAAAAGCGGTGTATTAAAGTCTGCCGATGAGGAAACGGACGAAAATACTGAGGAGAAAAGCGAGGCTGACCTTATCTTCGATGAAATATTTTCCGATGTACGCCGAAAAAATGCGTTTGTTTCTCCGATACAGACAGACATTCAAAACATTGCTGCTGTGCAGGTAAATACGGAGCAGAATGATTATTTGTACAAGGATGTGCAGGAATATAATGAAAGGGCATTTTTCAGACTCATTGATCCCGAAAGGAAGATCAACGCTCCCTCAAGGATATATATGCTGAAAAATAAAAATGAGCTTACTATCGGAAGACGTTCACGAAACGGCGAACCTGTATGCGAATTTGAATTTCCTGCGGATATGAATAAGATAAGCCGAAAACACGCAAAGCTGTTTATAAAGGATAGGGATTATTTTCTGATGGATCTCGATTCCCTTAACCATACCTTTATTGACGGACGAAAGCTGGAGGCTAATTCCGCAGAAAAGCTTGTAAACGGCAGCAAAGTCGTTTTCGGTGACAGCTTATATACATACGAATTTCTGTGTGACTGAGCATGGGAGTGATATTTATGCTGAAAAAGGATAGTGTTATTGGCGGCAGATATAGGGTGGAAAGCAAGCTCGGCGAAGGCGGTTCTGCGGTTATTTACAAATGCGCTGATATGAATGACGGCAAATATGTGGCAGTAAAGCTTGCGGACAGCGTATCGGGCAGGGAAGCTGTTCGCAGAGAGTACGGATTTATTTCGGCACTTTCCTGCAGCGGTATTCCCAAAGCCTACGAGCTTATTGAAGGCTCCGATCATACCGCTGCCGTAATCGAATTTATCGAAGGAGAAAATCTTTACAGGAAGCTTGACAACGGAAATGTGCAGCTGTCCCTTGAGGATACTTTGCAGATCATGGATAAGGTATGCCGAACTGTCGGCTATATTCACTCATGCGACCCCGCAGTGATTCACGGAGATATCAAGCCGCAGAACATTATGCTCACCGATGACGGTTCGGTTTTTATTATTGATTTCGGAAATTCGGCATATTTGGGAACAAGCTCGCCTTATCCCATCGGCAAGAGCAATTTTTACAGTGCGCCCGAAATTGCGTGCTTAGTTCAGGAAAATGATGCCGATACGGATAAAACGGTGCTTTCTTCCGTAGATCAGGATAAGACCGTGCTTGCGTCGGTCGGTTCGGATTTCAGACTTTGCAGTCTGACAAGAGCTGCCGATATATACAGCCTTGGAGCTGTGGCATCATTCATGCTGAGCGGAAAAAAGACCGCTGTCAGGTTCAGATCTAAGTCGGGCAGGGTAATAGAAAAGGCTATGGCTGAAGCTCCCGATGAAAGATATCCGACAGCAGAAATGTTTTTTAATGAGTTAAGATCTGTTTCGGAAAAGCCCGAAAAAAGGGTGAAAATAAAAACCGCTGCAATACCTGCAGCTGTATTTGCGGCGGTTGTGGCTGTAACGGGATTCAGCGGCTTGACTGCGGATATCGGCAATGCGGAAACAGCGGGACCGCTTGAACAAAATACTGTTGTTAAGGAAGATTATGATTATTTGTACGGACTTTGTGAAAGCTTCCTTGCACAGGGCAGCTACAGTGAGCTTTCCGATGCGGCGGTACGTCTTTCTGAGGGATATCCCGAGCGATATTCGGGATATTATTTCCGTGGAATGGCATATTTGGAATGCGGTGATTCGGAAAATGCGGCTGTGCAGTTCGGCAAGGCATATGAGGCAGGCATTTCGGATAACGCACAGCGAGAGGAATATGTTCTGCGCTTTCTTGGGGAACACTTCTTTGCAAGCGGAGATATCGGGAAGTCGGCAGAGGCGTATTCGTCATTGCTGTCCTGCGGTTATGCGGTATTTGAGGACTGCTGTAACTATGCAGCTGTGCTGGAAAAGCTTGACGACGTTGACGGCGTAAGGGAAACCTATGAATATATGCTTGGCTGCGAAGAATTCAGAAGCAGGAGGAACGAGGTCATTCTTGACAGAACATGGGCGGAGTACCGTATGGCTGAAAACGGTTCATGCGGATATGATCAGTTTGATGCTTATTATCATATGTACTATCCCGAGGATGAAAGCTTTTCGGTGCTTTCGCAGCATCATGACCGTCTGTGTGAAAATGAACTGCAGTGCTTGATGACTGTCACTTCGGAAAAGCACTGAATAATACTAGGGCGTGTTGACACTATCCGAAATGTTCGGATTGCAAGCAGATTTTTCGTATTTCAAGGCAATTTTCCGCAGTAATACTTGCGTATTGCAAGGAAAATTAACGCAGAAAGACGGAAAATATGCTGCAAGACGGGCGTTGAGCGGTAGTGTCAACACACCCTAATTTCAAATCAACCGTAAGACTAAGGACATGCTGTAAGATATGCTGTTTAGAAAAATACTTCAAAGATCAAAAGGCAGAAAGCTGTCACGCAGTGAAAGAGATATGTATATAAGCAGAGGCGCCGTTCAGTCAGACGGCGGAACGCTTTGCCCTGCCCTTGATGAACTTATAAAAACAAAAACGCCTATTACTTGTGATGATAGATTTTACGAGCGTCTTGAGCGAGCGGTCAAAGAGAAAAGCAAAAGGAAAAAACCGCTGTTCAACATTTTTATTTTGACGGTAATGTTTATGGTGCTGACGTCAATTCAGGGTTCTTTGGCACACGCCGAAGGAAAATCACCGCTGTTCATTGCCGACCTGAGAATAATGTGCATTGCTGTCGCTGTTCTGATATTTGTGGTGAGGTTCAGGAAAAAGAACGGTGCAAGGCTGAGCGATGTGCGCCGCTGCATTGAGCGGCATGAGGGCGTAACGGCGTTTTCTTTTTACATAAGTGAACTGTGTTGGTATGACGATTCCGACAGCGAAAGCGTTTCATATGACGCATATCTTTTTGCGGAAAATATACTTTTCTATGTTTCATATGATATGTTTAACAGCGCATGTCCCGGAGATTATTTTACGGCTGCCATGGTGGACACGGGTTTTGAAAAGGTGTTTTACATTTTGAATATCGGGAGATAAAATATGGAGCTTTCCTTTATCAAAGACAATTTACCGTTACTGTTACTCGTATTGATGATTGCGTTATCGTTATTTTCTATCGTCGGAGGTGCTGTCATAGAAATAAAACAGCGATATTTCTATGGACGGCGCACAAAAAAATATCTTTCCGGGGAATATGAAAGTATCCTTCACAATAAGTATCCCGGCTGGGAGTTCACTCTTGAAAAAAAGAATATAAGAAAAAAGGAACTCAGAAAACTATGTGCGTCCTGTCAGCAGAAGCTCAGTCAATTGCCGCTATATTCCGCAGGCACTTTGTCAAAAGCTTTTGAGTCCTGTTTGGTCAATGTGAGAATATTCGTTACGGTAAAGCCCAGCTATTATCAAGAAAATGAAAGAAGTGCCGACACTTATGAAGAAACCGAATATTACACATGGCTTATATTTGATGTAAAACCGCTTTATCATGACAGATTTGAAATGTCGGGAAGCTTTTATGCGGAAAATTTTCATCCCCTGCCCGGGGCACAAGACATGATCAACTCTTTAGGACAATATATGTCGAACAAGGGAGATAGAAAATATGATATGACTGCAACTGTCTGCGGAGGAGTCAAGTTTGACAATGGTGTCAATCTAAGTTACCTCGGTATTAGGAGAGATAAGTGGCAAAATGCTGTGAGATCGGGATTGCTGAAAATCGTCGAGCAGCTTTACTCTGACGGGTTATCTGAAATGAGGCTGGATTACCTAAAGGGGAAGCTCGCTCTTGCGGCGTGGACAAAAATGTCTGACTGTGAAATGTATGAGGGGCACAACGATTTTGCCATTGCAAATTCAGAGCTTATATCATCTTCCGCAGAAAAGCTGAGCGAGATATCAAAAACAATTGATGAAGCATAATAATATTTTTCCAATAAACAGCTGTCGGTTATCGGTGATTAGTGTTATTATAACAACCCCTGCATAACCGACAGAGTAAAAACTATTATGACTAAACAAATGAAAGCCTCAAAAAAGCCATTTCCTATTTTTTTACCGCAATAGTGTTCGGAGGGATTATCGGGATTGATAAACAGATCGATATATATGATCGGTGATTTGCTGCCGATGCTGTCATTATCACGGCTGCCTCTTTTTTCTTTCCCTGTTTTTGTTACGGTAAACGAATAAGATTTACCATTGTAACGGTACTCGTATTTTTCGGTGTAATAAACCGTCATTTCGTTTGTTTCCGAATCCACATAAACTGCTCCGTCCATATTCTTTTTATATTCCGTCGATACCGATGTACGCTTAGCCGAGGTGCGGTAGGTGCAGCGCTTTTTAATACGCTGCTTTCTTATAATAAAATAAGGAATTAGAGTTGCTGAAACAGCTATTATCGTATACGGCAAAACCAAACCTTGCTGTTTGAGGGATAAGTGAAAAGGGTTATATCTGAAAACGGTATACAGTCCCGACAGAATAATAACCGACAGCCATGTGAAAAAAATTGCCGTCGTTTTGGCGCTGCATATAAATGGTACTGTAAGTATCTGTGCTGCAATTATATATGGAAGAAATTCTGTGTTGCTTTTATAAACCATTATCCCTGCGGCAGCGAGCAGGATAAGCAGCAAAACACAAGATATATTTTTTAATGCCGATCTCACTTGAGCATCTCCTTTTGTTGTAAAATTGCGTTGAAATATTTGCTTTGTTACAGCGTTTTCTTAGAATTGTAATATCATAAGAAAATATCTCATTGACGAAAAAATAATTAAGGGTGTGTTGACACTATCCGAAATGTTCGGATTGCAAGCAGATTTTTCGTATTTCAAGGCAATTTTCCGCAGTAATACTTGCGTATTGCAAGGAAAATTAACGCAGAAAGACGGAAAATATGCTGCAAGACGGGCGTTGAGCGGTAGTGTCAACACACCCTAAATTCAAGCGGTTTAATGACCGTATTTTGCCGAATGATTTTGTAATGTCTGTAAGTCTGATTTTCTTTCTATAATATCCCGACTTTAAAATTGTACATTATTAATGGGATTTCACTCTCGGAGTTTTGGATCACTGCAAAAATTTCAAAGTCATTTTTATTCTGCATCATTAAACAGGAAAAACATATCTTTGCCGTTCATATTTATTATAACTGCGTAGACATATTCGGCACGTTCCCATTTTTCGGACGGGTTTGGAAGCTCAACATAAAAATCCTTCAGATCAATAAAGTATCTGTATTCCGTTGAATCAACGCCTTCATAAGCATATCGGAATATCTGACGCCGTTTGTACATATAACACTCTGTAAACCGTGGTTTTACGCTGTTCATTACTTCGGCGTATGTGCTGCGCTGTTCTCCCATTTTTGAGGATACTTTCATCAGCCCCAGACCTACCGCAGCGATTCCCAATGCTATAAATACAGGGATAAGTAAAGCAGGGGGACAGCTGTTGTCCGGATCGTATATCATCTGAATAATGAGAATAACTATGCCGATTATCGGGATAAACACCGAAGCAAGAGTAAATATTCCAAACACCTTTAATATGACTGAAAATGTATCGCTGAGATTTATTGTTTTGCTTGTGCTTGCGCAGAATGCATTATAAAGCCTGTCGTCCATTATGCAGGTCTTTCCCTTGAGGATAAATTTCTCAAGTCCCGGATTTACAGGCGCATTGTTCATCTGATACAGTTCCGGCTTTTCAGTTATGTCTGAAACATGGTTGTCATTTATCATCCTATCCATACGATACCCCTTTACGTTCATCACAAGTCCGAATATTTTAGATGGGATCTGTTTGCCTTCTGTCTGCCGCTTTTGAAAAATATCAAATTTCTGCTTGTTCGTATACTAAAAACCAATTAAACTGTAGACAAAAAATCTTCGCATAATCCATAAGGCTAAGATTATGCTCGATTTTTTGTACAGTTTTTAAATGGTTTTTAGTGTTATTCTTCTTTCATTTTTTTGATTATCCGTCTTAACTTTGAGATTTATTACGTAAACTGATGACAGATTGATAAGTGCAGCAGATTTCTTAAAAAATATTTTAATATGCCCTTGCAAAATCTGCTACCAAGCTTATGTAAAATTGATGTAAAATAGACATAGGATCTGTTAAAAGTGCAACACTTGATTTTCCGAAATTTTTCACACAAACTACAGCGTATTTAAATTAAGGCTTTTGTGTTGAAATATATCTAAATATAAGGCACAATCCTGTCACACAAGATAGGATAATTGATAAACGAGCCGCTGCGGAGTTTTCCGGGCGGCTTTAATGTTATGCTTGACAAACATTAAATATATATGTTATACTAAATTTAGTTAGCAAACACTAATTGAAGGAGGCGGAAAAATGAGCGTGGTAGTAATAGGCGGAAACGACCGCATGGCAACGAGATACAAGGACATCTGCGAGGAATACAATTGTAAGGCAAAGGTGTTCACTCAGATGCCCTCCAACTTTGAAAGCAAGCTGGGAATACCCGATCTTATGGTGGTATTCACAAATACCTGTTCTCACAAAATGGTGAAAAGCGTAAATCAGAAGTCGAAAAAGCATGACATTCCCGTGGCGAGGGTACACAATGCAAGTGTGAATGCGCTGAAAAATGTTCTGGAGCAATACTGTGTATGACATATTTTTTTACAGAAAGGTTAGCGCATGCTAATTGAGTGTGGAGGTGATATTTTGTCTAAAAACGAGTATGATAATTTCGGACAAAAGCTTGCGTTTTATACGGCGCCCACTTTGCTTGGTATAAAATGTGCAAGCCTTGTTTCTCTTATCATCGACAGAGTTTGATCTTGATTTTCACATGCAGTATTTTAACCTCAGAGCCGCTGTAAGGGGACTGAAAAGCAGGATATTATGCTGCTGCAAAAATCGGACCTGATGTATGTTTACAGCGAAAAGCTGTTGAGCAAGCGCCTTGTGGATAATGCTGTCCGAAGCGTTCTTGCGGAGTATGGCTACGCAGAAAATCTTTCACTTGAAGAATATCTGGACCGCTTATCAAAGCGTATTGGGGACAGCGAAAACTTCCCACATGAGATAGGGATTTTCCTCGGCTATCCCGTTGAGGATGTGGTCGGATTTATCGAAAACAAGGGAGATAATTTCAAGCTTTGCGGTGCATGGAAGGTTTACGGCAGTGTGGAAAATGCTAAGCGCATATTTTCTAATTACGATAAGTGCAGAATTTTTCTGTGCAATAAATTATACTAAAAACCAATTAAACTGTAGACAAAAAATCTTCGCATAATCCATATAGTGGTACATTTTTAATATAAAGTTACCTGATGCTAACACCAAAAACTGTGCAGATATACAAATATATCAAAACTGCTTGACAAAAGGGATAATATGGAGTATGATGATTAAGGTTAGTGAACGCTAACCTTAATCAATGCTTACAAGTTAGCCAAGACTAACAAATTAAAGGAGTGAATTTATGATGCCGCTTACACTTGCAAATACCGGTGAGGAAAACATCATCAAAAAGGTCGGAGGAAATCCCGACACAAGGAAATTCCTTGAAAATTTGGGCTTTGTGGCAGGCGGAACGGTAACGATCGTCAGCGAGATCGGCGGCAATGTTATCGTTAATGTCAAGGATTCAAGAGTTGCCGTTTCAAAGGAAATGGCTTGTAAGATAATGGTTTGAGGGGGGATAATGC
The DNA here is from genome assembly GCA_051882475.1 of Huintestinicola sp. GTDB lineage: Bacteria > Bacillota > Clostridia > Oscillospirales > Ruminococcaceae > Huintestinicola. The sequence goes on along the minus strand of JBJERW010000059.1, from coordinate 2,377 downwards.
AATGTCAACGCTTAAAGAAGCAAAGATCGGCTCCACCGTTACGGTGAAGAAGCTGAGCGGGGAAGGTGCAGTCAAGCGCAGGATAATGGATATGGGTATCACTAAGGGTACGGAAATATATGTCCGCAAGGTCGCACCTCTTGGAGATCCTATTGAGGTAACTGTCAGAGGCTATGAGCTTTCACTCAGAAAAGCTGATGCCGAAATGATCGAAGTCGGCTGATATATTTTTGCACATTAGTTAGCGGTGACTAATAAGGTTAGGTTGATCTAACTTTCGGAAAGGATAAATTTGTATGGAAATCAGAATAGCTCTTGTGGGAAATCCGAACGCTGGCAAAACTACGCTTTTTAACGCTCTGACGGGGTCGAATCAGTTTGTGGGAAACTGGCCCGGCGTTACTGTTGAAAAAAAAGAGGGAAAGCTCAAGGGGCACAAGGACGTAATCATAACCGACCTTCCCGGAATTTATTCGCTTTCTCCTTACACACTTGAAGAAGTTGTTGCGAGAAATTATCTTATCGGCGAGCGTCCCGATGCGATACTCAACATCATCGACGGAACAAATCTGGAGCGCAATCTTTATCTTACCACACAGCTTGTTGAGCTTGGTATCCCGGTTGTATGCGCTATCAATATGATGGACGTTGTACGCAAGAACGGCGACAAGATAAACATCGAGCAGCTCTCAAAACAACTTGGTTGTCAGGTAGTGGAAATTTCCGCATTAAAGGGAACCGGCATAAACGAGGCTGCAAATGCGGCTGTTGATGCGGCAAAGTCGGGAGTGAAAACAGTTCCTCAGCATAAATTCTGCGGCAGTGTTGAGCATGCTATCGCACATATTGAAGAATGTGTCCTCCACGATATTCCCGAGGAGCAGCAGAGATGGTATGCTATAAAGCTTTTCGAGCGTGATGAAAAGGTCTATGAAACTATCAACATTTCAAATGACAAAAAGGCACATATCGAAAAGGATATTGTTGATTGCGAAAAGGAAATGGACGACGACAGCGAGAGCATTATCACAAACGAAAGATATATTTACATAGCATCCATTATCAAGGGTTGCCTGCAAAAGAAAAACAAGGGCGGCATGACAGCTTCCGATAAAATAGACAGAGTGGTAACTAACCGTTTCCTTGCCCTGCCAATATTTGCGGTAGTTATGTTTGTTGTGTACTTTGTTTCCGTAACAACAGTGGGTACCTGGGTGACAGACTGGACAAATGACGGACTGTTTGGCGACGGTTTCCATCTGTTCGGAATAGGTTCGGCAGAGTATGATGAAGCAGCCTCCGCATATGCAGAGGAAAGCATCTTCACAGACGAGCTTATTGCTATGGCACAGGCTGCCGCAGATGCGGGAGTTGTTGGTGCTGAGGATATTCTCGGTGCGGTTGAAGAAGCTGATTTAGGCGGCTTTAATGAAGCTCTCGGCTCCTATGGCGACAGCCTTGCGGAAGCCGGATATGACATCAACGCTCTCGTCGAAGAGCCTATGGAGGGACTTCCCGCAACTGAGGATTACGGTGTATGGGTTCCCGGTGTTCCGGTTCTCGTGGAAAGCGGACTTGAAGCTGTGGGCTGCGCAGAATGGTTAAGCAGCCTTATCATCGACGGCATTGTCGGCGGTGTCGGTGCGGTTCTGGGATTTGTACCTCAGATGCTGGTACTGTTCATCTTCCTTGCATTCCTTGAATCCTGCGGATATATGGCAAGAATCGCATTTGTAATGGACAGAATTTTCAGAAAATTCGGTCTCTCGGGTAAATCCTTTATCCCCATGCTTATAGGCACAGGCTGCGGCGTTCCGGGCGTTATGGCTTCGAGAACAATCGAGAACGAGCGTGACCGCAGAATGACAATTATGACCACCACATTTATTCCCTGCGGCGCAAAAATGCCTATCATCGCACTTATCGCAGGCGCACTTTTCGGAAACGCATGGTGGGTAGCTCCAAGTGCATATTTCATCGGAGTTGCGGCTATCGTCATTTCGGGCATAATGCTTAAAAAGACAAAAATGTTTGCAGGTGACCCTGCCCCCTTCGTAATGGAGCTTCCTGCATACCACTGGCCCACAGTAAGTAATATTCTTCGTTCTATGTGGGAGCGTGGCTGGTCGTTTATCAAAAAGGCAGGAACGATTATTCTTCTTTCCTCCGTTATTATATGGGCAGGCTCGGTATTTGGAACACTTCCCGATGGCAGCTTCGGCTTCAGCGCTGACCTTGAGCTTTCGGACAGCGTTCTTGGAACGATAGGTAACGCTATATGCTGGATATTCGCACCTCTCGGCTTCGGTGAAGCAACAGCAACTATCGCAACTATCATGGGACTTGTTGCAAAGGAAGAGGTCGTAGGCGTGTTCGG
>JBJERW010000058.1:0-8867 GCA_051882475.1 Huintestinicola sp. | reverse complement strand
TCAAGAATGTATTATCTTTTCCTCAAAAACGTTCCTGTGGAACGTTTTTGACGCAATAACTCCTGTGTAATTTACGCTTCTCGACAAACATAACCGCCGCAGATTTTCACCTGCGGCGGTTATCTTATAATTTCTTAGTATTAAGCGCTCTCATAGCATTCAAAATGGCAATGACCGAAACTCCCACATCGGCAAACACCGCCGCCCACATATTCGCAAGTCCCAGCGCTCCCAGTATTAGCACCGCAAACTTTACGCCCAGCGCAAAAACGATGTTCTGATCAACTATGGAAAGGGTCTTTCTCGATATCTTTATGGCTGTGGCTATTTTCAGGGGGTTATCGTCCATGAGCACAACGTCCGCCGCTTCTATTGCTGCGTCCGAGCCGAGTGCTCCCATGGCTATGCCTATATCCGCCCTTGTGAGAACGGGTGCGTCGTTGATGCCGTCGCCCACAAATACCACCTTTTCATTTTTGCCTGCTTCGGAAAGTATCTTTTCCAGCATATCAACCTTGTCACCGGGGAGCAGCTCTGCATGGTATTCGTCAATGCCCAGCTCCTTTGCCACAGCCTCACCCACACGCTTGTCATCGCCTGTGAGCATGACCGTCCGCTTTACCCCGTTTGCTTTAAGCTGTCTTATCGCCTCAGCCGAATCGGGCTTTGCAATGTCCGAAATGATAATATGTCCGCAGTAGCTGCCGTCTGCCGCAACATGGACTGCCGTACCTGCCTTGTGACATTCATGAGCATCGGCACCGATTCGCTTCATGAGCTTCATGTTGCCTGCATGAATCTTTCTGCCGTCAATGCTTGCGTTAACGCCGTGACCTGCGATCTCCTCCACCTCGGAAACTCTGCTTTTGTCGATAGACATGCCCTTCTGAGAATATGCGGTACGCAGTGAACGTGAGATCGGGTGGTCGGAATAGCACTCCGCATGAGCCGCAAGGTCAAGCAGTTCATCTTCGGAAACATTGCTCGAATGGACCGCCGACACCTCGAAGCTGCCTTTTGTAAGGGTACCTGTTTTGTCGAAAACCACGATCCCCGCCTTTGACAGCGCTTCAAGATAATTGCTGCCCTTTATAAGAATGCCGCATTTCGACGCACCTCCGATACCTCCGAAAAAGCTGAGAGGAACGGATATGACCAGCGCACAGGGACAGGATATTACAAGGAAGGTCAGCGCTCTTTTTACCCATTCGGCAAAGCCGTCCCCCGTTATAAGCGGAGGAAGCACCGCAAGGAGAACTGCACATATTACAACGGTGGGGGTATAATATTTTGCAAACCTTGAAATGAAATTTTCGCTTTTCGATTTTTTCTCGCTTGAATTTTCCACAAGCTCAAGTATCTTGGAAACGGTCGATTCCCCGAATTCCTTTTCAACACGTATTTTCAGCAGTCCCGAAAGATTTATGCAGCCGCTGATAACGCTGCTCCCCTCCATGACCTCTCTCGGAACAGACTCCCCCGTCAGCGCAGATGTATCCACGGTTGAATTTCCCTCGGCAACAACGCCGTCAAGGGGTATCTTTTCGCCCGGCTTTACAACAATTATGCCGCCGATCTTTATCTCTTCGGGGTCTACCTGAACAAGTCCGCCGTTTTCATCTTCCACATTTGCATAATCGGGACGGATATCCATCAGCTCGGAAATAGACTTTCTTGATTTGCTGACGGCATAGGACTGAAACAGCTCGCCCACCTGATAGAACAGCATTACCGCCGTTCCCTCGGCATAATCCCCCGTCGCAAAGGCGCCTATGGTAGCGATGACCATCAGAAAATTCTCGTCGAAGATCTGACCGTGAATGATATTCAGCCCTGCCTTCCTCAGCACGTCATATCCGATTATGAGATAGGGTATCAGAAATATGACAAGCTTCACCCAACCATCGGCAGGTATTATCATTGCCGCAACAAGCAGAGCAAGGCTTATCAGTATCCTTATAAGCACCTTTTTTTGTTTTCGGTTCATGGTTTTATCCTCTCACTTTTTTGAAATGATCTGTTTATTTCAGCTGAATAGTACAGTCAGGCTCGATTTTTCTGCACACCTTAACCGCCTGCTTCATTATGTCGTCAAACATTTCCTCGGGAGCGGTGACCGACAGCTTCTGTGTCATAAAGCTGACGGAAGCGTCCTCTACCCCTTTTATCTTCTTGATGCCCTCCTCCATTTTACGTCCGCACTCTGCACAGTCAAGGTCGATAAGCTTAAAAACCTTTTTCATAAAAGCAGCCCCTTTCATATCATTCGGCATTCACCGATAATTATTCCTCCACATGCTCCATTCCCTTTTCGATAATGCTCCGCACATGATCGTCGGAAAGGGAGTAGAACACGATCTTGCCCTCCTTGCGGAATTTGACCAGCTTATTTGATTTCAGCACCCTGAGCTGATGAGAAACCGCCGTCTGAGTAACGCCGAGGAGCTGTGCGATATCGTTAACGCAAAGCTCCGATTCAAATAGGGCATAGAGTATTTTTATTCTGGTCGTATCTCCGAAAATTTTAAACAGCTCCGCCAAGTCATAAAGTATTTCATCGGGCGGCATATCCGATACGAGCTTTTCCACCACATCTTCATGGACGCACAGAAATTCATCATGACGGATATCATTATTTTCTGCCATTGCCATATGCTCACTCCTTTATTGAATATCATATGTTCATCTGTTCATATGATATCATATGAACGCAATTTTGTCAACATATTTTTCAGCGATACATATTTTTTGTAGATTTGCACAAAAAAATCTTCGTCAGCGGAATAATTATTCTGCTTCCGAAGTACAAGAAAGGAATGGTTTGGGGTCTTTTCCATACTGATCATTTTGATATGAAAGTTGTTTTGTTGCTCGCTTTTGTAAGGATAGTTTTATTTTTATTCGTATTGTTTTTTTGTTATGTTAGATATTTCTTTCCCCTGCAAAGGGACAACCTTCAGGAGAGGGGGGGACGCTCGGAAACTGTAAGACGCAGCCGCATCCCCCCCTCTCCTTGCGGTTTTCCCTCTGCACTCTCTTTCCCTAAACCACACCCCCTTTAGGCTATGCTCTTTCGTTGCCCTACGGCTTATACAGCCGTTAATGTATTATTTCTTTTTCACCTTTGGTTATCAAAGTGCTTGGTTATCTCAGTAATTGTTTTACTCCGTAATAGTGTATACTGCGTGACAATGGGGAGAACCTTCCGTTATCTTACTCGGTACTTTTTTCTGAAACAGAAAAACATCTTCCCTTTTTGAAACAGTAATTCCGTATCTGCCCCTTCGTAAGCGCAGCTTACGAACTCTGCAACTTACGACTCGCAAGAACGGAAAAATCGGCAAAGGATAATAGGTGAAAGGGAAGGGGGAGCACGAGGGGGGAACCGTTAGGGAAGAAGGAAATGCCGATTTTTGCCGGATTTTCTTGTTCCTTCTTCCATATAGGTTCCCCCCTCGTGGGTATATGTGTATATATAGCGTTCAATAATTGATACGAAAAAAACAAAAACTATCAGTTTCTAAAAGGATAACCAAACAACTACCATATTCAAATGCAGCTAAAAGAAGAAGCTCGGCAACGGGTACAAATAAAGTACCGTTACCGAGCCAAGAACTATAATGCCCAAAAAACTATGATACGATTGGGTGCAGGCTCAGCCTGCCCTGCCAGGAGTTTCGGCGGGCAAGTTCCTTGTCTATCTCGTTCATTACAACGAATTTTTTCATGCTCCAAAGGGGAGCAATAAGAGTGTCCCTGCTGCCGTCACCCGTCACACGCTGAATTATGAGATCGGGAGGGAGAATTTCAAGCTGGTCGCAGACTATCCGGACGTATTCCTCAAGGGTCATTGCCGTGAATTTGCCCGACAGATATTCAGCCGCCATGGGCGTCCCCTTGATAATGTGCAGAAGATGAAGCTTTATGCTGTGCAGATGAAGTTTTGACATTTCCCGTGCCGATTCAAGCATCATTTCGTGAGTTTCTCCCGGCAGACCATTTATCAGATGTACGCAGACGTTTATCCCCGCCCTGTCAAGGCGCTCATAGCAGTCGAGAAAATCCCGATAAGTGTGGCAGCGGTTTATCCGCAGAGCGGTTTCATCGTGAACCGTCTGAAGTCCAAGCTCTACGGTAAGATATGTCCTCTTTGAAAGCTCCGACAGGTATTCGAGAACATCGTCCGCAATGCAGTCGGGACGGGTGGATATGGCTATCCCCACAACATTTTCAAGGGACAGCGCTTCTTCAACCATGTTCCGTATCTTTTCAAGCGGTCCGTAGGTGTTTGTGTTTGCCTGAAAATAGGGAATGTACAGCCCCTCGTGCCATTTCAGATTCATTTTCTCCCTTACCTGTTCAAACTGCTCCCTTACCGAAAGATGAGGGTCCCCTGCAAAATCTCCGCTGCCCGATGAGCAGTAAGTGCAGCCACCCGTTCCCTTTGTCCCGTCGATATTCGGACAGGTAAAGCCACAGTTGAGAGAAATTTTCATCACCTTGCAGCCGAAACGCTTTTTCAGATAATAGCTCTGAGTATAATAACGCTTGTTGGTGTCGGAATTTATAAATACGCCCATGAGAACTCCTTTAGTGTAAAACGATTTCATTCTTCGGCTTATTAACAAAAATTTCAATGGATATGCGGATTTTTGCAGTAAAATTCGTATAATATTTAGAAATTTATATTTTTTTTGCCGTAAATCATATTGATTTTTTTAGTATATGTGGTATAATTATTGTAGCATAAAAGAAGAAAAAAACAAGGGGTATTTTAAAAAAACAAACCCTGCCGCTTCGGGAATAAGAATGATTTTTATTGTGCAGTTTATTGCGGAAAAACGTATCCCGATGATAGGGCGGAAATAATTATGACGGGCGTTCGGGTACAATGCGAAGCGTTTTTGCCATTTTTCTATCTCAGCCTGTGCAGCTGTTGTAATATTCAAACGGGAATTGATCAGCCTGCGTCAATGAAAGGAATTGTTTAGTAATGAAAACTATATTTGTTACCGGCGCAGCGGGAATGATAGGTCGTGCTATTGTAGAAGCGCTGCTGAACAAGGGTTATAATGTTATCGGTACAGATAAGGCTCCTTCGCAGTTTGAAGGCGCTTCAAACTTCAGCTATGTTCAGTGTGAAATTACCGATAAGGATAAGATAACGGGAGTGCTTGAAGGCAGCAAGATCGATGTGCTTGTGCATACGGCATGTACCGTGGATAATGATTTCCCCGACGTGCTCACATCTGCCGAGGAAAAGATATCGGCGACAGTCGATAAATACATATACAAGGCTGCCGAAAGCTCGGGAGTAAAGGATATACTTATGATAAGTACTCATCAGGTATATGCTCCTCAGAAGACCCGTGAGCCTATCAGAGAAGGCGCTGCCGATAAGCCGTACACCGTTTACGGAAAAATGAAATCCGACTCGGAAAAGGCTTTTGCTGCCGCTTTGAAAAAAACTCAGACTTCCCGAGGCATTATTATGCGTGTATGCCCCATTTATACAAAGGATTTTATTGATAACCTTAAAGCGAAGATATACGACCCGAAGGACGGCTGCGCTTTTGTATACGGCTACGGCGACTACGGCTATTCCTTTACCTGCCTTTACAATATCGTTGATTTCGTTCTCGGCGTGCTTGCATGTCCCGAGGGCATAAGCTATCAGGGCGTTTACAACATCTGCGATACAAAGCCTATCTCCGCAAAGGATATCGTTGATACCCTCCGTGAGGAGCATAAGATCGGAGCGGTCATTCAAAGGACATACGGCTCGGAGGCAATAAAGTCTGCTGCGTCCATTTTCGGCTCAAAGGCTTCCAAGACCGAGTACCGCTACAACGATCTGAGCGTTGCATGCAGCAATATCTCTTACGACAACACAAAGGCTCAGAGAATTTCAACCTTCCGCTGGAAGCTTTCAAACACAAAATAAACTGAAAATTTTCCCAAAACATATATCCGCCGATCAATTTTTTGTTGGTCGGCGTTTTTTTGGACATTTTTGTTGACAAAAATATATTAATGTATTATAATAATTTTTGTATAGATATAAATTTTTCTTTTTGTTTAAAGAAAGGGTACGGCATATGAACGTGACTTCAAAAGCCGACATGAGAGCCGCAGAATGCATTGCATTTGCAAACCGCCACAGGTGGGCAAGATATCTTTGCGTCGGAGCGGTATCTGTAATATATTCGGCTGAATTTATCAGAACAAAATTTATTTCGGTGGGCGAAAAGATACGTGAGAGCATGAATGCGCCCTTCCGTCCGCTTTATAAAAGGGCGGCATCGGTGCTTTGTGCGGCGGCGTTTGCGAGAATGATATTTCCTGCGGAAGCTGCTGCGGCAGAGGTTGCAAACGCAGCTCCTTCCGAACCGACTACCGTAATTCTTCCCTCGTTATCCCCAAAGGTTATTCCGTCGGGTCCTCCCAGTATTCTCCCTCCTCCCGAAAAGCCTTCGTCCGACGAGGCTGAGGAACAGGAAGAACATCAGGAGGAAAAGCGTGATTATTCCGTCACGCTCACGGGTCTTGCGGAGGAAAATTCCATGTACTCCGTTGAGGTTGACGCAAATCTTCTTGAAACGGACGTTGTTGCGGAATTTCAGGAAAGCGACGATGAGCTTGGCAGGATACTGTATGCATTTTCGTCATATAATATCCCCACGGGAAATCTGTACATAGTTCCTTATGATATAACGCTTTACTCCTCGGAAAATGAAAAGCTTTCCCTCAAGGACGGCATGACTGCCGAGATAACCATGCCCATACCCGATGAAATGTCGGGGCACATTGGTGACATCAAGGCGATAAGGCTTGAGGACAACGGCAGGATAACCGTTTTGGGCGGCGTTGTAAACGAGGGCGGCGACAGCTACACCATAAGCTTTGAAACTAAGCATTTCTCGGTTTTTGCTCTTGTTTCATACAACGACGGCATTGAGGGCGCTTACGGCGGCACTGCCGAGAACATCAGCAGCGCTGCGGGAATGACTGCGGACGGCACGGCTGTAATGACCGCTTCGATATCTTTTTCCAACGCTGTTATGGATTCGGACAAGCGGAGGAGGAAGGCTTCGCCCAAGAGGAAGATTTACCGCATCAAGAGAATTTGCAGCGAAAAGGATATTTTGCTGTAACAGCCTGCAACCTATCGTTTCATAGTTTATTGTGATGACATAATTCTTGGCTCGGTAACGGTACTTATTTTGTACCCGTTACCGAGCTTTTTTAGTTTTTATTTGAATATGAAAGTTATTTCGTTGCCCTTTTAGAAACTGATAATTTTTTATTTTTTCGTATCTATTTTTGAAATGTAAGTTATCTCGTTGCCCTGCAAAGGGAAAACCTTCAGGAGAGGGGGGAGCGCTCGGAGCGCTAAGGACGCAGCCGCCTCCCCCCTCTCCTTGCGGTTTTCCCTCTGCACTCCCTTTCCCTAAACCACACCCCTCTCAGGCTATGCTCCTTCATTGCCCGACGGCTTATACAGCCGTTAATTTTTTATTCTTTTTCACCTTGGGTTATCAAAATATCGGGTTATCTCAGTAATTGTTTTACTTCGTATTAGTGTATACTGCGTGACAATGGGAAGAACCTTCCGTTATCTTACTCGGTACTTCTTTCTGAAACCGAAAAACATCTTGCCTTTTTATTTAAGTAGTTCCGTATCTTACCTTCGTAAGCGCAGCTTACGAACGCTGCAACTTACGACTCGCAAAAACGGAAAAATCGGCAAAGGAAGAGGGGTGAAAGGGAAAGGGGGAGCACGAGGGGGGAAACCGTTAGGGGAGAAGGAAATGCCGATTTTTGCCGGATTTTCTTTTTTCCTTCTCTCATATAGGTTTCCCCCCTCGTGGGCAATGAGAGAACTTACATTTTCAAAAAGATATACGAAAAAAAAATAACTTTCAGTAACAAAAAGGACAACCAAACAACTACCATATTCAAATCAAAAAAACAGAAAAAAACACTCGGCAACGGATAAACAAAAAAGTACCGTTACCGAGCCAAGAACTTTCAGCTAAAAAATAACTATGAAACGATAGGGTGCAGCATCATGCTGCCTGCTAGTCGTGCCGCTCGTCGCTGTCAAAGGTTTCGCAGAACCTCGCCGCAAAAGCAGGCGGCTCTCCTGCGGCGTATAAGTGAGATATGTCACCAAAGCCGTTCATTCGGAAATATGCTATCCCCCTGCGGCGTTCCTCGGTAATGAGAGTCGTAACCGAAGTCGGAAGGGCGCAAAATCCGTGCCACAGCACAACGGGAGATATTCCAAGCAGATGACCCAGCATCACACACTCAACTCCGAAATGGCAGAACAAAACAACAGTATCGTTATTGGGGCTTACTGCTTTGTAGTAATTTCCGCACCGCTCGTAGCCGTGCCGTGACAGTATTTCGTCAAGTCCTGCGTAAACCCGTCCTGCCTCCTCCGAAACCTTTCCGTCGGACATCATTCTGACCTCGCCCCAGCGGTCCTTGTCGTAAAATTCGGGAACGGCTGTCCAGTCGGCAGGGAGCTGATCCCACGGAATACGCTCCTCACCCGTATGGATATCCTTTACGGGAGCATGAAACTCTCTCAGCCACGGACAGACCTCCGCCTCCCTGTTCATCTTTTTCAGCGTAAGGGACGCCGTGTCACGGGCACGTCCCAGAGGAGAAACGTAAAACGCCTTCACGTCAAGCTTAGATATGCGTTCGGAGAGCAGCTCCGCTTCACGCCAGCCCTTTTCGGTAAGGGAATCTATCTCGTAATTCGGGTCGCCGTGACGAATAATTATCAGATTCATAAAAAGCTTGTATGATATAGTAAAGCCTAAATCATACTCTCCTTTCCAAAAATGTGGTAT
>JBJERW010000057.1:0-8899 GCA_051882475.1 Huintestinicola sp. | reverse complement strand
CTTTTTCCTTCTTCCATATAGGTTCCCCCCTCGTGGGCATATGTGTATCTATAGCATTCAATAATTGATACGAAAAAAACAAAAACTATCAGTTTCTAAAAGGTCAACCAAATAACTTCCATATTCAAATAAAACTAAAAAAGCTCGGCAACGGGTACAAATAAAGTACCGTTACCGAGCCAAGAACTATAACGCCCCAAAAAACTAACAGAACGGGTGGGTGCAGGCTCAGCCTGCCTGCCCGTCCATAAAAAAGAAACGTATTTTTTAATTATTTTTTCTAAAAACTAAAGACAAATCCGATTTTTTATGGTATAATTAAACTAATAATAATTTTTATCCGAAATATAAGGGAGATGAGCTGCATATATGACCTATGAAAAGTCCTGCGGCGCTATTGTGTACAGAAAGCATCACGGCAATACCGAGATACTCCTGATAAAGCACATTAACAGCGGACATTGGTCTTTCCCCAAGGGGCACGTTGAAGAGGGAGAAACTGAGGTCGAAACCGCATACAGGGAGATCATGGAGGAAACAGGGATAGATGTAATGATAGACCCTACCTTCCGTGAAACGGTGACCTATTTTCCGAGAAAGGATACTCAGAAGGTTGTTGTCTATTTTATCGCAAAGGCAAAAAATTTTGAGTATATCCGTCAAGAGGAGGAGATAGCCGAAATAAAATGGGTGGATATCGGTCACGCCGTCCAGATGCTGACCTATGAAAATGATAAAACTATAGTCAATAAAGCAAGAATGTCAATATGCCTGTAAAAGCATTGCGGCATTCCGATCGGGGCAAGGGGTAAATTTTAATTTACAGAGGTCCTTGATATGATCGAACAATATGATATGTATTCTCTCGGTATCATGATGGCTGTGATTTCTTTCCTCGGCTTCTGCCTGGAAAATATATGGCTTGCGGTAACAAGAGGATATGTGGATAACAGAAATATGAGTATGCCCTTCCTGATAGGCTACGGACTGCTTGTCGTTGCGATGTATCTGCTTTTCGGTACACCCGAAAATATGATACTTCTTGGGTCTATCAATGTTAAAGCGTCCAAACGGACGAAAATACTGATATATTTTATCTGTGCTGCGGTAATCGTAAGCATTGCGGAGATAGTTCTCGGTACGGCTATGGAAAACCTTTGCGGCTTTGAATACTGGAATTATACATGGATACCCCTCCACATAACAAAATATACGTCCGTTCCCACAAGCATCGGCTTCGCTGCGGTCATAACAATGTTTATGGGCGAATGCTTTACGCCGCTCATGAGGCTTATAACACAGCTTGACCATATAACGGCTTCGTTTTTGAGCATAGCTCTTGTAAGCATTATGGCAGCGGATTTTTTGTCAAGCTTCCTGAAAATGTACCGCACACGCAGCCTTAACCTTCGCTGGAAAAAGGAGCTTAAGCATTACCACAGCCATTCAGCCGAGTAAGTCAGATAATATAGCGATTCCAAATACATGCCGCCGTGCACATGCAAATATGTTCGGCGGCTTTTATTTTTTCGACAAAAAGTCATTTACCCTCTTGACAAACAAAAAATGCTGTGCTATACTAACATTACAATCGAATAGAATTTAAATCCGTTGAGCAAAAGTAAGTAGCATTTATAACGGCGGCACAGAGAGCTGTGTATCGGTGGAAGCACGGCACGAACGATAAGTGTGAATGGATTTGTGAGGAGCAGGGTGAAAAGCAGCAACGCTCATTAGCCCACGCCGAGTTTCCTGCGTTAGTGGAAAGGGTATTGATGCGTTAAGGCTGCGTACTTGTTTTTATTAAGGAAAGCAGCATTGCCGTTTTGTTCGGTGATGCTTTTTTATTGCCGCTGACCGCTTCGATATCTGTCGAGGCGGTATTTTTATGCCGCAAATAAGGGTGGCACCACGATAACGATCGTCCCTGCAAGTATTTAATACTTGCAGGGACGATTTTTTTATTTTGGAAAGGAATGATATTTATGCTTAGTCCCGCAATAACCGAAGTTAAGGAGCTTATGTCCGATTACAACACAATACCTGTATTCTATGAGCTTCTTACCGATAACTTCACGCCTATAAGAATGTTTGCCATTCTCAAGGAGAATTACGAAAACTGCTTTATCCTTGAATCGGTTGACAACTCAAATCAGTGGGGCAGATATTCTTTTATCGGACTTAACCCCAAGGCGGAGATTCGTATCAAGGATAAAAAAGCGGAAATATTCTACTCCGACGGCGTAAAGCTTGAAAAGGACGCTTCCGACCCCATAAAGCTCTTTAATACTATCCTTGAAAAGCACAAGTCCCCGAAGCTTATAAACCGTCCCAAGCTGACGGGGGGACTTATCGGATATTTCGGCTATGATACCGTCAGATATTACGAGAAAAAGCTTACCGATATCCCCGAGGACGACCTGAATATGCCCGACGCCAATATGTTCTACTACGACGAGATAGTCGCATACGACCACCTTTCGGGCAGAGCGGTAATTATACTGAACATCGAAAAATCAGATGTTTTCGTCCTTGCCGACAAGTCACACATCTCCTTTGACGAGGCGCTTGAAACTCTTTATTCCGCAGCAGAGAAGCGTGCGGACGTTCTCGGAAAGCTGCTTACAAGATACAATCCCGAACCCGAACCGAGATTTTTGAAAAGGGGCAGCCTTGATGTAAAGTCAAACTACACCAAGGAAGAATTTATGGATATGGTCAAGACCTGCAAGCAGCATATCGTTGACGGCGATATCAGTCAGGTGGTGGTTTCTCAGCGCTTTGAGGTAGACGATCCTCCTGCTCCCTTTGATGTTTACCGTATGCTCCGTTCCACAAATCCTTCCCCGTATCTTTATTTCTTCGACCACAAGGATTACTGCATTGCAGGAGCTTCTCCCGAAATGCTTGTAAACGTGACCGACAGAACGGTCATCAACAAGCCTATCGCAGGAACTCTCCCAAGGGGAAAAACAGGGGCGCAGGACCTTGAATTTGAAAAGAAGCTCCTTTCCGACCCCAAGGAACGGGCAGAGCACACAATGCTTGTGGATCTTGGCAGAAACGATGTGGGAAAGGTTTGCAGCTTCGGCTCGGTGAAGGTCACGGATTTCATGAGAGTGGAGAGATATTCCAAGGTAATGCATCTTGTTTCCGACGTTCAGGGCGTTCTTGCCGATGATAAATCGCCCATTGACGCTCTTATGTCGGTGCTCCCCGCAGGAACGCTTTCGGGTGCGCCCAAGGTAAAGGCTATGCAGATAATTGATTCTCTCGAAAACAGAAAGAGAGGTCTTTACGGCGGAACGGTGGGATATTTCGCTCTCGACGGAGATATCGACACCTGTATTGCGATCAGAACGGTTCTTTTCCGCAACGGCAAGGCTTACGTTCAGGCAGGGGCAGGCATTGTTTACGACAGCGACCCCGAATCGGAATATGAGGAAACAAGGCGGAAGGCTGCCGCTGTTATCAATGCTATCGAACAGGCGGCAGGAATGTAATACAGCTAAAATTTTGGAAAGGATTTGATCTTTTATGATAATTATGATAGACAATTACGACAGCTTTACCTACAATGTTTATCAGGCGCTGGGCAGTCTTTACCCCGACATTAAGGTTTTCAGAAACGATGAGATAACCGTTCCCGAAATCGAAAAGCTCTCTCCTCAGGCGATAGTTATCTCTCCCGGCCCCGGAAGTCCTGCCGAAGCAGGTATATCTGTTGAGGTCATAAAGCATTTTGCGGGAAAGGTCCCGATCCTCGGAATATGCCTCGGACATCAGTCCATAGGTGAAGCATTTGGCGGAAGGGTAGTTCATGCAAGCGTCCCCATGCACGGCAAGGCTTCAACAATTACTCTTGACGGAAGATGCCCGATATTTACGGGGCTGCCCGAAAAAATATCCGTGGCAAGATATCATTCTCTTATAATCAGCCGTGAAAATTTCCCCGACTGCCTTGAGGTCACGGCAGAGGACGGCGAGGGTCAGATAATGGCTGTCCGTCACAAGGAATATCCCGTCTACGGCGTTCAGTTCCACCCCGAATCTATCCTTGCGGAAATGGGTATGAATATCCTTTCAAATTTCCTTACAAATGTTGTGGGAATAAAGACCGCAGGAGTAAATGCTCCGCCTATCCCCACAGAAAAGAGGACTGCTCTGAAAAAGTACATCGCAAAGGCTGCCGACAATAAAGACCTCACCGAGGAGGAAGCCTTTGACGCTATGAACATAATTATGTCGGACGCTGCAACAAACGCTCAGATAGCGTCCTTCCTTACGGCAATGCGCATGAAGGGCGAGAATATTGACGAGATAACGGGCTTTGCAAAGGGTATGCGTTCAAAGGCAGTGGTCCTTAACGGCTTTAAGTCCGCCATTGATATTGTCGGAACGGGCGGAGATATGGCAGGGACCTTCAATATCTCAACGACGTCTTCCTTTGTAATTGCCGCCGCAGGTATCCCCGTGGCAAAGCACGGCAACAGAGCCGCTTCAAGCAAGAGCGGCGCAGCGGATTGCCTTGACGCTCTTGGCGTAAATATAAAAATGTCCCCCGAAAAGGCGGCAGGCTGCCTTTCGGAAACAGGTATAGCTTTCCTTTTCGCAGTGGTTTATCACGGCGCAATGAAATATGTTGCTCCCGTCAGAAGAGAGCTTGGTATAAGAACCTTTTTCAATATTCTCGGTCCTCTTGCAAATCCTGCTCTTGCGGAATATATTGTCCTTGGAGTTTATGATAAAAAGCTCCTGAGCCTTATGTCAAACGTTCTGATAAAGCTTGGTATAAAAGGCGCTCTCGTGGTTTCGGGCAGCGACGGACTTGACGAGATAACCATGACAGGCGTTACCCATACGGCTGAGGTACGTGACGGAAAGATAACCGAATATGATATCGACCCCCATGATTACGGCTTTGAATACTGCTCTCCCGATGAGCTTAAGGGCGGCTCTCCCGAAGAAAATGCAAAGATAACCCTTGATATTCTCAGCGGAAGGGAGCAGGGAGCAAAGAGAAATATCGTTCTGCTGAACGCAGGCTGTGCGATTTACTGTTCGGGCAAGGCGGCGACTATTGCCGAGGGTGTTGATATGGCACGGGATATTATCGACAGCGGAAAGGCACTTGCAAAGCTTAACGAAATGAAGGCGTTCTCAAACAGCGGAGAATGATTATCTGAAACGAAAGGAGCAGGGAAATGATCTTAGACGATATTGTGGCACAGCGGAAAATTCAGCTTGCACGGGAAAAAAGCAGGATATCCGACGAGGAAATGTATAATAAAGCTGTCGGCAGAAAAACTCCGTGCAGGAATTTTAAGGCGGCGCTGAAAAAAAGCGGATTATCCGTTATTGCGGAGGTAAAAAAAGCGTCCCCCTCAAAGGGGCTTATACAGCCCGATTTCGACCCTGCAAAAATTTCCGCAGCCTATGAAGCGGCAGGAGCGGACGCTATATCCTGCCTTACCGAGGAGCATTATTTTCAGGGCAGCTCGGAATATCTGACTATTGTTCGTGAAACCGTGGATCTGCCCGTGCTCCGCAAGGATTTCATCATTGACGAATATCAGATATATGAAGCAAGGGCGCTGGGAGCGGACGCAGTTCTGCTCATTGCAGCCATTCTTGACGAGGATACTGTAAGAAAATTTTACAAAACCGCCCGAATGTTCGGACTTTACGTTCTGGCTGAGGCACATAATGAGGAAGAATTTCTGAAGCTGAAAAGAGCGGGCTGCGATATAATCGGCATCAACAACCGTGACCTGAAAAGCTTCAATGTTTCTCTTGACACCACCGCAAGGCTTGCGGTGCTGAGAGATGAGGATACCGTACTTGTTTCGGAAAGCGGAATAAAAACCAACGAGGACATGAAAAAAGTGCGTTCCTGCGGAGCGGACGCCGTTCTCATAGGCGAAACGCTGGTCAGAAACGATATCGGCGGAATTGCCGCCTGCATGAAAATGCTGCGAAAGGAATAGGAACTGCCTATGATAAAGCTTTGCGGAATGAGAAGGCATGAGGATATAGGCTTTGCAAACGAATTTCTCCCCGATTTTGTGGGATTTATCCTTGCGGAAGGGTTCAGGCGGTCGGTCACGGCGGAATATGCCGCAGAAATATCCGCTCCCCTTGACAGTCGGATAAAAAAGGTCGGCGTTTTTGTAGATCAGTCCCCCGAAGAGATTGCACGGGCAGTCCGGATCGTCGGTCTTGACTCGGTTCAGCTTCACGGCAGGGAAAACTCCGAAACCGTTTCGGCGCTCAGAAGGCTTCTCCCTCATACTCCTCTTTGGAAGGCGGTAAGGGTACGGGAAAGCAGCGATATTATCAATGCACAGTCACTTGGCTGCGATGTGCTGCTCCTTGACAGCTTTTCGGAAAAGTCGGTCGGGGGCACGGGAAAGACTGCCGACCTTGAGGTTATCCGCAGCACAGATTTCTCCGCCCCGTTTTTTCTGGCAGGGGGCATAGGAAAGGATAATCTTTCTTCGGCACTGAAATTTGTATCGGGGTTTAAAAACGGTCTTGGAGTTGACCTGTCCTCCTCCGTTGAAACGGACGGCTTCAAGGACAGGGGCAAGATAGCCGAGGTCATGGAGATATACAATGAAAATATGACGCTTTAATATTTTTGTACAGGAAAGGATTTTTTATGATGAATACAAAAGGAAGATTCGGTAATTACGGAGGACAATATGTTCCCGAAACCGTTATGAATGCAGTCTGCGAGCTTGAGGCTGCTTATAATAAGTATAAGGACGACGAGGACTTCAAAAAGGAGCTTGCCTTCTACTACAAGGAATATGCAAACCGTCCGTCCCTCCTTTATTATGCGGAGCATATGACGGAGGATCTCGGCGGCGCAAAGGTATACATAAAGCGTGAGGACCTTAATCACACGGGTGCTCATAAGATAAACAATGTGCTGGGACAGATACTTCTTGCAAAAAGAATGGGTAAAAAGCGTATTATTGCCGAAACGGGCGCAGGACAGCACGGCGTTGCAACGGCTACCGTATGTGCGCTTTTCGGTCTGGAGTGCTGCGTTTACATGGGTGCGGAGGACGTTGAAAGGCAGTCCCTCAACGTTTACAGAATGGAGCTTCTTGGCGCAAAGGTGGTTCCCGTAAGCAGCGGAACATCTACTCTCAAGGACGCCATAAACGAGGCAATGCGTGACTGGTGCACGAACATCGAAACCACATTTTACTGCATAGGCTCGGTCATGGGTCCCTATCCTTACCCCGAAATGGTAAGGGATTTTCAGAAGATAATCTCCGAGGAGATCAAGGCGCAGCTCAAGGAAAAAGAGGGAAGGCTTCCCGACTGCGTTGTTGCCTGCGTAGGCGGCGGTTCAAATGCAATGGGTGCTTTTTATGATTTTATAGAGGATAAGTCTGTCCGTCTTGTGGGAGCGGAGGCTGCGGGAAAGGGTACGGATACTCCTTACCATGCCGCAACGCTGACAAAAGGCTCGGTGGGTATTTTCCACGGAATGAAGTCTGTATTCTTACAGAACGAATTCGGTCAGATAGACCCTGTTTACTCCATTTCCGCAGGACTTGACTATCCGGGTATCGGCCCTGAGCACGCATATCTTAACGATATCGGCAGAGCGGAATATGTTGACATAACCGATGAGGAAGCGGTGCAGGCGTTTGAGTATCTTTCAAAGACCGAGGGAATAATCCCTGCCATTGAGTCCGCTCATGCAGTTGCCGCCGCTATGAAGATAATCCCTCAGATGTCCAAGGAGCAGATACTTGTTATCAATCTTTCGGGCAGAGGCGACAAGGACGTTTACTCTATCGCAAGATACAGAGGCGTTGACATCAAAAACAGCTGAGCTTCACAGCTATTATACTAAGGAGAATTTAAATGAACAGAATAGATATTTGTTTTGATGAGCTTAAAAAGCAGAATAAAAAAGCCCTTATTACCTTTGTGACATCGGGAGATCCCGACCTTGAAACTACCGAAAAGACCGTTCTTGAAATGTATGACAAGGGTGCGGATATTGTTGAGCTGGGCGTTCCTTTTTCCGACCCCATTGCCGAAGGTCCTGTTATTCAGAGGGCGTCCCTTCGTTCTCTCAGCAACGGCACAAATCTTGACAAGATATTCGGCATAGTGGATAATATCCGCAAAAAAACCGACAAGCCGCTTGTTCTGATGATGTATCTCAACACATTGTTTGTATACGGCACGGAGAAATTTTTCCGCATATGCAGCGAAAAGGGCGTTGACGGCGTTATTGTTCCCGATATGCCTTTTGAGGAGAGGGAAGAGATACTTTCTGCGGCGGAGAAATACAATGTTTACAACATAAATCTTGTAGCGCCCACGTCCCATGACCGCATCAAGATGATAGCTTCCGAGTCGAAGGGATTTCTGTACTGTGTATCCTCCACGGGAGTTACGGGAATGCGTTCGGGATTTTCTACGGATTTTGACAGCCTTTTCAAGCTTATCGGGGAAAATGCGTCCTGTCCGTACTGTGTAGGCTTTGGCATATCCTCTCCCGAACAGGCAAAGAAGATGTCCGCTTACTGCGACGGAGTTATTGTTGGCAGCGCTATTGTCAAGCTGATGGAGGAACACGGAAGGGACTCGGCGGCTCCTGTGGGTGAATTTGTAAGCGCTCTTAAATCCGCACTCGTATCATAGTTTATTTGGGCGTTATAGATATGGCTCGGTAACGGTACTTATTTTGTATCCGTTGCCGAGTTTTTTTTCTGTTTGTTTGGTTTAAATATAGTAGATGTTTCATTGCCCGTTTTAGGAAGGATAGTTTTTTTATTTTTTCCATATTGTTATTGAATTAGTTTAGTTATCTCATTGCCCTGCAAAGGGACAACCTTCAGGAGAGGGGGGGACGCTCGGAAACTGT
>JBJERW010000056.1:0-9384 GCA_051882475.1 Huintestinicola sp. | reverse complement strand
TGGAGCTGGTGGACGGACTCGAACCCCCGACCTGCTGATTACAAATCAGCTGCTCTACCAACTGAGCTACACCAGCCTGCATATATATAAAAGCCGCAGTTTTTCCCGTACTTCCGACCGATCCGAAAAGTGGTCGGGGCGACAGGACTTGAACCTGCGGCATCTTGGTCCCAAACCAAGCACTCTACCAAACTGAGTTACGCCCCGATTCTGACAGCTTTTATATGATATCATATTTCATCTTTCATGTCAACAGCTTTTTTTCGTTTTTACGAGTTTTGTTCAAAAATACTATGATTAACACTGTTAAATGTTTTAAATTTGGTATAATATATAATGTTTGCAAAAAATAATGCCGTATTAGTATAAAATTATTGCATTTTTTACAGTAATTTGGTATACTGTATTTATGCATAATTATCGGCAAAGTATGTGTAATACAAATAGCCGAAAAAACTGCGCAAAATTTGTATTTTTCAAGTCCTTGCTTGAGTTTTTGCACTTTTGCACTCTTTTTGATCGGCTGCTTGTATAAAGGAGAGTTTGATTCTGTCTGATGAAACTGAAATTACTCAGCAACAATGAAATTAACAGTCAGATAGAAGCTTTGATAAAAAAAGCGCTTCTTGCAGATTTGCTTGTATTTGCTGCGGCACTTCCCTTTTACGGCCTTAATTACGAAGTACCTCTGGGTCTGCTCGTTGGCACGGCTGCCATGACCGCCAATATGCTTCTTCTGGGTTACAGCGCCGAACACTGCGTGGAACGCCCTTCCGTAAAGAGCGCAAAACGCTGTATGTTCTCGTTTTACCTTATCAGGCTTGCTGTCATGGGCGCTGCCATCGTCTGGGGCTTCTATGCGGATTATCTTGATCCCGCAGCAGTATGTATTCCGCTTTTCTGGCCAAAAATACTTCTTACGGGCAGTGCTATCTTTAAGCGTAAGAAATGATCTTTCCGAAGCTTATGAAAGGAGGGGAATTTTATATGGATACCGCTCAGGCAGCAGATTTTTCCACGGAGCTTCAGGTCGAAGTTGTCGGTCCCCGAAAAATGATAACGTTTTTTAACGGCGGCGATGAGGTTTTGGCCATCTCGGAAACAGTCGTTACGGGCTGGCTGCTCATCATAGTGCTGTTTATCCTGATGAAATGGCTCACAAGCGATCTGAAGGTAGTCCCGACGTCCAAAAAACAAGTCCTGGCAGAGTGGTTCGTGACCTTCTTCAACAACCTTGTCAAGGAGCAGATGGGCGTTAAAATGGCGCATTTTGCACCGTACATCGCAACCATTTTTACCTTTGCCCTGACAGGCTCTCTCATAAGCGTGCTGGGCTTCCGAAGCATGACGGTGGATATCAACTGCACAGGCACATGGGCTGCGCTTACGCTCATACTGATAACCTTCTACAAGATAAAGACCAACGGTCTTGGAGGATATTTCAAGAGCTTCGCCGAACCGGTCGCAGTTATCACGCCCATAAACATTTTGAGCGAAGTAGCTACTCCGCTGGCAATGGCTCTCCGTATGTTCGGAAACATCTCAAGCGGCATGATCATCAGCTCCATTGTTTACGCATTCCTTACAGTGCTCAGCAATGTGGTGTACAACGCCGTCAATCTCCAGCAGCTTGCGGCTCTGAACTATTTCCACATTTTCCAGATTGGTATTCCTGCGGTGCTGTCGATCTACTTTGACTTCTTCTCGGGTGTTATCCAGTCTTATGTTTTCATAATGCTTACCATGGCATATGTGGGACAGGCTGCCGAAAAGGAATAGCAGCTCACGCAGCTTTTTCTTCTTACAAAACGCAGTTTTATACAAATTGTATAACAATACTTTTTGTATATTATAAGACATAAAAACAGGTGACATAAATCAAAAAATATATTTTGGAGGTATATTATCATGGAAGGACAGACATATGAACAGACCTTGCTGCTTGCAAAGGCTATAGTTCTTGCAGGTCAGGGCATAGGCGCAGGCCTCGCTCTTATCGCTGGTATCGGCCCGGGTATCGGTGAAGGCTACGCCGTAGGCAAGGCTATCGAAACCATCGGCAGACAGCCCGAAGCAAAGAGCTCCGCTACAACAACAATGTTCATCGGCTGCGCAGTTGCCGAGTCCACAGGTATCTACGGACTTCTCGTAGGTATTATCCTTTTATTCGTAAATCCGTTCCTCAAGCACCTCGGCTGATAAAACGGTTTTTACTGAATAAACAGGACAGGGAGGATAAAAACACATGCACGTTAATTTTGATTTTTTCAGCATTGACCCCGGCACGATAGTCGGTGTTCTCTGCAATACCCTTATCCTGTTTTTGCTGTTCAAGAAATTCCTTTTCGCCCCCGTTAACAAGATAATCGAGGAAAGAAAGGCTCAGGTTTCCAAAACCTATGAGGAAGCGGACTCCGCTCTCGAAAAGGCTAAAACAATGGAATCCGAATACACCGAAAAGCTTGCTTTGGCAAAGGAAGAATCCGCCGAGATCATCAAGACGGCTTCCAAAAAGGCACAGCAGCGCTCCGAGGAGATTATCTCCGACGCCAAGAACGAGGCTTCCGATATCCTGAGGAAGGCAAACTCCGATATCGAGAAGGAACGCAAGAGAGCTGTCAACCGTATCAAGGACGAGATCTCCGATATTGCCGTAAATATTGCCGAGAAGGTCATCTCCAAGGAGATATCCCCCGACGAGGAGCAGGAAAGACTTATCGACGAATTTATTGACGGTATCGGCAGCGATGATGTCTGATAGACCTGACAGAAAGGAAGGATATATTTTATGCCCGGTTCTGTAGAAAAGGTTTATTCCGAAGCGCTGCTTGAGATCGCAGAAGAAAACGGAAGCTTATCCGAGCTTGACGAAGAGCTGAACGCTCTTGTCACCGTTTTTGAGGCAAATCCCGAACTGACGGACGTGCTGAGCACTCCCACGGTTTCCGACGCCGAAAAGCTTGAGCTTATCGAAAATGTATTCAAGGGAAGAGTTTCCGAAACTGCTTTCAACTTCCTTTGCGTACTGACCGAAAAGGGCAGATGCCGCTATCTCGGCTCTATTGCAAAGGCTTTCCGAAAGAGCTTCTACGATATAAGCGGTATAGTGGAGGTAACAGTAACTTCCACACGTCCTCTGACAGATTCCGCCCGTGAAAAGCTGAAAGCCAAGCTCGAAAAGAAATACGGCAAAAAGGTCATCATGACCGAAAAGGTGGATATGTCCATCATGGGCGGTCTTGTTGTTACCTGCGGCGACAGCATGCTTGACGGCTCCGTCAAGACAAAGCTTGAAGAAATGCACAAGCAGATTAAGGATATGATCGCTTAAAATTTTTAAGCGAAGGTCTTTGTATGCGGACCGAAAAAATGCATATTTGAGAAAACACCGAAGAAAGGGTGGTTATTACAATGGATCTACGCCCTGATGAAATTACAGGTATTATCAAAAATCAGATAAAAAATTTCAGCTCCAAGATCCGGCTTACCGACGTAGGCACTGTTGTTACAGTGGGCGACGGTATTGCCCGCATCCACGGACTTGATAACTGTATGTCGGGTGAGCTTCTTGAATTCGAGGGCGGCATTTATGCCATGGCTCTCAATCTGGAGCAGGATTTTGTCGGCGCCGTAATGCTGGGCTCCGACGCCGATATCAAAGAGGGCGATACCGTTAAGAGAACAGGAAGCGTTGTTTCCGTTCCTGTCGGAGAAGAGCTGCTGGGAAGAGTCGTTAACGCTCTCGGTCAGCCTATCGACGGAAAGGGGCCTATCCTTACCGAAGAAAAGCTGCCTATCGAGCAGCCCGCTTACGGTATCATCACAAGAAAATCTGTCTGCCGTCCTTTGCAGACAGGTATCAAGGCAATCGACTCAATGATCCCTATCGGAAGAGGTCAGCGTGAGCTTATCATCGGCGACCGTCAGACAGGTAAAACAGCCATTGCCCTCGATACTATCATCAATCAGAAGGACAAGGACGTTATCTGTATCTATGTTGCCATCGGTCAGAAGCGCTCCACCGTTGCAAACGTTGTTGAAACTCTTACAAAGAACGGCGCTATGCCTTATACCATAGTGGTTTCCGCAACCGCCTCGGAGCTTGCTCCTTTGCAGTATATCGCTCCCTACTCAGGCGTTGCAATGGGTGAATATTTCCTCAAGCAGGGCAAGGACGTGCTCTGCGTTTACGACGATCTTTCAAAGCACGCAGTTGCATACCGTACACTTTCCCTGCTGCTTAAAAGACCGCCGGGACGTGAAGCTTACCCCGGCGACGTATTCTACCTTCACTCAAGACTTCTTGAGCGTGCCTGCAGCCTGAACGAAAACTACGGCGGCGGCTCGATCACCGCTCTGCCTATCATCGAAACTCAGGCAGGCGACGTTTCCGCATATATCCCCACAAACGTTATTTCAATTACCGACGGTCAGATATTCCTTGAAACAGACCTTTTCAACAGCGGTATCAGACCTGCCGTTAACCCCGGTATCTCCGTATCGAGAGTAGGCGGCTCGGCTCAGATAAAGGCTATGAAAAAGGTTTCGGGCTCACTAAAGCTTACCTATTCTCAGTACCGTGAGCTGCAGTCCTTCTCACAGTTCGGTTCGGACCTCGACAAGGACACCAAGGAAAGACTTTCTCTCGGCGAACGTGTTGTGGAGGTTCTCAAGCAGGACAGAAACTCGCCTCTCACCGTTGAAAATCAGGTTCTGATAATCTATGCCGTGACCCACGGCTATTTAAAGGATATTCCTCTTGATAAGGTCGGAGAATTCCAGGAGCAGCTGTTTGAATTTATCGGAGATTCTCACCCCGATATCATTCAGTCCATCAAGGATACAAAGGATCTTACCAAGGAAAATGAAGAAGCGCTTAAAGCTGCGCTCACCGAATTTATCGGAAAATTCCTTGCCTGATCGGTATAAATTCTGCAAATTATTACAATTTGTATAATAAAGTGAAAGGATGATACCCATGGCTTCGGGCAATATGAAGGTCATTAAACGCCGTATCAAAAGCGTTGAGTCCACTATGCAGATCACAAAAGCAATGGAGCTGGTAGCATCTTCTAAGCTCAGAAAGGCAAAGGAAAAAGCCGATAAGGCTCGTCCGTATTTTAATGCTCTTTACGAAACAATGTGCGAAATTGCGGCTGAGAACCCCAAATTCCTGTCCCCCTTTACAAAAAAGGGACAGGAGGGCAAATCTCTGCTGGTAGTCATCGCAGGTGACCGAGGCCTTGCCGGAGGCTTTAACTCAGGCGTTTTAAAGCTTGCTCAGGCAAGGATAGACGAGCTGGGCGGCATTGACAAGGTCGAGATCATCGCTGTAGGCAAAAAGGCTGTTGAATATTACGAAAAGCGAGGCTATACCATAAAGGGCGCTTACCCGAACATCGCCGAGCATATCAAGATATCGACCGCCCAGCTTATTGCGGAATCTATCGTGACCCCTTATATCAAGGGAACCTTTGAAAGGGTGGAGCTTTTCTACACACAGTATGTTTCGCCCATATGCCAGCAGGCTGTATCAAAACCCATGCTTCCCGTGGAGATCGACAAGAGCATTGTCGTTTCAAAGGCGCTGCCTATATACGAGCCGTCCGCAGGTGCGGTTTTCAACAGCATCGTTCCGAAGTACCTTACGGGTATGCTTTTCGGTTCGGTGGTTGACAGCTTTGCTTCCGAGCAGGCTTCAAGAAGAAGTGCTATGGAAAATGCTTCCGATAATGCAAGCGCTATGATAAGCGACCTGTCACTCAAGTACAACCGTGCAAGACAGGCGTCCATTACTCAGGAAATCACCGAGATCGTGGGCGGAGCAAGCGCTCAGAGCTGATTTGCATCACAATAAATCATATTATCATGCTTTCCTCTCAATGGATAAGAGGAAAAATATACTCTACTTTTAAGGAGAGGTGAAAAATTAATGCCGCAGAATAATGTCGGAAAGGTGGTCCAGATCATCGGCGCCGTTGTCGATGTCCGCTTTGAAAAGGACAGCCTTCCGAATCTTCTTAACGCAATCGAAATAAACTTTAACGACAGCAAGCTTATATGCGAGGTAGCTCAGCATATCGGCGATGACGTTGTAAGATGTATTGCCATGTCGTCCACAGACGGACTTGTAAGAGGCGTTGAGGCTATTGATACAGGATCGCCTATCACCGTTCCCGTGGGCAAAAATACTCTCGGCAGAATATTCAATCTGCTGGGTGAGCCTGTTGACAACAAGCCTGCTCCCGAAGCCGAGGAAAGATGGCCTATCCACCGTGAAGCCCCCTCTTACGAGGAGCAGACTGCTTCAAACGAGGTACTTGAAACGGGCATTAAGGTAATCGACCTTATCTGCCCCTACCTCAAGGGCGGAAAGATCGGTCTGTTCGGCGGTGCGGGCGTTGGTAAAACTGTCCTCATTCAGGAGCTTATCAACAACGTCGCAAACCAGCACGGCGGTATCTCCGTATTTACGGGCGTTGGAGAGCGTACCCGTGAGGGCAACGACCTTTACAACGAAATGACCGAATCGGGAGTTATCGACAAGACCGTTCTTGTTTACGGTCAGATGAACGAGCCTCCCGGAGCAAGAATGAGAGTCGGACTTTCGGGACTTACAATGGCGGAATATTTCCGTGACGTTGAGCATCAGGACGTTCTTCTCTTCATCGACAACATCTTCCGTTTTACACAGGCAGGCTCGGAGGTATCCGCTCTTCTCGGACGTATGCCTTCCGCCGTAGGATATCAGCCTACACTTGCCACGGAAATGGGCGCTCTCCAGGAGCGTATCACTTCCACAAACAACGGTTCTATCACGTCCGTTCAGGCAGTTTACGTTCCTGCGGACGACCTTACAGACCCTGCCCCCGCAACCACATTTGCCCATCTGGACGCAACAACGGTTCTTTCCCGTTCCATATCCTCACTGGGTATCTATCCTGCGGTTGACCCACTCGATTCCACATCGAGAATACTCTCCCCCGATATCGTCGGAACAGAGCACTACGAAACCGCAAGAGCCGTTCAGAATATTCTCCAGCGCTATACCGAGCTTCAGGATATCATCGCTATCATGGGTATGGACGAGCTTTCCGACGAGGATAAGCTGACCGTTTCCCGTGCAAGAAAGATACAGAGATTCCTTTCTCAGCCGTTCAGCGTTGCGGAGCAGTTCACAGGCATGAAGGGCAAATACGTTCCTCTCAAGGAAACAATAAGAGGCTTCAAGGAGATAATCGAAGGAATGCACGACGATCTCCCCGAATCCGCATTCCTCTTTGTGGGAACTATCGACGAGGCTGTTGAAAAAGCAAAGCAGTCCGCTGAATAAGGAGGTACGCTAACATGGCAGCTCCTTTTGAACTTACGGTCATCACGCCCGAAAAGACATTTTTCGACGGCACGACCACACAGATAATCGTCCGCACCACCGAAGGCGATATCGGTATCCTTGCAAACCACACAAGTCTTGTGGCAAGCCTGCCCTCAGGTCCGCTGAAGGTAATGACGGAAGACGGTACCTATCGTGTCGCCGCCGTATCATCGGGACTTATCAAAGTCGGCGGCAATAAGGTGCATATTTTTGCCGACGCAGTTGAATGGGCTGACGAGATCGACATCGAATGGGCTGAGCGTTCAAAGCAGGACGCACAGCAGCGGCTTGAAGCCAAGAAGAGCGAACGTGATCTTGACCTTGCCGAGATGAAGCTCAAGCGTGCAATGAACCGTATCACTATTCATAATACTCTTATCAAATAAGCATAAAAACGGCTGTCATGTAACATGGCAGCCGTTTTTATCATATACCTTTTTCTTTAAGCTTATAAAGCACCGTTTCCTTTTGCTCAAGGGATTTTTTTACATCAATTATCCTCTGATTTGACGAACCTCGGAATGCAAGAGTAATGTCCTTTTTATCCTCCACAAATTCACCGTCCACAAGAACGTCTGTCATCGAAAGCATTTCATCGGTACATTCGCATCTTGCCCTGCTTTCGGACAAAAGCTCCGTTTCAAAAACATATCCCGTATAACACCAGATGCTTTTCTCGGGAAATCTTTCCCTAACCTTCCTCAGAAAGCTTACCAACCTCCGCTGATTTTCAGGCTCGAAAGGCTCTCCTCCGAGAAGGGTAAGTCCGTCAATGTAATTCGGAGAAAGCTCCCTCAGCAGCTCATTTTCCGTTTCCTCGGTAAATTCCTTTCCGTAGCGAAAATCCCACGTCTGAGGATTGAAGCACCCCTTGCAGCGGTGAGTACACCCGGACACGAACAGCGATATCCTTACGCCCTCTCCGTCCGCAATGTCACACTTCTTTATTTCTCCGTAAAACATTTTATGATCCCCTTCAAAAAGGGCATTTTACATTATAAATGAAGTGCCCTTTCCTTTATCTCCTGAGTTCTTCCCTGATTCCAGAACTGTGTGCCGATATATCCGCAGGTTCTTCTCGCAACATTCATCTTATCCTGATCTCTGTTGTGGCAGTTGGGACATTCCCATACAAGCTTGCCGTCGTCCTCGGCAATACGTATCTCTCCGTCATAGCCGCATACCTGACAGTAATCGCTCTTTGTATTAAGCTCTGCGTACATAATATTGTCGTAAATAAACTGAATGACCCTGATAACAGCGGTAATGTTCTGCTGCATATTGGGCACTTCAACGTAACTTATAGCTCCGCCCGAAGAGAGTGCCTGGAACTGCGACTCAAATTTCAGCTTCGTGAATGCGTCGATCTCCTCGGTAACATTTACGTGATAGCTGTTTGTGATATAATTTTTATCAGTAACACCCTTGACTATACCAAAACGCTTCTGCAGGCATTTTGCAAACTTATAGGTGGTGGATTCGATAGGCGAACCATACAGCGAAAAGCCGATATTGGTTTCCTTTTTCCATTTTTCGCATGCCTTGTTCATTCTCAGCATAACTGCAAGAGCAAAAGGCGTAGCTGTGGGGTCGGTGTGGGATTTTCCCGTCATATATTTTGTGCATTCGCAAAGGCCCGCATAACCGAGGGATATGGTCGAAAAGCCTCCAACAAGAAGCTTATCAATGGTTTCACCCTTTTTGAGCCTTGCGATAGCGCCGTACTGCCAGAGAATAGGCGCAGCATCGGAAAGCGTACCCTTCAGACGGTTATGTCTGCACATAAGGGCACGATAACAAAGGTCAAGCCTTTCATCGAATATCTTCCAGAATTTTTCAAGGTCGCCCCCCGAAGAAAGGGCAACATCAACAAGATTTATGGTAACAACGCCCTGATTGAAGCGGCCGTAGAACTGATAGTTTCCGTTTTCGTCCTTCCAAGGGCTAAGGCAGCTGCGGCAGCCCATAACAGGGAAGCAGTTGCCCTCCTTAAGCTCCTTCATCTTCTT
>JBJERW010000055.1:0-9671 GCA_051882475.1 Huintestinicola sp. | reverse complement strand
GCTCCGAGCACTCCCCCCTCTCCTGAAGGTTTTCCCTTTGCAGGGTAATGAATTATCTATCATTTCAAAAAAACAATACGGAAAAGAACAAAATCTATCCTTTCTAAAACGAGCAATGCAAAATCTACCATATTCAAATCAAACAAACAGAAAAAAGCTCGGCAACGGGTACAAAATAAGTACCGTTACCGAGCCAAGAACTTTCACCTCAAAACAAACTAACAGAACGAGCGGGTGCAGCATCATGCTGCCTCAGCCTGCCTGCCTCAGCCTGCCAAAAAAGTAACGGCTCACTGTTTGTACCGTTACCGAGCAATAAACTTTCAATTCAAGATTAACTTTGAAACGGTTGGGTGCAGGCTCAGCCTGCATCTTCGCTGAGCTTGTCGCTGATCTTGTCGATCTTGTCCTTGACCTCTTCAATGGTGTCGAAAATCGGATAGTCAATGCCAAGATAAGTGTATGTCCAGTCGCCACCGTCAATGTCGTAAACTGTCGTGCCGTCTAACTCTTCAAGGTAGTGCGACTCCTGAAAATAAACCTCGCCGTTTATCAGCATCGTTTCCCCGTCCCATTCGCATTCTATCTCGCAGGGCTTAGGGGACTGCTTTACAAGCTTTTTGATAGTCGAGTCAAGCTTGATAAAGCCCATGTCCACATCAAGAGTGTTCGGCTGAACATATACGCACATTTTTCCCGTGGACTTGTTCTGTACGTCAAGAACATAGTAGCGGAACGCCCCCGAAGGGGAAACTCCCCTCTCCACAAGAGTATCAACCGTGGTCACACGGAAAACGTTCATTATCAGGAAAAATGCAATTCCGCCAAGAATGTACATCAGCAGATATATCGTGCCGAAAATGGTCTTTGCCGTTTCGTTCATGTGGCAGCAGAAAAAGCCGAACAGCGTAACGATAGCCGCAGGTATCAGCAGCGGCCAGTTTCCCCAGTCCAGCAGCAGCGTCGGAAAGAACAGCAGCATGTTCAGCATTCCGAACAGACAGGTAAAAAACGACCTCCTCGTATAGAAAAACAGCAGACAGATAAGCACCGAAAAAATTGAACCGATAATGGCAAATTCCTGCTTGTTTGTATATTCGATATCATAGAAGAAAACAATATATGCAAAATATGCAAGCATGATCGAATATGCCGCTCCGAGAATGCTGACAGCAACTCTGAACCATTTGTTTGTTACAACGGTCATAAATTTGTTCATATGTTAATAATCCCCATTCCGCCGCCCGCAAGGCAGCAAACAAATATTACTGTGTATAATACATAATATACCATATTGCCTCTAAAATCAAGAACAATTCAGTGTCAAGGCGGTTACAAAAAAATCCGGACTCTTCAAATCGAACCCGGATCTTTGTGCATATGCAATTATCTGTAGGAGAACAGAACCTTCATAACGAAGAAAGCAACTCCCACAACTGCCGCAATTATAAGCAGAACGAACAGAATGGTCGTAAGCACCGACATTGCCTTGTCAGGCGCCTGAGCTGCAGTGTGAACCTCAAGATCTCCTATGTTGGCGATAGCCTTTCCGTAATTGTCGGATATGACTATGCTGTCCACATAGGCAACAGTTCCGTCATATCCGTCGGTAACGGGAATGGATATGCCGAACTTGTCATTTGATACATTTGCAGGGACCGAAACGGAATATTCCGTCCAATTAAGCTGAGATGAGTCTGCAGCTGTAAATATCCACTGAGAGCCGTCGGAAAAAACTTCAAGCCTTGCAGTGCTCTTTGAAAGCTTTGAATCGGCTTTAAGGCGCACCGTAAAGGTGTATCCCGAAAAGTTTTCCAGACCGAAATCGGAAGCGGAAAAATAAATTCCGCCGTATTTGTTCGTGATAGCATCGGTAAAGGACTCGTTCAGCAGAAGGGATTTTCCCGAATAAGCGTCCTCCGATGTGATCTCATATGTAAGATTTGTATCGGACGCATTGCCGAAGGTATGTATATATGACAAACAGCTGTCCGTATCAAAAGAAACAGTAGGGTCGTCTGCCGCAAAAACAGGCACACTCATTGTAATTGCAGCGGCTGCAGCCAGCAGCACTGATAATATCTTTTTCATTTTAACCTCCGAGAGAGTATTTTACTGTAAACCGTTTCTTATAATTTTAATACAGAAAGCCGTCTTTGTCAATAAGAATTTTTAAACGTTTAAAATTTCTTTATGATTATTTACAGTATACTCCATAAACGGGGCGGCACATGACCGCCCCTTGATATTTTTTATTCGGACGCACCGACCGAAAGGATAACATCACCCACAAGATTTGCGGGAAGCTGCTCGTATCTTACAAATTCAAAGGAGAAACTGCCTTTTCCTCTTGTGATCTGTCTGAGCTGCATGGTAAAGGTCTGCATCTCTCTTTCGGGAACCTCCGCTTCGATAACGGTCATGCCCTTTTCCGAATCGGGATTCATGCCGAGAACACGTCCTCTGCGCTTGTTAAGGTCGCCCATAACATCACCTGTGTTTTCGTCGGGGATAACCGCTCTGAGAGTGCCGATAGGTTCAAGTATAGTAGGCTCGGCAAGCTTCATGCCCTCCTTGAAGGCAATGGAAGCGGCTGTTTTGAACGCCATTTCGGAGCTGTCCACAGGGTGATATGAACCGTCTGTCAGGATAGCCTTAACTCCCGTTACGGGACAGCCTGCCAGAACGCCCTTCTTCATGCAGTCCTGCAAGCCCTTTTCAACTGCGGGGAAGAAGTTCTTGGGAACCGCTCCGCCGAATACCTTTTCTTCAAATACAAGGCTGTCGGAGAGGCATGGCTCGAACTCGATCCATACATGACCGTACTGTCCGTGACCGCCCGACTGCTTCTTGTGCTTGCCCTCAGCCTTGACCTTTTTGCGAATGGTTTCTCTATAGGCAATGCGTGGTTCGGTAAGCTTGACATCTGCGCCGAACTTGTTCTTGAGCTTTGCGGCAGCGACTTCAAGGTGCTGTTCGCCAAGACCCGAAAGTATAGTTTCGCCCGTTTCCTTGTTGAGGGTGCAGATAAGAGTGGGATCCTCCTCCGTAAGCCTTGCAAGACCTGCGTTGACCTTGCTCTCGTCGCCCTGTGTCTTTGCGGAAACCGCCATCTTGTAGCATGGCTTGGGGAACTCTATCTTTTCAAAAGAAATATCTCCCTTAACGCTGAGAGTATCGTTTGTCTTTGCGTTGATCTTCACAGCGGCACAGATATCTCCTGCGGAAAATTCCGCAGCCTCTGTCTGCTTTTTGCCGCAGAGGGAGTACAGCTTTCCGAGCTTTTCGGTTTCGCCGGTTGTGCTGTTGATATATTCGCAGTTAGACTTTATGCTGCCGCTGATGACCTTGATAAAGGACATTTTGCCAACGAAGGGGTCAGCAACGGTTTTGAACACAAATGCCGCAGCTTCGCCGTTTTTATCGCAGGGAATCTCCTCCATATCGTCACCCTTGTAAGCGATGGCAGGAGCGCAGTCGGAGGGAGCGGGCATGAGAAGCTCAATTTCCTTGAGCAGCATATCAATGCAGCCCATAGTAACGTCCGAGCAGCATACAACGGGAGTGATGATACCCCTGTTCATGCCGTCATGAAGTCCCTTCACAAGCTC
Source organism: Huintestinicola sp. (assembly GCA_051882475.1). Taxonomy (GTDB): domain Bacteria; phylum Bacillota; class Clostridia; order Oscillospirales; family Ruminococcaceae; genus Huintestinicola. Next base: position 6,060 of record JBJERW010000055.1, on the reverse strand, counting down.
CTTCTGAGTAAAAGGCTCGCCCTCGAAGAACTTTTCCATGAGAGCCTCGTCCGTTTCGGCAACCGCTTCGGAGAACGCCGCAACAAGACCGTCCATACGATATTCCAGCTTTTCGGATATCTCAGCCGTAGGCATTTCCGTTTCGGCAACGGTTCCTTTTTCGTCGTATGTATAGCATTTCATTTCGATAAGGTTAACGTATGAAACGACCTTTCTGTCCTTGATAACAGGAACTATAACAGGGCACACCGTAGGTCCGAAAACGGTTTTAAGGTCGGTAAGAACGTTGTAGAAATTAGCGTCGGCATCGTCAACCTTAGTAATGACGAACATCTTTGCCTTGCCCATTTTTTCCGCTGCCTTGTAAGCCTTTTCCGTTCCGACCTTAACGCCCGAACGTCCCGAAACGGTTATCATGACCGTATCCGAAGCGCTTATAGCCGACTGCATATCTCCCGCAAAATCGAAAAGTCCGGGGGCGTCCAGAAGATTTATCTTGATATCGCCGTACTCAAAGGAAGCAATAGATGTTCCCAGAGAAGCCTTGCGCTTTATTTCTTCGGGGTCGTAATCGCAGACGGTATTTCCGTCAGCTGTGCGTCCGAGGCGGTCTGATGCGCCTGCTTTATAGATAAGCGCTTCCGCAAGAGTTGTCTTGCCCGAACCGCTGTGACCTGCAATAGCGATATTTCTAATATTGGCTGCTTCGTATACCTTCATAGTGGGGAACCGTCCTTTCGCAATGGATAATGTTTATACCGTAAGAGTATATTCCAAATAACTGTAATTTATTTATATTCCCGATGTTTGTGAAAAATAAACAATTTCACTCTTAGGCTATAAATACATTATATATCAATTGCTTAGACATTGCAATAGTTTAGCGTTAAATTGTACAGAAACTTTAAATATTCGGTAAGTTTTTTGTTCAATTATTATAATAATATAGTCACATTTAAACGTTTAACTTCTTTTTGCGTCAAAATGCCGCATTTCTCTCAACAAAAGAAATGCGGCATTCAGTCTGTCGAAAAACTACAGTGCACAGGTGTTACTACGTCAAAAACGTTCCACAGGAACGTTTTTGAGGAAAAGAAGTTTCATTCTTGAAAGAAGGGGAGGCGGTCTTATTCGCCTCCCCTCGAAATGCTGTCGCATTTCTCACCCCACTCTCCGCTTTTGAAGGCAAAGGGGGATTTCGCCGTTTGCGAACGGCGACCAAAGGGCGCTGCCCTTTGGAAACCTGCAAGCCTTTGGGAAAGGCTTGAGCGAAACTTTTGCTCCGATTTGGAACTACAGTTTATTTTGCTATCTAACTTTTTTTGAAAGACTGAATAATTTATTTCTTTCCGTTTGTATACCAATCGGTAAGTAGCTTTTCGGCTTTTTTGCCGTGTATGCCGAAGCCTGTGTCGGTTTTTATCTTATCATCGGGGGTAAGGAAGGTGTTCCAGTCCCACCAGAAAAAGCCTTCAAAGTATGCCTCGTCCCACATTGCCCTCAGTGCGCTTTCGTAGAAATTCGCCTGCTCGTCCTCGTCACGGGGATACTCGGTGTGGACAAAATCCCAAGGCATAGCCGCACAGCCTCTTGCGCTGCGGCAGCCTATCTCCATGAAGATGATCTTCTTTCCGCCGAATTTATCCGAAACGGCTTTGAGTCCTTTCTTTGCATATTCCCAGCCTTTGAGCATCTGCTCAGCGGTCGCTCCGCCCTCTCTTGCAACAGGGTAATATGCCGATGTTCCGATATAATCGAGAGCGTCAAACCATGCAACGTTATCCTCCTTGCCGTGGTTTGTGTTGTATACAAGAGGACCGTGATATATCTCCCTGACCCTTGCGATAAGCTCTCGCCAGAACTCCTCCTTGTGCTCCGTGCCCAGCATTTCGCAGCCGATACAGAACATTTCGCAGCCCGTATATTCGGCTATCTCCGCATAGTGGCAGATAAACGCCGTGTAGCATGAGAACCACTCGTTCCAGTATCCCTTGGGACGTCCGTGGTCGTCAAGGATGGGAAATTCCCTTTCGGGAAAGGTGATATTCGCACGCCATACGCCGTCCTCGCAGTTAAGTATAGGCTTTAAGCAGACCTTCAGACCGTTTTCCTTTAGCTGACGTATAGAGGTTTCTATTTCACGGTCGGTATCGATGAAGCGGTAGTCGAACCCGAAGCGTGACGAAGAAAACTTCTCCTGCATGACCGCAAAGGCAAGACACGCCCAGTTTCCGCCCATGGCGGCAAGAGCCTTTATAGATTCAACCGATTTTTCCGTTCCCAGCATTCCTCTGTGGCTGTCCCAGCCATAGGTATATCCTTTGATTTCCATATTTAAGCTTTCCTTTCATTTTATCAGAAGCAGATATCCGCCGTCTGACCGTTTACAAGGGTGATTATATCCGAAGGCTTTGCCTCGATCTGAAGACCTATCCTTCCTCCGCTGAATATGACCGTATCCAGCTGCAAAACGTCCTCGAAAAAGGTGGTTTTGAACAGCTTTTTCATTCCCACGGGAGAGCAGCCGCCCCTTATATATCCCGTTATTTTGTTGATATCCTTAACGTGTATCATTTCCACCGATTTTTCTCCGACAGACCTTGCGCATTTTTTCAGGTCAAGCTCCTTTTCGACGGGGATAACAAAAACAAAATAATTCTTTGAGCTGCCCTGAGTAACAAGGGTCTTGTACACCTTTCGGGGGTCCTGCCCCGTAAGACGAGCAACGCTTACCCCGTCAACGGCATCATCTCCGTGAGGGTAGGTATGCACCTCGTAGGGTATTTTCGCTTTGTCAAGAATACGCATGGCGTTGGTCTTTGCCTCTCCCATAATAACTCATCGTCCTTTCGGAGAAAATGGAATGTAATGCATAATCATTATTATAACATTGTTTCTTTTCCAAATCAATCAAATTCTGTTAATAGAAAAACGCCCTCGGATACGGCATATATCCGAGAGCGCTTCCCTTTTATCTCTTCCGTTTTTTCTCTTTCTTTTGTTCCTTTCCCACGCTCCCGTTCGGGGAAGCATGGTTACACAGCTTTATCAATAATCCACCGATATGATGATATCAGGCTCTGCAGTATCGGCAGTAGTAGTCGTTGTTTCCCATACGGGGAAGGTCGTGGTGACAAGAGCAGTGCTTTCGGTTTCGGTGGTGGTTTCTGTTGTCGTTTCGGTAGCTTCGCTTTCCGAAGTTCCCGTAGATTCGGGATTTACCGCAACAAATACCGAAAGCACCTCGCCTGCTTCAAGGTCGATATACTCGCCCGGCTCTATACTTATCCATGCCACATAATCGTTGAGAACGCTTGTTGTTTCGTAGGGCATTTCCTCGTATTTTATACCTGCGGCGTTAAGCAGGGAGAAATAATCCTTTTTGCTAAGTCCGTAAAATTCGGGAACAAGTACCTTTGCAGGACCCATGCTCACCTTTAAGGTGACCTCTGCGCCCTTTTCGTAATTCGTTCCCTTTTCAATGGACTGCTCGAAAATGATACCCTTTTCGTACTCCTCGGTATAAATATATTCGGGGATTATGGTAAGGCTTTCATTTGCGGAGGAATTTTTCACCGTATCAAATGCCTTTCCCACAAGGTCGTTCATTATATACACCATTGAACCCGGCTTGATAGTTGTCTGACCCGGCTCGGAATCGGAGGTTTCTATCACCGCAAGAGTTGGCATTGTGGAAATTCCCGACGCCGACGATGAAGTCGGGGACGTCGTTTCATCTCCCGAAATATCCGAACCTGTACCGGGGCTCAAAGCGGCAATTCCCGTTGCCTTGGTAGTGGTCTGCAAACCGTTTGCTATCTGACTGCTGTTGTCGTCAAGGAGCATCATGAGCGCTGCCATGAAAACGCACATAGCAACGGTAGAAACGCCCGCAACTATCCAGAACACACGGTGACGGCTTGGTTTGCCCGTTTTCTTGCTGTGATTTTCCACAGGTCCCTTTGTGCTGTGCTGCTTGGGGATAGATATTGTCTGAGTCGCCGTCTGAGTCTGCTTCTGACGGTAATATTCAGGCTCTTCAAAGAGCTGTGTCACAAGCTCGGTGACTGTCTGTATCCTGAGATCTCCCGACATGCTCATGCCGTTCATGATGACCTTGGAAACATTCGGCGGAATATTCGGATTGAGCGTTCTCGGCTCAACAAGGGTATCGTTGGTCATTCTGCTCAGGGCGTCAACAGGAGTCGTTCCCGTAAGGATACGGTAGAGCAGTGCGCATATGCCGTAGACGTCCGTCCATGTTCCCTGCCAGTTGCTTGAGCTGTACTGTTCGGGGGCGGCATATCCGTGATATATTTCGCAGGCAAGCTCGGTATTGGCTGTTCTTGCATCGGCAATGCAGAAGCCGATGAGCTTTACCTCTTTTTTGCTGTTTATAATGATATTTTCGGGAGAGATTCCCCTGTGGACAAGTCCTGCGTTATGGACAAGGGACAGGGTGGTAAAGATTGGCGGAAAGATACGCTTTACCTCTTCCCACGAAAGCTCTCCTGCGTTTTCTTTAAGGTAAGCGGAGAGGTTTTCTCCCTCGATATATCTGAAAATAACATATCCCGTATTGTTGTCGCCGAACATATCAATTGCGGGGTTGATATGGTTAAGTGTCCTCATTTTTGCAAGCATTTTATTAAGCTCCACAAACTCGGACATGAACGCCTTATACTGCGCAACGCAGTTCTGATTTACGAGGATAATATTTGAGCCCTTCTGTCTTTGGCAAAGGGTATCGGGCATATATTCCCGTATGATGACCTTTGACGAAGTGACTGTATCAAATCCGATATACTCGGCGCTTTCGCCGTTATAGCGGAGAAGTCTGCCCACGATATATCTGTCGTTCAGAAAGGTTTCGGGAGCAAGGTAGGAGGGCAGCGACGGCACATCGGGAGAATATCCGCAGAGGGGACATGGTCCGTCTGTATCCTTAGGTTCCATACAGCCCATACAGAGGTTATAGTTAAGTTCGGGCACGGCTCCTTCGACTCCTTTCACGTTTAATTTCAGACATGACAAAACGCAGACGCTTTACACGTCCGCACATTTATAATAGCAAGGTTTTTCGGCAGTGTCAATCGGTTTGACCGAATTGTCAGCTTTTTGTATACACATATTAATTTTTTAAACTTTGACTGACACCATTTTGTATTCACTTTGTAATTTTTGCAGGGCAGGCTGAGGCAGCATGATGCTGCACCCTCTCGTTTCATAGTTTGTTTTTAACTGAAAGTTCTTGGCTCGGTAACGGGCAGGCTGAGCCTGCACCCAACCGTTTCATAATTCGTTTGAGCGTTATAGTTCTTGGCTCGGTAACGATACTGTATTTGTACCCGTTTACCAAGCTTTTTTCTTTTAGTTTTTCTGAATATGGTAGATGTTTCATTGCCCGTTTTTGTAAGGATAGTTTTTTATGTTTTCCGTATTGTTATTTTGAAATGTAAGATAATTCGTTACCATGCAAAGGGAAAACCTTCAGGAGAGGTGGGAGCGCTCGGAGCGCTACGGACGCAGCCGCCTCCCCCCTCTCCTGAAGGTTTTCCCTCTGCACTCCCTTTCCCTAAACCACACCCCTCTCAGGCTATGCTCTTTCATTGCCAAAATTGCTTGTACAGCAATTAGGTGTTGCATTTTTTGGACTATCAAAAAAACTATACGTTTTTTGATTAACGGTTTTTATAGTTTTTGGGGAAACAATACATTGCCCTTTGAATAAACTTTTTTGTGCATTTTCTTTGGACAAACAAAATAACGGGCAAAACCCTTTCTAAAACTATGGTAAATTGGGGAAATCATTTTCTGCCCTTTTAGTTCCGCAGTTGTAGGGCTTACCATGTATCTTGCCTTTTTAGTAAAGTAATTCCGTATCTAACCTTCGGAAGTGCAACTTCCGATACGCAAAAACAGAAAAATCGGCAAAGGATAATAGGTGAAAGGGAAGGGGGAGCACGAGGGGGGAACCGTAGCTAACCGCAGGTTAGCACGGGAACAAGGAAATGCCGATTTTTGCCGGATTTTCTTTTTCCTTCTTCCATATAGGTTCCC
>JBJERW010000054.1:0-38848 GCA_051882475.1 Huintestinicola sp. | reverse complement strand
TTTCTATTATACCTTATTTTTCGCTTGATGGGAAGAATTAATCAGTGGTTCCTTAAGAAATAGATTTTTTTGCCGATATATATTATAATATAATACATTATTTTTGGGTGAGAATATATGGCGGAAAGAATCAGAAAGCTTATATTGAACGCAGGTCTGACCGACGATGAATACAAAAGCATTAAAGCTGACATCATGGAAAGCAATATGCAGAATATTACCATTTTTTCTGTTGTTGCATTTGTTTTCCTGATCGCCATGTTTATAATGACCTTTGCCATTGACGGGATAGTCCGCAACAGATGGCTGTACTTTATCGCCGCAGTTATTGTTGCGTTTTCATTTGTATTTTCGGGCGTTGTTTTTAAAAAGAGTCATACAGCCGTTACGGTTTCGATGTATATTTTTATCGGAGTTATCTTTGCTTTCGGCATAATTCTGGGAGCGGTCAAAAATACGGATCAGCTTGCGGTTTCCTTTATTGCGATACTGCTTACGGGACCTATGCTCTTTACCGACCGACCCGTCAGAATGATACCCGTTATATACATTTCGGTAGGAGCGTTTATCTTAACGGCAATTCAGTGCAAGAGCGGTGATTCGCTTTTGGGAGATATAGTGGATTCTGTCGTTTTCGGAACAATAAGCGCAATCATCAGCACATATATGATGAACGTTAAGTGCAAGAAGCATCTGTATGAAAAAAGAGCGGTCATGCTGAGCGAAACCGACCTGCTGACGGGTCTCAGAAACAGAAACTCCTATGAAAGGAACATTTCGTCATATCCTGACAAATATCAAAAAGATATCGCCTGCGTTTACGCCGATGTTAACGGGCTTCACGAGATGAACAATGCCAAGGGTCACGAAGCAGGAGATAAAATGCTGAAATTTGTTGCGGACAGTATCTCAAAGCGTTTCGGTGTTCAGCATACTTACCGCATAGGCGGAGATGAATTTGTTGCCTTTGCCATAGACAGCGGTGACGATACGAAGAAAATTACAGATGATATTATTTCGGAAGTAAAGAGTGAAGGATATAATGTTTCCATAGGATATGCTGTCGGTGAAAAAGGCTCCGATATGGACGAGCTTATCAAGGCGGCGGAAACGAAGATGTTTGATGCGAAAAAAATATTCTATGCTGAAACGGGATACAAAAGACGGTCGGGAATAGAACAATTCAAATAAACAATAAAAGTGTATAAAAGACCGGGCCCCGAAAGAACAGACGATTCTTTCGGGGGCCGGTCTTATGTTCTTGTATTAAAGTATAAAGCAGATAAGTCCGCCGCAGCCTTCGTTTATTATCCTTTCAAGAGTTTCCTGGAGCTTCATTCTCGCCTCAACGGGCATGCGGTAGAGCTTGTTGTGCAGTCCTTCGTTTACAAGCTCATGGAGGGATTTGCCGAAAATGTTCGACTCCCATATCTTGGACGGACTTTCCTCAAATTCCTTGAGCAGATACATCACAAGCTCCTCGGACTGCTTTTCCGAGCCGACAATGGGATTTACCTCGGTTATGATATCCGCCTTCATCATGTGGATAGAGGGGGCGGAGGCTCTGAGTCTTACGCCGTATTTTCCGCCCTGACGGACTATCTCAGGCTCTTCAAGCGAAAGTTCGTCAATGGTGGGCATTACTATGCCGTAACCCGTTGCTTCGACTTCTTTCAGGGCGTTTTCTATCTTCTCATAGGATTTCTTTATGGAAGTAAGCTCCTTCAAAAGGGGCAGCAGGTCGCTTTCGGAATGTATGTCGATACCCGTGGTTTCGCCGAGGATCCGGTAGAAAAGCTCATTTTTCAGCGTTACGGAAATATCTGCGCTGCCCTTTCCGAGATCGATGTTTCTCATGTCGGAATAGGTGATATCCTCGCATTCCCTCAGCCTGTCGGCAATGCCCTCGGCGTCACGGACAGTCTTAACGTCCTTTGCGGCTTCACGTATGGCGTCAAAGACCTCTGTTTTGAGCCAATGACCCTTTGCAAGACCCGTTATCCATTTTGGCATGGAAATGTTTATCTCCTTTATGGGAAAGCAGAAAAGCACCTGCCGCAGGATATCGTCTATATCGGATTTTTTCAGATCAAGGCAGTTTACGGGAATAACGGGCTGACCGTATTTCTCGCTCATTGCGCCGCAAAGCTCCGCTGTTTTGGCGCTTTCGGGACGGGCGCTGTTCATGAGGATAATAAAGGGCTTGTTTATGGCTTTAAGCTCCCCGATGACCCTTTCCTCCGACTCCTCGTACTCCGCTCTGGGAATATCGGAAATGCTTCCGTCGGTGGTTATTACAAGACCTATGGTGCTGTGCTCGGTGATGACCTTACGTGTGCCCACCTCAGCTGCCATATTAAAGGGGACTTCTTCGGAAAACCACGGGGTCATTACCATTCTCGGCGCTTCGTTTTCGATATATCCGATGGCGCTGGGGACGATATAGCCTACGCAGTCGATAAGCCTTACGCTGAACCTTGCTCCGCAGCCCTCGGAGGATTTTGCAACGGATATCTCCACTGCGTCCTCGGGGATAAATTTCGGCTCGGTGGTCATGATCGTCTTACCCGCTGCGGACTGGGGCAGCTCGTCAACTGCACGCTCACGCATGAAATCGCTTTCGATATTGGGGATAACAAGATTTTCCATGAACTTTTTTATAAAGGTGGATTTGCCTGTTCTGACAGGTCCTACGACTCCGATGTAGATATCGCCCCCTGTTCTTTGGGCGATATCGGCGTAAATATCATTTTTCACCATGGGACAGCTTCCTTTCCGTTTCATTTCGGTTTTATCTGTAATAATGTATCATGTCATGGGTATGAGCAGCATACGGCTTTCCTTTATCCTGTCGCTGTCAAGGTCGTTTTCCTCGGCGACTGCCGCAACGGACGCTCTGTAGCGCTTGGCAATATCCCAAAGCTCCTCGCCCTCTTCCGCAAAGTACAGCCTGAGAGCGCAGTCGGAACCTTCGGGTACGTCTATCTCGTCCTCCGCCGTGATATCGGTAATGACCTCCATGGGGGTGTAATCGGATATCCTGCCCCTGACACCTATCTCCGCCTTGACCTCCGCTGTGTTTTCGGGAGTGAGATTATAGCTGACAGACAGAACGGGGAAGGTAAATTCCGTATCGGCAATGTCGGAAACCATGCTCAGGTCAAGACCTGCTTCGGCGGCAACGTCTATTTCAACGGGCACCTCTGTTTCGCAGATAACAGGCTCTTTTTCAGCCGTTTCTCCCATTATGCACAAAACGGCGTTTCCGCTGACGGTGACCTTTCCGCCGCTTATCGTCGGACGAAGCTTTGCGGAGGAGCACCATGCGTCGTATATGACGGAAACAGGCTCTTCGGCTCCTGCGCAGCTGCCCTTTACCGAGTAGGTGCAGTCTACCGTGATAGGTTCTTTCGGTATCCTTACGGGAACGCAGACGTGAGATGTGCGGTAAGCGGTGGAATATTCGTCTGCGGCAATATCGCATACCGCCATTCTGACAGCAGTGCACTCGAAAAGCATCATGACCTCGCATTCAAGTATCTTCGACTGCGGATCGCCGTCCTCGGACATTTCAGCCTTGGGGGTCACGTCGCAGGATATCACCCTTGGAGTAATGCGGCAGTCGCACCGCTCGTCAAGTCCCTCCATTTCAATGAGCTGGGAGTAGGGGAGGGAAAACTGCATGGTCTGGACGCAGGGGACGTTTTCGTCCTCAAAGCCTGCGGAGGCGGTGTAAAGTATTGATATTTTCAGCTCGCCCTTTGCGGCAAGCTTGTTTGCGATCATCTTTTTGTCGGAGGATATGTTTTCGGCACAGGCTCTGATGATGTTTCCCACGGGAGGCTTGCCTTCGGGCAGTTCAAGCTCGTCGGATATTGCCGCTCTGCGTGCGCATTTGAGTATCACGGCAGGGCATGTGACCGAATTGCGTTTGAGCTGGATATTCCCCCCGAACACGTCGCATACGGCTTCTGTCTGTATCTCGCCCATTGCACAGATATGTATGGTGACAGCGCCTCTGATATCTATCCTTCGGCGGTTGACGGCACGGCAGCTTACATGGTCGGGCTCTGCGGTTATCCTTACATCGGCGGCAGAGCATGAGCGTTCAAGGCTTACGGTGCGGTTGTAGGTAAGCTTCTGGTCGATGACCTGCGGACGGGAGCTGCCTTCGGTGCAGTAGATGACCTTCAGGCAGACGGTAAGCTCGTAGCTCAGCTTGTCATTATTTACGCTGCATGACGTTATCCTCGGAGAGGGAATGCATTTGATTATCCTGAATATCTCGGGACAGTAGTCGGGGAGAACATAGTCAAGCTCCACCGCCTGCTCCTGAGCCGTGCTGCAAATGCATTGGGAGGAGCGTATTATTTCCTTGTTCACTTTCAGATTCATTGATTGACCATCCTTTCATTATGCGATACCGCACGAGGGCGAAAATAAATCTTCTTTCAAACTATATTCAGACAGGCAGTCAAGTATAACCGCAGATCAAAATTAATTGTGTTTTTCTATAAAAAAGGCTCAAAAAAATCTGTATGTAAACGATTGACATATGTGCAGTTTCATGATAAAATATTCCTATTGATATGTTTTTTATTACCGTAACCATATAACTTGAAAGGATGAAAAAAATGATTCATGGTTCAAAGCAAATTGCTCTGATTCTGGCGGCGGCTTTATCCGTTTCGGCAGTATTTGCAGGCTGTTCGGATAAAAATGCCGATACTTCGGAAAGCTCCGTTCAGACAGAAGCTGCCGCAGGAGAAGACGGGGCATCGGGTGAAGCCTCGGCAATGCAGTACATAAACAGCGATTGGTCATACGGTCAGGTTTCCATCGGCGGAGGCGGATTTGTAACGGGAATCGTAAGCACCTGCGAGCCGGGACTTTTCTATGCGAGAACGGACGTTGGCGGCGCTTACCGCTGGGACGACGACGCAAAAACATGGATAGCTCTCGGCAGCTTTGTTACACAGGCTGACGTTGGACTGCTTGGAATCGACGGAATAGCAGTTGACCCCAACAACGCCGCAAGAGTATATCTTGCCGCAGGAACGGAATATTTCAGCAACGCAAAGACCTGTATCCTTGTTTCCGACGATTACGGAAATACCTTCCGTCAGGTTGACGTTTCCGACATGATAAAGGTACACGGCAACGGCATGGGAAGAGGAAACGGCGAAAGGATAGCCGTTGACCCCAACAACAGCGACATCATCTACTGCGGCGGCCGCACAGGCGGACTTATCCGCAGCACCGACGGCGGCGAAACATGGGAAGCCGTAAGCTCCTTCCCCGTTACCTCCACCGCAAACGGCGTGGGAATAAACGTTATCCTCTTTGACGGCAGCAAGTCCGCAGACGGAAAGACATCACGCATTTATGCGGCAATATCCGAAACAAAGCAGGACAACATTTTCTACTCCGACGACGCAGGCGAAACATGGCAGGCTGTTCCGGGACTAACCGAAGCTTCTCTCAAGCTCATGCCCGAACGTATCGACCTTGATTCAAAGGGCAGGATATATGTTTCCTACGGCAACCATGAAGGTCCGTGGAACTCCTCTAAGGGCGCTCTGATAAGATACGACCTTTCAGACGGTTCAGCAAAGGAATATGAAGATGTAGCATGGACTGTGGGCGATATCGTTATCGACCCGAATGACGACAACAGAATGGTGCTTGTTACCTCCGAGGTATGGAAGGAACAGCCTAACGGCGCATTCGGCGATGTGTTCTTCCGCACAACCGACGGCGGAGAAACATGGGAATCCCTTGACGGAAAATACACCATGGCAACAAACGGCATGGACTGGATATACAATGCCGCTATCCACTGGTGCAGCTGCCTTGCGATGGACAGCGGAAATTCCGACAGGATACTTGTAAACTCGGGCAACGGAATCTTTGCCTGCGACAACATCTGGGACGATACTCCCGAATTTTACTTTGAAGCAAGGGGCATCGAAGAGGTCGTTCCCGAAGACCTTATCTCCTACGAGGGTTATCCTCTCGTTTCGGCGATAGGCGACTATGACGGCTTCGTTCACGAGGATATATTTGTTTCCGCCGAACGCCACACAAGGCAGATAGGCTCCTGCACAAGCATTGCCGTTGCCGCACAGAACCATGATATATGGGTCAAGGTCGGCGGAGATGAAAGCTCACAGCTCCTCTGCTACACTACCGACGGCGGCAAGACATGGACGGATATAACCAACAGCCCCGACAGCGGCAAGGTGCTCTACAAGGGCAAGGTCGCTCTTACGGCTGACGGTTCGACGCTCATCTGGAGTCCCTCAAACGGCAGCTACACCTACCGCACCGAGGACTGGGGCGAAACATGGGAAAAGGTCGAGGGCATAATCGGCAGCTCAAGCGTTTACCTTATCGGCGACCCCGAAAACAGCAGCTATGTATACGGCTGCGCAAACAGCATTGTTTTTGCAAGCACCGACGGCGGCAAGACCTTCTCAAGAAAATATGACACTTCAAGCTCCTTCAAGCGTCTTTGCGTTATCCCCGGCAGCGAGGGTGATTTCTATATCCCCGGAGGCGGAAGCGGACTTTTAAAGGCGACCGACCACGGCGACACAATGGCACTTGTTCCGGGACTTAAATACTGCGAGGCTGTGGGAATAGGCAAGCCGAAGAACGACGGTGATCCATATGTCATCTACGTCTGGGGAACTCCCAAGGACAGCGATATCACGGGTCTTTACATGAGCGAGGACGAAGGCGGCACATGGGTAAGAGTAAACGACGATCTCCACAATTACGGCGGAATCGGAAACGGTCAGTTTGTTGTTGGCGATATGAACGTTTACGGCAGATGCTATATGTCCACGGTAGGCATGGGTATTGCTTACTTTGACAAGAACGAAAAGTAATATTATACTGATAACAAAATGTAACACTGTCGGGAAATCATGATCCCGACAGTGTTTTTTATGATATATATTGCTGTAAATCATACCGATCTGCATTTGTATTTTTGTTAAATATGCACAACAAAACAATGATATTTCATGCAATACATAAAGAATATTTCTATCTCGTTGACACCGAAAAAAGTTTGTGATACTATATAAACATAAGAATACGCAGCGAAAGGACTGATAAATATGGCTGAAAAGAATTATGTTATCACTATCGCAAGAGGCTTCGGCTCGGGGGGCAGAGAGATAGGAATGCTGCTGGGAAAAACTCTGGGTATCCCCTGCTACGGCAGACAGATACTTAAAATGGCGTCCGAATTCAGCGGCATCAACGAAGCGCTGTTTTCCAATGCTGACGAAAAGCTCAGCAATGCCGACTACATCAAAAGCGTCCTTCACGCAATGCCCAAGCTCAGCCATATGGCAGAGCCTACCCAGAAGGATTTCGTTTCCGACGTGAATCTGTTCAACATTCAGGCACATATTATCCGCAAGCTTGCCGAGTCGGAATCCTGCGTTATTATCGGAAAATGCGCAAACAATATCCTGAGAGGATATGACAACGTGCTCAGCATTTACGTTGAAGCGCCCCGTGATTACTGCGTTAAAACCGTTATGGACAGGCTGAACGTCACCGAGGACGAGGCAAACCGAATGATATACCGCACCGACAAATACCGCTCCGATTACTACAAATACTATTCGGGCGGCGAAAACTGGAGAAATCCTACCTGCTATGACGTGACCATAAACACCGAAAGACTTGACCATGAGCAGTGCGTTGAGATGATAAAGTCCCTTATCCGCATAAAGCTCGGAATTGAAGTATAATATAACGTAGACCCTTGCTCCGCTTGCCGATTTGGCAGGCGGAGTTTTTTGATAGTATCCTTCCCGAAAATTTTACAAAACACTTGCTTTAGGCTTTTGTATGTGATATAATATTATGGAGTAATTCTGCCCACAGGGTATTTTTCTCGGAAAGGATATTGAAGCTGTTATGAGGATACTTGGGATCGACCCGGGATATGCCATTGTCGGCTACGGCGTTGTGGAATATGACGGCTATCGGTTCAGACCCGTGGGCTTCGGCGCTATCAGAACCGAGGCTGGAGTTGATTTCACCCTGAGGCTTATGGATATCTATAATGATATGCAGACTGTCCTGACACAGTACAAACCCGATTCAATGGGGATAGAAAAGCTGTTTTTCAACACAAACCACACTACCGCCATAGATGTTGCGCAGGCAAGGGGAGTTACTATCCTTGCGGCGGTGCAGAGCGGTGTCCCCGTTTATGAATATACCCCTTTGCAGGTGAAGCAGTCGGTCGTAGGCTACGGCAGAGCGGAAAAGGCACAGGTCATGGAAATGACCCGAAGCATATTGGGTCTTGCGGAAGTTCCCAAACCCGATGACACTGCCGACGCTCTTGCCATCGCAATATGTCACGGACATTCATCGTCGGGATTAAATATAAGATATTGAAAGGAGAACATATTCCGTTTTTCGGGATATGACCGCAGCTATGATATACAGCGTAAGAGGAAAGCTCGTTCATAAGGAAGCAGGGCTTGCAGTTGTGGAATGCGGCGGAGTGGGATATGCCTGCCGCACGACGTATATCACCCTTTCTCAGCTTGGGAATATGGGCGATGAAGCACTTTTATATACATATCTTTCCGTCAGGGACGACGGCATAGAGCTTTTCGGCTTTGCGGACGAAAGGGAGCTTGGCTGCTTCAAGCTGCTGCTTTCCGTTTCTGGAGTAGGACCGAAAGCGGCGCTTTCCATTCTTTCGGGAATGGACCCCAACAGCTTTGCCCTTGCCGTCGCAACAGGCGATTACAAGACCTTCACCAAGATCAAGGGCATAGGTCCCAAGGTCGCTCAGAGGGTCGTTCTTGAACTTAAAGACAAGATATCCAAGGAGCAGCTGAGCGTTTCGGGAAATACACCTGCTGCCGCTGCGGCAAACAGGGCGTTCATCTCGGGCGGAGCGACTCAGGAGGCTGTGGATGCACTGCTTGTACTGGGATATTCCTCCGCAGAGGCTGAAAAGGCAGTGGGCGCTCTTGACAGCTCCCTGTCTGCGGAAGAGCTTATCCGTCTGGCACTGAAATCCATGGCAAAAATCTGAAGCAAAAGGAGAACTGCCGAATGCTTGTTTATCCGAATTACAGCCGTTCGGTTGTAAATGTGATAGCTTCGATAAAAAAATATTACAGGATACCCCCTCATGGGGACGCTCTGCCGCCCCTGCCGTCACTTGACAGCGAGCTTACGAAAATATACAAGAACGTTGTCCTGCTGATAGTAAGCGGAGTGAGCGAAAATATGCTGAAAAGCAGCCTGAAGCCGGGCAGTATCCTTCTTCGGGAGATGAAGGATACCGTTACTTCGGTATGTCCGTCCTCTTCGGCATCGTCGAGAGTAAGCTGTCTTACGGGAACGCCCCCATGCGAGCACGGAAGGCTTGGTCGGACCATGTTTTTCAAGGAATTCTGCCGCACGGTGGAGCTTGACAGCAACCTTGACCCCTACAGCGGACAAAACGTTTCAGCGGCAAACGCCGCTGATTTTGTGCTGCCTTACAGCAACTTTTTCGGGGAGATCGCAGATTCCATCATAGGAAACGTTCAGCCCTTTTCCATTGCCATGCCGGGGGTAAAAATATCGGAAAACAAAAGCTTTCATAAAACTGCGGATACCCCTCTGCGGCTTTTCGAGCTTATGATAAAAATAGCTGCTACCGACCAGAACACCTTTACCTACGCCGAATGGGGCGCAGTAAGGGCAGCTGCGGAAAAATACGGCTGCGAAAGCGCCGAAGTAAAGCAGATGCTCTGCGACATAAACGACACCATTGAGGGCATGTCGAAGAGAATGACCGACACAATATTTATTATAACCTCCGACCACGGCATGACCGATATTTCGGAGGAAATACTGCTGAATCTGAGCTATGACCTGTGCGATTGCCTTATCATGCCCCCCACCTTCGGAAAAAGAGCGGTGAATTTCTTTGTCAAATCCGACAGGCGGACGGATTTCGAGAGGATATTTGCTGAACGCTTCTCGGCAGATTTCATGCTCATGTCACGGTCGGAGATACTTCGCAAGGAGCTTTTCGGCACGGGCAGGTGCATAGGTAAGATATATGATTTTCTCGGAGATTACGTGGCTTTCGGAATATCCGACAAGGCGATGAAATTCCGCACGCTGACGGAAAAGCACCGTGCACCCGACAAGGCGATGTGCGGCGGCATAACCTCCGACGAAATGATACTTCCCCTTTCTGTGGTAAAAACAAAGCTTACCCCCAAATGGCGCAGACCCTTTACCGAGAACATAACCCCCGATTTTTCGGGTCAGTCTGAGGAAGAGGGCGGCAGCACCTTTGAAAAAACAGTATGAATTAAGGATACGGTGATATAATTGCTGGAACAAGGCGAGATGAATTTTGAGGAAAGAATGGTTTCTCCGCAGGTCACTTCAAGCGACAGCGAGGAGGTCGATTATTCCCTCAGACCGCAGACCCTCAATGAATATATAGGTCAGGACAAGGTAAAGGAAAATCTGTCCGTATACATCGAGGCTGCCCGAAAAAGGGGAGAGCCTCTTGACCATGTGCTCCTGTACGGCCCTCCGGGGCTTGGAAAGACCACTCTTTCGGCGATAATCGCAAAGGAGCTTGGCGTGAACATACGCATAACCAGCGGCCCTGCCATTGAAAAGCCGGGCGATCTTGCGGCTCTGCTTACAAATCTTTCGGAAAACGACGTGCTGTTTATCGACGAGATACACCGTCTTTCTCGTTCCATAGAAGAGATACTTTACCCTGCCATGGAGGACTACGCCCTTGATATAATCATCGGAAAGGGACCCTCCGCACGTTCTCTGAGGGTCGATTTGCACAAGTTCACCCTTATCGGTGCGACCACGAGGGCAGGTCAGCTGACAACGCCCCTGAGAGATCGTTTCGGGATAATTCAGCGCCTTGAGCTTTACAGCTTTGAGCAGCTTACTGATATCATTCTCCGCTCTGCGGTCATTCTGGGGATCTCCTGCGACAACGAGGGCGCTTACGAGATAGCAAGACGTTCGAGGGGCACTCCGAGAATCGCAAACAGGCTGTTAAAGCGTGTACGTGACTTTGCGGAGGTCATGGGACGAGGCAGGATAACGGGAGATATTGCAGGGATAGCTCTTGACCGAATGGAGATAGATTCCCTTGGACTTGACAGCCTTGACAAGCGTTTTCTTGAAATGCTCATAAAGGGATATTCGGGAGGACCTGCAGGACTTGAAACCCTTGCTTCCGCCATCGGAGAAGAGTCGGTAACTCTTGAGGACGTCTGCGAGCCGTATCTGATGCAGCTCGGCTTTATCTCACGCACCCCGAGAGGCCGCTGCGCCACCGCTCTTGCATACAGGCACATGGGTTACGAAGTCCCCGAAGCCAAAGCCATTTCGGGTCAGACCACCCTCTTTTAGGCAAGCTGAGCTTGCAGGCAATCGTTTCATAGTATTTTCGGGCGGCAAAGATACAGCTCGGTAACGGCAGGCTGAGCCGGCACCCAATCGTTTTATAGTATATTTGGGCGGAAAAGATACAGCTCGGTAACGGTACATTATTTGAACCGGTACTATGTAAAAAGCTGAGCCTGCATACACTCGTTTCACGTAAATTTGCGGATAATTGTATCAAAAACCACCCGAAACGAGTATAATAAAACAGTTTATTCAATATTTTGCCGCTGCAAAGCTGCGGCGGCGGAACGGAGTTTTTTATATGGGAAGATTATTTGGAACCGACGGCGCAAGAGGAGTTGCCGTGACGGAGCTTACATGCGAAACAGCAATGCAGATAGGCAGGGCAGCCGCATCGGTGCTCTGCCGCAAATCGGGACATAAGGCAAAGATACTTATCGGAAAGGATACGAGAGTTTCCTCCGATATTATGGAAGCGGCCCTCACGGCAGGGATACTTTCCGTCGGAGCGGACGTTGTAAGTCTGGGAGTAGTTCCCACTCCTGCGGTGGCTTATCTTGTAAAGAGCAGGGGAGCGGACGCAGGCGTTATGATATCGGCGTCCCACAATTCCATGGAATTTAACGGCATAAAGCTGTTTGCGGGCACAGGCTTCAAGCTTTCCGACGATATTGAGGAGGAGATAGAGGGACTTGTTCTCGATACTCCCGAAAAGCTTATCGAAGCGCAGAAAAACGGCGGAGAAGTGGGAAGGCTTTCTTCCGACCCCGACGCTGTATGGGATTATATAAAGCATATTCTTGCCACAGGCGTTTCCGACCTCAGCGGACTGCGTATAGCGGTGGACTGCGCAAACGGCTCTGCTTCGGCGACTGCCGAAAAGCTGTTTGACGGTCTTGGCGCAAAGGTATATCTTATGAGCTGCGAGCCTGACGGTGTGAACATCAACGATAAGTGCGGTTCGACTCATATGGAGGCTCTTGCGGCGTTTGTCAAGGAGAACAAATGTGACCTCGGCATTGCCTTTGACGGCGATGCGGACAGATGCCTTGCGGTGGACGAAAACGGAATTATCGTTGACGGCGACAAGCTTATCGCTATCTTTGCAAAGGATATGAGCGAGCGGAATATGCTCAGGGAAAATGCCGCAGTTGTCACGGTCATGACAAACATGGGCTTTACGGTCTTTGCAAAGGAAAACGGCATTAATATGATAACCACAAAGGTTGGGGACAGGTATATTCTCGAACAGATGCTTGCAGGGGGCTACAACCTGGGCGGCGAGCAGTCGGGACATATTATCTTTCGTGACTATGCCACAACGGGTGACGGTCAGCTTACCGCCATTCAGCTGCTTTCCGTCATGAAGAGGACGGGAAAAAGCCTTTCCGAGCTTTCGGGTCTGATGGAGCGTTATCCTCAGGTCATGATAAACGTGAAGATCGCTCCGAAATGGAAGGAAAGCTGGAAGAATATCGGCGAGATCGAAGAGATCATCGAAAGCAGCGAAAAGAAGCTTGGCGACAGCGGAAGGATACTTGTCCGTGAAAGCGGCACGGAGCCGCTTATCCGTGTAATGATAGAAGGCAGGCAGTTTGACCTGATAAACACCATGGCGGTAAAGATTGCAGACGTTATCCGTGAAAAATGCCCCGAAATGTAAAAAAGTGCGCCGCACTTGAATAAATGTGCGGCGTCATATGAGAATAATACTCCTCTCCCGAAAGGATGATTATAAAAAATGAGATGCGCCGACAGGTGGCAGGATTACCGTCTGCTTGACTGTTCCTGCTCCGAAAAGCTGGAATTATGGGGAAAATATTCACTTATCCGCCCCGATCCGCAGATCATCTGGAAAACCGAAAAAAAGGACCCCGTATGGAACAAGGCGGACGGTCATTACTACCGTTCCGACAAGGGCGGCGGACAGTGGAGCTTTAAAACAAAGCTCCCCGAAAGCTGGCAGATAGGCTACAGCCTTGCAACGGGCGAAAAGCTCACCTTTAATATCCGACCCACAGGCTTCAAGCATACGGGACTTTTCCCCGAACAGGCGGTCAACTGGGATCTTATGGCGGAGCTGATAAAGAAGCGCCGCAGCGAGGGCAGAGAGGTAAATGTGCTCAATCTGTTTGCATATACGGGCGGTGCGACCCTTGCCTGTGCGGCTGCGGGAGCGAATGTCTGCCATGTGGACGCATCGAAGGGAATGGTGCAGTGGGCAAGGGATAACGCTGCCGCTTCGGGACTTTCGGACAAGCCTGTCCGCTGGATAGTGGACGACTGCGAAAAGTTCGTCATGCGAGAGATAAAGCGTGGACGCCGTTACGATGCGGTTATCATGGACCCTCCTTCCTACGGCAGAGGACCCAATCAGGAGGTCTGGAAGCTTGAAGACTGCGTGTATGACCTTGTAAAGCTCTGCACGGGCGTTCTCGGCGACGATCCTCTTTTATTCCTCTTAAACAGCTACACCACGGGACTTTCTCCCTCGGTAATGGCTTACATTATCAGAGAAACTGTGGGCAAAAAATATAAGGGCACAGTAACGGCGGACGAGATAGGTCTGCCCGTTGAGGACTGCGGAAACATTCTGCCATGCGGTTCAACGGCAATGTTTACGGCGAAGCAATAGTTCTTCTGCCATCGCTCAAAGGGAGGCGTATCATACGGAAAATATCATTAAAGCGGAAAATTTAAGCTTTTACTACTCCGATACGGAGGAAACGGAAAGCGTTTCGGAGAAAAAATACGTATTTGACGGACTTGACCTTGAAATAGAAAAGGGCAGCTTTACTGCGGTGCTCGGTCACAACGGCTGCGGAAAATCCACCCTTGCAAAGCATATGAATGCTATCCTGCTGCCCTGCGGCGGAAAGATGTATTCGGCGTTCATGGACACCTCCGACGAATCCAAGCTTATAGATATAAGAATGCATATCGGAATGGTTTTTCAGAATCCCGATAATCAGATAGTTGCCTCCGTAGTGGAGGAGGACGTTGCCTTTGCCCTTGAAAACATGGGCGTTCCTCAGGAAGAAATGAGGGAGCGTGTTGACGAGGCACTGAAGGCGGTGGGAATGTACGAATACCGTATGCATTCCCCTCATCAGCTTTCGGGTGGACAGAAGCAGAGAGTCGCCATTGCAGGCATAATCGCAATGCGTCCCGACTGCATCGTTCTGGACGAGCCTACGGCGATGCTTGACCCTGTGGGCAGGCGTGAGGTCATGAAGACCATACGGCGGCTCAACAAGGAAAACGGCGTAACTATCATTCTCATTACCCATTATATGGACGAGGCGGCAAAGGCGGACAGGGTCGTTGTCATGGACGCAGGAAAGATAATCCTTGACGATACCCCTGCCGAGGTGTTTTCCCATGTGGAAACACTCCGCAGCGTGGGACTGGACGTTCCTCAGGCGACGGAGCTTATGTATCTGATGAAAAAGCAGGGCGTGGCTTCCGCCGACACTCATATAATAAGCGAGGAAGCCTGTGCGGATTACCTTGAAAGGCTGCTGAAATAATATGCCCCGAAAATTCTGAAAGGGAGGGTCAAAAAAATGGTGACTATTATTCTGACAGTTTTGTTTATAATATTTTTTATCCTTGACGTAACGGGAAAGATCAAAAATACAGTCTTGTTTACGGGACTTGTATATGTCCTTTCTCTGCCGCTGATAATAGCTTTTATGATACCCGTGCTGCTTGCAAAGGACTTTGCGGAGATAACGGGGGCGTTTATTGCGGTAAATGTGGTGCTGCCGCTGCTGCTCGCCGTTCCTGCCCTTATCCTTATGCTCATAGGCTGCGTCAGGATATGCAGGAAGCCTGTTGACAACAGCGGTTATTCTGCCTTCGGCTATTCGGACGGAGGCTACGGAAAGGACTGCGCCAAAAGGCTTCTTATACTTTCGCTGACAGCGGCAATAGCTGCGGTGATATGCGCTTCGGGAGTGATAGGTGGTCTTGTTAAGGCTCTTGAACCCTTTGCAGGGGTGCTTGGCGAGTACGGAGAGATAATCACTCCCTCGGGCATTGCTGCGGTGCTGATACTTTCGGCAATTACCATGGGAATTTTCGGAGTCATCTTCTTTATAACGGTGGCGGCTTCTCTTGCGGAGGCTGCGGCAGCCGCTGCGGGCGCTCTTCTTGCGGCAGGCTTTTCGGGCGTTATATTTGCGGTGTTGATGCTTGCTGCGGTGATCTTCGGCGTATGCGCTCTGTGGAGAATGAAGAAGATGAAAGTCAATTCGGGCGGAAAGACATTTTTGTTTATCCTTTCCCTTTTTGTGCCCGTGCTTAATATTGTTATGCTTATCGTAATGCTTTCAAAGCTCAATAAATTTGAAAACAGTCTTTATACTTTGTGAAAAAATACTCTGTAATTAACGGAAGGGCGGTCCTATGTCTGCAATAATCAAAACGGAAAAGCTAACCTATACCTACAGTCAGGGAACTCCCTTCGAGAAAACCGCTGTCGATAATGTTGACCTTGAGATCGAGGAAGGGGAGCTTGTGGGCGTTATCGGTCACACGGGTTCGGGAAAATCCACTCTCATTCAGCATTTTAACGGGCTGATAAAGCCAACTTCGGGTAAGGTCATAATTGACGGGACGGATATCTGGGACAAAAGCGTGAAGCTCAGAGATATCCGCTTCAAGGTGGGACTTGTATTCCAGTACCCCGAATATCAGATCTTTGAAGAAACTGTCTACAAGGATATCGCCTTCGGCCCGCACAACATGGGTCTTGACGAAAAGGAAACGGATATCCGTGTAAGGGAAACAGCCGCTCTTGTGGGAATAGACGATTCGCTGCTGGGAAAATCTCCCTTCGAGCTTTCGGGCGGTCAGAAGAGGAGAGTTGCTATTGCGGGAGTAATGGCAATGCGCCCAAAGGTGCTTATCCTTGACGAACCTACCGCAGGACTTGACCCCAAGGGAAGAGAGGTCATTCTCGGACAGATAAAGAATTACCACAAAACAACAGGCTCTACCGTCCTGCTGGTTTCCCACAGCATGGAGGACGTTGCAAGATTTGCTTCAAGGATACTTGTTATGAACAAGGGCACGGTATTCTGCTGCGACACTCCGCCTAAGGTGTTTACAAGAGCCGACGAGATAACGCAGATAGGTCTTTCCGTGCCTCAGATAACAAAGGTCTTCGGCATACTTCGCAGCAGGGGTATCGACATAAGGGGTGACGTTTATACGGTGGATTTTGCTCTGAAAACGATAAACGAGTATCTGCAGAGCCATGGAAAGGATGTGTTGGGATAAATGCTGAAGGATATCACGATCGGTCAGTATTTCCCCGGAGATTCTGCTGTTCACAGGCTTGACCCCCGATTCAAGATAATCATTACGGGCGTGTTCATAATCATGCTTTTTTCGGCTGACAGCTTTATCTCTCTCGGCATAGGCTGTCTGTTTTTCATCCTCGCCTTTGCAAAGTCGGGACTTTCACCGAAGCTCATGCTCAAAAGCATGAAGCCTATTGTTCCCATAATAATTTTTACTTCGGTGCTGAATATTTTCTTCATCGACGGAGTTACGGTGTTTAAGATATTCGGTATCCGCATAACCGATCAGGGACTTATCACATCGGGATATATGATAATACGCATCGTTGCCCTTATCTGCGGCACGTCAATGCTTACCTATACAACATCTCCCATAGTTCTGACGGACGCTATCGAGCAGCTGCTCGGTCCCCTGAAAAAGCTGCATTTTCCCGTCCATGAGCTTGCTATGATGATGACTATCGCCCTGCGCTTTATCCCCACACTTATCGAAGAAACGGACAAGATTATGTCCGCACAGAAGGCAAGAGGCGCAGACCTTGACAGCGGAACGATAATGGAGAGGGCGAAGGCGCTTGTGCCTATCCTTATCCCTCTTTTCGTGTCATCCTTCAGAAGAGCGGAGGAGCTTGCACTTGCAATGGAATGCCGCTGCTACCGTGGGGGAGAGGGCAGGACAAAGCTGAAAACTCTCCATTCGGGAGGGAACGACTACTGTGCGCTGTCTGTTTCCCTGCTTTTCCTCTGCGCAATAATGATTGTTGATATGGGGAAAATTGTGCTATGAGCCGAAATCTCAAGGTAATGATGGGTTACAGGGGAACTGCGTATCACGGCTTTCAGCGGCAGGAAAATGCCGTGGGCATACAGAATATCCTGGAGGAAAAGCTCTCGGTCATGACCGACGCTCCCGTGAAGATAAACGGCTGTTCAAGGACGGATACGGGTGTTCACGCAAATATGTACTGCTTCTCCTTTGAAACGGAGCACGGTATACCCTGCGATAATCTTGTAAGGGGAATGAACAGTATCCTGCCCGACGATATCGCTCTTTTTTCCTGCGAGGAAGCACCTGCGGATTTTCACGCAAGATACTCCTGCACGGGAAAGGAATATATTTATATTTTCCTCAACCGCAGGGAGAAGGACCCCTTTCTTGGAGATCTGGCGCTCCATTATCCCTATCCCATGGACATCGAAAAGCTTAACCGTGCCGCAGGACAGATCGAGGGAGAGCATGATTTTGCGTCCTTCTGCGGAACTGCCAACCGAAAGGAAAACACGGTGAGAAACGTTCACAGATGCGTTCTTGAAAGAACGGGGGACAAGGTGATAATGACTGTCCGTGGGGACGGATTTCTATATAATATGGTGAGGATAATTGCGGGAACGCTTATATATATAAACGAGGGCAAAATAGGCGAAAACGATATCCCGAAAATACTTGAAGCCCGTGACCGCAGCCTTGCGGGAAAGACCGCAAAGGCTTGCGGACTGTATCTGAACCGTGTTTTTTACGGTGACATTCCCGACTGATAAGGAGGAAAACTATGCCTGTAACGGACGTTTCGGAGCTAAGGAAAAAGCGTCAAGCCAAGCGCACAAAAAATATGCTTATCAAGACCTTTATCGTGCTGCTTATCTGCGGTGCCGCAATGGTGGCGGTCTTTACAAAAAATATGTGGTACCCCTACCTTGAAGGAATAATGACAAAGATACCTGCTGCGGTAAGCTCGGACACGAGTGAAGCGGAGCTTGCGGAGGGATATTTTCCCCTTCATATAGAGGGCGGTTCGGGTTATCAGATACTGAAAATGGACAACTGTCTTGCTCTCCTTGACGATTCAAAATTCCATGTTTACAGTACCGACGGAAAGATAGTCAGCGAAAAGCAGCACGCCTTTGCAAATCCCATTCTGTCCGTTTCGGGAGGAAAAGCGCTTATCTATGACCTTGGAGGAACAGAGTTCAGCTTAGAAAGCAAGTACAAGACGGTATATTCCAAAACTGCCGAAAATGTTATCCTCCTTGCACGCCTTGCTGAAAACGATATGGCGGCAGTGGTCACGAAATCCGATAAATATCTTGCCATGCTTAAGGTATATAATCCCTCGGGAGAGGAAGTTTTTACATATTACAGCTATGATATGAGGATAATCAATGTTACCTTTACCGATTCGGGAAAGGGCTGTATCCTTACCGTGCTTTCCGCCGAGGGCGGCGAGCTGCTGACAAGAATGATACGCTTCGATTTTAACGACACCGAGCCGAAATGGACGTCCGAGCCTGTCAGGACACTTGCTCTTGATGTGCAGACTGCAAACGACGGCAGCATTATCATGATAGGCGATACCCTGACCGCCTGCTACTCATCGGACGGTATCCTTCAGGCGACCTATCCCTATTCCGACCCCATTGTGGATTACGACTGTTCGGGCAACTTTACGGCAATAATGACCTCCAACAGCGAAAAGCGCACCACAAAGCTTATCCTTATATCGGGGGACAACGTTTCAAACCCCGTTGTGACCGAAACCGACCACAGCGCCGTCAAGGTCATAGCAGATTCCATGCAGGCACACGTTCTCAACGACAGCGGTATCGTGACCTATGACATAACGGGTCAGCAGATCGCATATGCTTCACTTGAGGACGATTACGAGGACATCTGCCGTATCGACAAATACCTTTATCTCCTCGGATATGATTCCGTCAACAGAATAAACTATGTAACATGATTAGGGTGTGTCAACACAGCCCGGAACAGGTGAAAAAATGATGCCTTATATTCTTGATATTGCCCTGCTGCTTATATTGCTGTGCTGCATAGGCGCAGGATATAAGAGAGGCGTTCTGAAAACCGTTTTATATCTCGTATGCTTTGTTATAGCCTTCGCCGCTGCCTCTGCCCTGTCGTCGGACAAGATCACCGAGGGGATATACGACAAGTATCTTCACGAAAAGGTGTGCGAATGTATCGACAGCGCCGTTGCCGACGCCAAGGCTCAGGCTAAGGATAAGGTGATGGAGATAGTTTCCGAAAGCGTTTCCGAAAAAGCGGAGGAGTTCACGGGGAACACCGAGTTCGGCTCTGCCGCAGGGGACGTTGTCCGCAATATTCTGGAAGCGGCTGACAGATATATTTCCGAAAATCCTGTTGACAGCAGGACTCTTTCGCAAATTGATATCGCTTCGCTATTGACTAATGAACGGTTTAGTGCTAAAATTAAAGAAATAACCGAAAATTGCTCGAAGGAGATCACAGCGGATATCAATGCACAGCTTCCGCTTGGCATAACGGTTCCCGAGGAAAAGGTCACGGATTTTCTCCTTGAAGAGGATACACTCCGAGCGCTGCTCAACGATATCGCAGGAGATCCCGAGGACAGCGGCAGCGAGGGTATCGCAGGATATATCGAACGTGTTGTTGTTCGTCCGACAGCGCTCAGAGCTTTGGGAATGATAATATGGACGGTCGTGTTTGTTGTCGTGAATTTCATTCTCCGAATCGTTGTAAAGGTGATACTTCTGGTAAGGCATATCAGTCCCATTAAAGCGGCGGATTCCGTGCTGGGAGCCGTTCTCGGAGCGGCTGAGGGCGCAGTCATAATTCTGGCGCTGATGCTGATAGTGTTCCTTATTATCGGATTTACGGGCGGTTTCGATTATCTTAACAATGATATTATTTCACAGACGCTTGTTTTCGGCAGACTGTACGAAATGTTCGTCCGTTCGGGGGCGGCGTCGGTATTATACTGAAAAGCTGTAAATTTTCAGCAGTTTTCGGTACATAATATAAATTATACACGGAGGACACAGAATGCTTTGTACAAGATGTAAAAAGAGAACAGCGGTCGTTTTCATCACCTCAATGCACGGCAATGAAAAAAAGGACGAGGGTCTTTGCCTTGTCTGTGCAAGAGAGCTTGGTATTCCGCAGATAAAGGAATACATGGATCAGATGGGAATAACCGATGACGATATAGAGGAATTTTCCGACGCAATGACGGGTATCAACGACGCATTTGACAGCGGAGATCTGTTCAAGCAGGGCGGAACAGGCTCTATCCCAAGCTTTTTGCAGAGCATGTTCGGCGGTCCCGTTGACCATAAGCACAGCCATGACCATTCCGAAACGGAGGACGGAATGCCTTCCGCCTTCGATTCCGAAAACGGCGACGGAAGCATTGACGCCGATTTTGCCGATGAAAAAACGGGTCAGAACGGTAGACAGGGCGGAAAACAGTCCAAAAAGAAAAAGAGAAAATATTTGAACAACTTCTGCACCGACCTTACTTCCCGTGCAAAAGAGGGTCAGCTTGACAATATTATCGGACGTGACAGGGAGATCGCAAGAACCATTCAGATACTCTGCCGCAGACAGAAAAACAACCCCTGCCTTATAGGCGAGCCGGGCGTCGGAAAAACTGCCATTGCGGAAGGACTTGCTCAGCGTATTGCTGAGGAAAAGGTGCCCTTCCAGCTGAGAAACAAGGAGGTATTTCTCCTCGATCTCACCGCTCTTGTTGCGGGAACTCAGTTCAGAGGACAGTTTGAAAGCCGTATCAAGGGACTTATCGACGAGGTTAAGGCAGAAGGCAACATTATCCTCTTCATCGACGAGATACACAATATCGTGGGCGCAGGGGACAGCGAAGGCTCTTCCATGAACGCCGCAAATATCCTCAAGCCTGCCCTTTCAAGAGGAGAGGTGCAGGTCATCGGAGCCACCACCTTCAAGGAGTACCGCAAGTACATCGAAAAGGACAGCGCCCTTGAAAGACGTTTCCAGCCCGTAACGGTAAACGAGCCGACAATTGAGGATACTATCGAAGTGCTGAAAGGCATAAAGAAATACTACGAGGGACATCATCGTGTAAAGATAACCGACGAAAAGATAAGGCTCTGCGCAGTGCTTTCCGAAAGGTATATCAACGACCGTTTCCTGCCCGACAAGGCGATAGACCTGCTTGACGAGGCGTGCGCAAACCGCAGCATAAGATCGCCCGAGCTTTCCGACAAGCAGAAGCTTGACTATGACATTTCCAAGCTTGAAAGCGAGATCAAAGCGGTGGAGGACGCCGAAGAGCCTGATTTTGAAAGCCTTGCAAAGATGAAATCGGAAATGCTTCGCATGAAGGCGGACGATGAGAAGCTTTCAAAGAAGATAGAGAGCATTTATGTTGAGGACGAGGACCTTGCTCATGTGGTCGAGCTGTGGACGGGTATCCCCGCAAACCGTATCGAGGAAACGGAATACAAAAAGCTTGCTTCCCTTGAAGCGAACATGAAAAAGAGGATAATCGGTCAGGACAAGGCTGTTGAGGCTGTAAGCAAGGCGATACGCCGCACAAGAGTGCAGCTTTCAAAGCGCCGCCGTCCTGCTTCATTCATATTTGTGGGACCTACGGGCGTGGGAAAGACCGAGCTTGTAAAGGTCATCTCCGAGGAGCTGTTCAACGGCACCGATACCCTTATCCGCCTTGACATGACGGAGTATCAGGAGAAGCACACCGTGTCCCGAATGATAGGCTCGCCTCCGGGCTACGTGGGATATGACGACGCAGGACAGCTTACCGAAAAGGTGCGCCGTCACCCTTATTCGGTGGTGCTTTTTGATGAGATTGAAAAGGCTCACCCCGACGTGATGAACATTCTGCTCCAGATACTTGACGAGGGCAGAGTAAACGACGCTCAGGGACGTTCGGTAAGCTTTGAAAATACAATTATCTGCATGACATCAAACGCAGGATCGTCGGATAAATCGTCGGGACTCGGCTTCAACAAGACCGAGGGCGATATCTCCAGAGAAAGAGCGATGAAAGCCCTTTCCGATTTTCTCCGTCCCGAATTTATGGGCAGAATTGACGAGATAGTTGTATTTGACCCCCTCACCAAGGAGAATTATGCGGAGATCGCAGGACTTATGCTCTCCGAAATGAAGGAACCTCTTCTTGAAAAGGGCACGGTGCTCAAATATGACAAGCGTGTGCTTGCGGCTCTTGCAGAAAAGGCTTACGGCAAAAAGTTCGGCGCACGTGATATCAGGACGGCTATCAGAACGGAGATCGAGGACAAGATCGCCGAAATTATCGTGGAAAAGGGCAACACTCATATCGACCAGATACGCATTTCCTCCAAGAAGGACGGAATTGAAGTTACTGCGGAATAATAATCAAAAAGGCGTTCCGACCATGCAGAAAATGTGGTCGGAACGCCCGAATTATTTGCGGTCACGTAAATTCCTTGTCGTTTGTCAGATCGCCGCTCCCGCTTATGGGAATGACTTCGCCGAGATAGGTCGGATCAGGCTTGAAAATGACCTTTACAAAATCCTTGTTTCGGGCAAGAAGCTCCCTCAGGTCGTAATAATCCTGCCTTACATATGTTTGCAGATCGGAGGAAACGCCTCGTGCGCTTATCCCAAGCTTTTCGGCGATATATACCGCACGGTAGAGATGATACTCCTGGGTAACTATGATAATGCTGTCCGCCTCAAATATCTCCTTGGCACGGTACATACTTTCATAGGTGGAAAAGCCTGCATGATCCATGAAGATATCCTCGGAGGGCACTCCGCTGTCGATTGCGAACTGCTTCATGGCATTTACTTCGTCATAATCCGTCTGACCGTGATCTCCCGACATGAGTATCTTCGGCGCAGCCCCTGCCTTGTAAAGGGCGATGCCCTGTTTGAGCCTGTCGCTCAGCATGGGACTGGGAGTTGTATCATTCACACGGCAGCCGAGGATAAGGATACAGTCGGCATTTTCGATTTGAGCCGCTTCATCGGGGGAGAGGATCTTATCCGCCGAAAAGCCTTTAACGTAGGCATTTATGCCAAGGAGAGCGGCTATACCTGCTGCGGCTAAACTCAAAAGGATAATAAAAAATTTAAGCAGACGTTTCGGAAAGGTTTTCTTTATCATTTTGTCATTCCTCGTTTATGTATATTTTGAAAGGAGTAACGCCCGAATGGCTTCGAGAATAATGCATATGGCGGCAGCCTCGGTGATCGCAGAGCGGCTCGGGATCGCCGATAAAAACAGGTTTATCATAGGTCAGCTGCTGCCCGACGCAGTTATTTTGCAGGATAAGGCGGCAGTGGGAAGTCACTTTCCCGTCATGGTGGGGACAGGCAAAAAGGTCATGGATTTCAGTCGGTTCCGTGAGCGTTTCGCTGAGGATATCCTGTCCGACAGTCTTTATCTCGGTTACTATTTTCACCTGATTCAGGACTGCGTTTTCAGACGGATAATCTATTACGACAAAGGTTTTCTTGAAATGCGTGGAAAGGAAGGCTTTCTTGACAGGCTGTACGCTGATTACCGCAGTATCAACGGATATGTCATAAACAAGTATGGGATTGAAAATGTCCCGACCGTTCCATGCGGCTTTTCCTCGGAGAGGATAAACGAAATTTACCCCTTTGACCTTGAGCTTTTCCTTGAGGATATGGCAAAGGATTTCAGTGACGTTTACTCGGCGGACAACGTATATTTCGCTGCGGAAGATGCAGACAGGTTCATATCGGACAGCGCCCGTGTCTGCGCAGAGGAGTATTGTCATTTGCAGGAGGGCGGAGGATATGCCGACCCTATAGATCATGCATGGGAATTAGGAAACGCTGAATAAATCGTTTCAGCCGTTTTTCGTCACCCTCTCAGTGACGGATATTCGAGCGTTCCTCAAAACGGCGAAACGATTGCTTCGCATTATTCAGCGTTTCCTTAGAATAAGGGGGTAATTATCGTGCAGACCATATCGCAGGCTCTTGAAAAGCTGAGCAGGTCGGATTTTCGGTCGAAATTCCATCTGACCGAGAAGGACAGGGCGTATATCCGTGAAAAAGGCATGGAAACAATACGCCGCCACGCAGAGGATTTTATAAGGCTCCGTCTTGCTCCTGCGGATATCCCCAATGACGGCAGACAGACTCCCATGAGGGGACATCCTGTTTTTGTGGCACAGCACGCCTGTGCCTGCTGCTGCAGAGGGTGCCTTAACAAATGGTACAGAGTGCCCAAGGGGAGAGAGCTTACCCCCTCCGAGCAGGAGAGGATAGTTGATCTGCTTATGGCATGGATAGAACGGGAAATAAGCGTATGATATAAATGCCGTCACAATTCTGTGGCGGCATTCGTATTTTGTATGTATTATTCTGCGTATCAGACAGCGTCCGAAAGAGTTGCAGCCATAACAGCCTTGATCGTGTGCATACGGTTTTCCGCCTCATCGAAAACTATGGACTGAGGTCCTTCAAATACCTCGTCGGTAACTTCCATTGCATCTCTGCCGAAGCGCTCGCCCATCTCCTTGCCCACCGTTGTTTTGTGGTCGTGGAATGCGGGCAGACAGTGCATGAATACACACTGAGGTCCTGCGTTGTCCATTATCGCCTTGTTTACCTGATAGGGCGAAAGGTCGTTTATTCTCTCCTCCCATACCTCAACAGGCTCGCCCATGGATACCCATACATCGGTATAGATAACGTCTGCGCCCTTTGTGGCTTCAATAGGGTCTTCGCAGAAGCGTATTGTTGCACCCGTTTCGGCAGCTATCTTTTCACATTCGTCAACAAGCGCCTTGTCGGGGAAATACTTTTTCGGAGCGCAGGCTGTGAAATTAAGACCCATTTTTGCGCAGCCTACCATGAGGGAGTTGCCCATGTTGTACCTTGCGTCGCCCATGTAGACGAAGTTTATCCCTTTGAGCCTGCCGAAATGCTCCTGTATTGTAAGGAAATCGGCAAGTATCTGAGTGGGGTGGAATTCGTTTGTCAGTCCGTTCCATACGGGAACGCCCGCATATTTTGCAAGCTCCTCAACGATATCCTGACCATATCCTCTGTACTCGATGCCGTCGAACATTCTGCCGAGGACACGGGCTGTATCGGCAATGCTTTCCTTCTTGCCTATCTGAGAGCCTGAGGGGTCGAGATATGTAACGCCCATGCCAAGATCGTGAGCGGCAACTTCAAAGCTGCATCTTGTACGGGTGCTTGTTTTCTCGAAAATGAGAGCTATGTTCTTACCACGGCACAGATCATGTGATATGCCTGCTTTCTTCTGAGCTTTAAGCTCTGCGGCAAGTCCGATAAGCTCCGAGATCTCTTCGGGAGTAAAATCAAGCAGCTTTAAAAAGCTTTTTCCTGTTAAGTTCATAAAAGGATCCTCCGTTTCATGTTTCGTTTTCCGAATATAATTATAATACCTATTTTTGCTTATGTCAACCGCTCATTCGGAGAAGAAAAATATATTCATGAAGATTTTCATAATTTTTTTGTAAACGGTTGCATTTCATAAAAAGATGTGATATAATAAAATCGTTATAGTACATTTGTACAAGTTTTTTTGCCGTATTTAAGTATTATTGGCAAACCGTTACAATGTTTTTCAGCTTTTTTGAGAGAATAAAGCTTTTTTCTGCGGTTCGGTATCATAATATTTTCCCCGGCGAAAAAACATATCCGAATAGGTACAATGTGCGGAAATTTCGGATCGGAGGGCTGTTTGAGCTGCTGTGGAGAGAGGCTCATGCGGCTGAGGAAAGGAAGGTTTGTATGGCAGAAGTTATACTGGCGGAAAATAAAACCGTCAGAGATCCGGAGGATATCGGAAAGCACAAATCACACGGGCCTCAAAGGCCGAAAACAACGGGGGAGAAAATTTCGGACAAGCTCTACTGGTTTATCAGAGTGCTTGTTATTGCAGATATAGTTATACTGTTTTTCCCTGCATTCAACCCGGCAAGAATAAGCGGAATGATAAACAAAAATCTTTCGCTTTTTACCTGCGGCGTATCCTATGATTCGATCATCGCAAACATGGGAAGAGCCTTGGCAAGAGGCTGGGTGGACGAGGCGGCATTCAAGCTTGTTTTCGCTTCAAGTATGATATGCCTTATCGCCTGTGTTGCTGCGGCTGCGGGCGGCTGTATGTCCCTCGGAAACGTAAAGCTCAAGAAAATGGGCAACCTTATCACCCTTGCGGGTTCGGTCGTTGAAATGGTTTCCCTTATGGGAATGAGATCGGCTTATATAGCTGTAAGCATGACCGAAAAGCCCGATAAGATCCTGCCCATGTTCCCCCGGTCATTCTATATGTATATGGTCATTGCGGGACTGATCTTTGTGCTGTCCTTTGCAAATCTTTTTCTGCTTCCGAAGACGGCAAAGGAAGATAGGTTTGACATGGATGCAAAGTACAGACTGTTCCTTATGGCTCTGCCTATAATCGTCCTTGCGTTCGTGTTCTCATATCTGCCTCTGTTCGGCTGGAGATATGCTTTCTTCGATTATAAGTCGGGCGAAACTCTTTCCATGGATAAATTTGTGGGCTTCAAGTGGTTTACTCAGCTTTTCCAGAACAGTGCAACCAAAAAGGATATTCTAAGAGTTATCAAGAACACCCTTGCAATGAGCGGACTTGGAATCGGCACAAGCTGGATCGCCATGGTTTTTGCCATCTTCCTTTCGGAGATCAAGAACACTCACTTCAAGCGTATCGTTCAGACCTTTACAACTATCCCCAACTTTATCAGCTGGGTTCTTGTTTATGCTATAGCTATCGCTATCTTCTCAACAGACGGATTTATCAACACCTTCCTTACAGGTATCGGTATCGAATCCTCAACGAACTACCTTCTCGACACGTCCCATATGTGGCTGAAGATGCTTGCATGGGGTCTGTGGAAGGGAACAGGTTGGAGCGCTATCATTTACATTGCCGCAATTTCCGGTATCGACCCACAGCTTTATGAGGCTGCTACCGTTGACGGTGCGGGACGTTTCCAGAAAATGTGGTATATAACAGTTCCCGAACTTATTCCTACATATATGGTCCTTCTCCTTATGTCAATTGCGAATATCCTTACAAACGGCATGGATCAGTACCTCGTATTCTCCAACGCCGTAAACAAGGATATGATCGAGGTTCTTGACCTTTACGTTTACAACCTCGGTATCGGAAGCGGACTTATCCCGATGTCAACGGTTATCGGTATGGTCAAGTCGATAATCAGTGTTATCCTCCTGTTCACCGCAAACGGCATCTCAAAGGCCGTCCGTGGCGAGAGCATAGTCTGATAAAAGGAGGTTTTACTGATGGCTAAAATGACTAAAGAAGAAAGAGCGGCTAAAAAAGCCGAGGAAAAATACTTCAAGGAGCATACCACCCATATCAAGCTTACTCCGGGTGATATCATTTTCAATATTCTCAACTACACCTTCTTCGGACTCTTTACATTGGCTTGCTTTTTCCCGTTCTATTATATTTTCATCAACACCATTTCTTCAAACGATCTCGTCCGTAAGGGCGTTATCACATTTTACCCACAGCAGCTGACCATTCAGAACTATATTTCCATGAGCAATGTAAACGACCTGTGGAGCTCGTTCGTGGTCACTATAGTAAGAACTATCCTCGGAACGGTGCTGATGGTGTTTGCATCGGCGCTGGCAGGATATCTTATGACCAAGCAGGAGATGTGGGGAAGAAAATTCTGGTATCGCTTCATTGTTATCACAATGTATTTCAGCGCAGGACTTATCCCTCTGTATCTGAACCTTGCAATGCTGGGTCTTACAAATACCTTCTGGGTATATATTATTCCTGCGATCGTTTCTCCCTATAATATTATCCTTGTAAAGACCTATGTGGAGTCGATACCGGGAGAGATAGAAGAAAGCGCCTTTATGGACGGCGCCGGGTACTGGACCATCTTCTCGAAGATCATATGGCCGCTGAGTAAGCCTATTCTTGCAACAATTGCGATCTTCGGTGCCGTTGGTCACTGGAACTCATTCCAGGATTCGCTTATCTATAACGCAAACTCCCCTGAGCTGTATACTCTCCAGCACAGACTTTACGTTTACCTTAATTCCTCCTCCAACCTCGCTGCTCTCATGAACGGCGGCGGAGCAGGTGACAGCACTGCACTTGCAGGTGCGCTCAACACTAAGGTTATCCAGTACACAATTTCTATGATAACTATCATTCCTATCCTTCTCGTTTATCCGTTCATGCAGAGATACTTTGAAAAGGGTATCATGCTCGGTGCGGTAAAGGGATAAAAAGATATTCAAAAAGCAATAACAATTTTCGGGGTTTTGGATTTGTCCGAAGCCCCGAATGTTTTGTATGCTATTTATAAGGAGATGATTTGAAAAAATGAAGTTTTTCAGCATAGACAGCCCCCTGTATAAATTCATGCAGCGCCTTTGGGACGTTATAAAGCTCAATTTTATGTGGCTTCTGTTCAGTATCCCTGTTGTGACAATAGGCTGCAGCACCATTGCGGCGTTTTCCGTCGCTCTGCATATGACCGACGACACCGAGGGCGATATAATCCGTGATTTCTTTAAAGCCTTCAAGGCAAATATAAAGCAGGGTATACTCATGACGTTTATTACACTTATCAGCGTTTATGCGGTATATCTTGATTTTCAGCTGTATAACGCCCCGGAAAACGGCTCGCTGCCGTTTCTTATCATTGGTATTTTTACGGCATACCTGCTGACATTTTCCCTGCTGTATGTGTATCCGCTTCTTGCAAGGTATGAAAACTCAATAGGCAATTCGCTGAAAAATTCATTCAGGCTCGGCATGAAGTTTTTCGGGAGAACGATCCTTCTGGTGCTGCTGCTTGCGGTGGAATTTGTGCTGATTTTCTGGAATCTTACAACAATGTTCGTGGGACTTCTTATCGGTCCTGCATGTGTTATTTACACCATAAGCGGAACGGCGCTGTACATATTCAAGGAAACGGAAAAGGAGAATAATTCCGATAAATAATATCGTTTTTTCGTTCTGCAAAGATTTTTTCACGTCTTTTAAAAATATTCACTTTACCTATTGACAATATATGTATTTTGTGGTATAATCATATCAAACCTACTGATAGGGTAGGAAATCAAATGAAATGCCATAGTTGTTATCGGGTCATCAGATACATATCATTACTTTATCAAATAGGAAAAGGAGTTGTTTTTTATGTCAAAGATCTATACTTCCGCCGAACAGCTTATCGGAAAAACGCCGCTGCTTGAGCTTACCCATATTGAAAAAGCTCTGGGACTTGAAGCTAAGCTCATTGCAAAGCTTGAGTATCTCAATCCCGCAGGCTCCGTCAAGGACAGAATAGCAAAGGCTATGATAGACGACGCCGAGGCTTCGGGAAAGCTTAAAAAGGGTTCGGTCATAATCGAGCCGACTTCGGGCAACACGGGAATAGGACTTGCGTCCGTTGCCGCCGCAAGAGGCTACAGAATAATTATAGTAATGCCCGAAACAATGTCTATAGAGCGCCGTCAGCTGATGAAAGCATACGGTGCGGAGCTTGTGCTGACCGACGGTTCAAAGGGAATGAAGGGTGCAATTGCAAAGGCTGACGAGCTTGCAAAGGAGATACCCGACAGCTTTATTCCCGGACAGTTCGTTAACCCGTCCAATCCGAAGGCTCATTTCAATACCACGGGGCCAGAAATTTTCGAGGACACCGACGGCGAGGTGGATTTCTTTGTTGCGGGAATCGGAACGGGCGGAACAATTACGGGCGTAGGAGAATATCTTAAATCAAAGAAGCCCGATGTAAAGGTAATTGCCGTTGAGCCTGCATCATCTCCCGTACTTTCGGCAGGAACAGCAGGTCCTCATAAGATACAGGGCATAGGCGCAGGATTTGTGCCCGATGTGCTCAATACTGAGGTTTATGACGAAGTTATCCCCGTTTCCAATGAGGACGCATT
Organism: Huintestinicola sp.; assembly: GCA_051882475.1. Lineage (GTDB taxonomy): Bacteria > Bacillota > Clostridia > Oscillospirales > Ruminococcaceae > Huintestinicola. The sequence continues at coordinate 8,356 of JBJERW010000054.1, read as the reverse complement.
TGCCGCAGGAAAGCTTATCGGCAGGAGCGAGGGTATTCTTGTGGGAATATCCGCAGGTGCGGCTTTGTGGGCAGCTTCGGAGATCGCAAAGCGTCCGGAGAACAAGGGCAAAAACATTGTAGTTCTTCTCCCCGACACGGGCGACCGTTATCTTTCCACTCCGATGTTTGAGGACTGACGTGCAGGCAGGCTGAGGCAGGCTGAGCCTGCACCCGATCGTTCTGTTAGTTTATTCGGGCGATATAGTTCTTGGCTCGGTAACGGTACAAGTTGTGAACCGTTACTTTATGACAGGCTGAGCCTGCACCCTCACGTTTCATACATTATTCGGGCGATATAGTTATTGGCTCGGTAACGGTACTTGTTTTGTATCCGTTACCGAGCTTTTTGATTTTGTCAATATTCATTATCTTTTATATTCTTATCGCCTTTTGGGATAAAAAAATCACCCTACGGGTGTAAGGTGATCAGTCTGTAGGAAGATACTCTCCCGACGGATTTTGGTTAATATGCATTTGGTTCAATAAATGTACGGCATATCACCGCAAATATTCATTCAACACAGGCTTGTTTTTTCTCCTCGGTGTTTCTGCAAAAAACAAGCTTGAAAACCCTTCTTACCAAGGGCTGAATGAAAAAGATCTGTGTGAAGAAGGCAAACGGAAAATTAAAGCATACCAGCTTGAGCCAGTTTGCAAGCATTCCGACAATGCTGAATCCCGAATAGTAGGGATAGTAGATCAAAGCGGCGATAAAGCTCATTGCAGGGCACATAATTGTCACTGTTGCGCAGATTATTGCTGTTTCAAAAATGAACGGATGAGTTTCCGACGGGTCGAATATCCTGCACGCAAGCTTAAAGGAAAGGGGACTTCCCACTGCAAGCTCCAGCGCATATGCAAAGCAGAATTCAATTATGACTACCGCCCAGATAGGCAGGAAGCTGCCGAACATATACACTCCACCCTGACGGTTTATGGCGCTTATGACGCCGTCTGTACCGTTCAGCTCCATGAGCGTGCTTCCGTTTACAACATATAGGCTGTAAAAAACATACGCATGAACGGTTATCAAAACGGTGACAAAGGCAAAAAACATTCCTTCCAATTGATTTTTCGGCATAACAATTATCCTTTCTACGCAAAAAAACACACGCTGTCCATGGGGCGATCCGATGAAATAGCTTTTGGCATATTCCGTGATCAGATTTACGCACCATGGTGCAACGTGTGTCGTGTATGCATTCAATAATATATAAAATTTTTTTCAGCTGAACATGCTTATTTTATCACATCAATTTTGATTTGGCAAGCATTTTTTTTAAATCGGATAATTTTTGTAAAATATGCAGATGAAGGTGTATATCAGAAAAAATAATCTTGTAAAAAATGCCCTTTGACAAAATAAATTAGGAAAACGCTGAATAAATCGTTTCGCATTATTCAGCGTGTCCTTAGTATTAAATGTAAGTTCCGAGCGCAGAAATAATGCGCTGTATTTTAATAAAAATTCCAATTTTTGCACAATTGACTCCAAATAAACGATATTGTTATTGAAAATACTTTTCCGTTATGGTATAATATCCTATGAAAAATATCCATAAATAAGGAGGACACCCCATGACCGACAAGGAGCAAAAAGCCGCCGCAAAGAAATTTGCAGATTATTGGAAAGGCAAAGGCTACGAAAAGGGCGAATCACAAAAATTCTGGATAGACCTGCTGACCCACGTTTACGGCGTTGATGATATAGCTTCATTTATCAGCTTTGAAGATCAGGTACACCTTGACCACACAAGCTTTATTGACGGATATATCCCGTCCACAAAGGTTATGATAGAGCAGAAAAGTCTTGGCAAAGACCTTAACAAGCCCATTAAACAGTCCGACGGCTCTCTGCTCAATCCCTTTCAGCAGGCAAAGCGTTACATAACCGAGCTGCCTGTTTCAAAGCACCCTCGGTGGGTGATAACCTGTAATTTCTCCGAATTTTATGTGTATGATATGGAACGTCCTAACGGTGAGCCTGAGATTATTAAGCTTGACGAGCTTCCGAAGGACTACTATCGCCTTAATTTCCTTGTTGACAGCGGCAGCGAGCATCTGAAAAAGGAAATGGAGATCTCGTTACAGGCGGGCGAAATAGTAGGCAGGCTGTATAACGCATTGCTGAAACAGTATATCGACCCCGAAAATCCCGAATCTCTCCGCAGCCTGAATATGCTCTGCGTGCGTCTTGTATTCTGTCTTTATGCGGAAGATGCGGGGATATTCGGAAAGCATGATATGTTCCATGACTATCTCAGCAAATTTGCCGTAAAAGATGTCCGCAAGGCACTTATCGAGCTGTTTAAAATGCTTGATACCAAGGTCTGCGACCGTGACCCTTATGACGATACGCCCGTTGCGGAATTTCCTTATGTGAACGGCGGACTGTTTGCAGATGAAAGCATCGAGATACCCCATTTTAACGAAGAAATAGTTGAGCTGCTGCTGAAAAATGCAAGCGAGGATTTTGACTGGAGTATGATTTCTCCTACTATCTTCGGTGCGGTATTTGAAAGCACTCTGAATCCCGAAACAAGGCGTTCGGGCGGTATGCACTATACCTCTATCGAAAATATCCACAAGGTAATTGACCCGCTTTTCCTCGATGATCTGAAAGCGGAGCTTGAAGAGATAAAGCAATTCAAGCAGCCAAAGACTGTTGCGGAAAAGGTCGAAAAATTCAAGGACAAGCTTGCAGGTCTGAAATTTCTTGACCCTGCCTGCGGTTCGGGAAATTTTCTGACGGAAACCTATATCTCCCTGCGCCGCCTTGAAAATGAAGCAATAAAGCTTACACTTGACAACGGTCAGATGATGTTTGATATGGAAGGTGTTATCCGTGTATCTATCGGGCAGTTTTACGGCATTGAGATAAATGATTTTGCCGTGACCGTTGCAAAGACCGCACTCTGGATAGCCGAATCTCAGATGATGCACGAAACAGAAGAGATCATCAGCAAAAATCTTGATTTTCTCCCGCTGAAAAGCTATGCCAATATTGTTGAGGGAAATGCTCTGCGTGTGGACTGGGAATCCGTTGTGCCTAAGTCGGAGCTTGATTATATTATGGGCAATCCGCCGTTTGTGGGATATGCTTATCAGACCAAAGAACAAAAAGCCGATTTAATTGAAGTTACGGATAATACAGGAAAAAATCTTGATTACGTTGCTGGGTGGTATTTTAAGGCAGCAAAGCTTATGCCGGATACTAACATAAGAACAGCCTTTGTTTCAACAAATTCTATTTGTCAGGGCGAACAAGTTGCTGTTGTTTGGAAACCTTTGTTTACAAAGCTGAATATTCATATCGATTTTGCACACCGCACTTTCCGTTGGGATAGTGAAGCAAGTATGAAAGCACATGTTCATTGTGTTATTGTCGGTTTTAGTATTGCCGAAAACCATGCTCCCAAAAGACTGTATTCATCAGAAAGATATCAGAACGTTGCTAATATCAATGCGTATTTGGTAGAAGGTCCCACTGTTTTTGTTGAAAAGAGAACAAAACCTATTTGCAATGTTACAGAAATAATCAGGGGCAGTTCCCCAAATGATGATGGTAATTTATTGATGAGCATTGAGGAGTACGAGGAATATATTAAGTCAGAGCCGCAAGGCGGAAAATATATTCGTCCGTTTATGATGGGAAAAGATTTCATTCAAAGAAAATCACGATATTGTTTTTGGCTTGTAGGCGCAAATCCGTCAGACCTCAAAAAATGTCCGTTATTATTAAAGCGAATAGAAGCGGTTAGAGAGTTTCGCTCAAAGAGCAAAAGGGCGAAAACTCTTGAACTTGCAAATACGCCTACTCTATTCGAGGATATGAGAATAAGCGATGAAAGGTATATTGCTATTCCAAAAGTATCATCAGAAACACGCAGATATATTCCTATTGATTATTTGGATAGCACTGTGATACCGGGCGATAAACTGTTCTTTATGAAAAATGCCACCATTTACGATTTTGGAATTATTACAAGTAATATACATAATGCTTGGATGAGAGCTGTTTGTGGCAGACTTGAAATGCGTTATAGCTACTCAAATACCATCGTCTACAACAACTTCCCCTGGTGCAATCCTACAGATGAACAAAAAGCAAAGATCGAACAGACCGCACAGGCTATACTTGATGCCCGTGCATTGTATCCCGACTGCTCTCTTGCCGACCTTTACGATGAAACGGTAATGCCCCCCGAGCTTCGCAAGGCTCATCAGGCAAATGACCGTGCCGTTATGCAGGCTTACGGCTTTGATGTAAAGACCATGACCGAAAGCAGTTGTGTTGCGGAGCTTATGAAGATGTATAAGAAAATTACGGATAGCAAGTGATTATGATTTGTATGAGAACTCGTCTTCACAAGAGTATGCGCACGTCTTTTCGGCAAATTTTGCCGCAGACTGCGTTAAAAATCCTTGCCGGCTAAAAACAAATAGATAATATAGTTTTTGGACATGCAGCTTTAAAATATCGAAATTATTTGGAAATATATAGGAAACACACAAATGTGCATTGAGGAGTATAATTAGGAAAACGCTGATTAAATCATTAACGTATTAAAACAACATATATTTGCAGACAATCATCTCCTGCAAAAATCGGAAAAGGGGTCAATATGGGTATTATCAAAGCTGTCAGGGCAAGATTTATTGTTCCGTTCATGATAAAAAAGGGATCGTGTTATTCGGAGATCGTGGGAATGCTGGAAGATGTGTACAGCAAATGGATACCTTTTTCGGAAGATGAGGAGCCGAGGCTTGAAAGAGATCTTCTCGATTCGGTTGCGGCGCTGATAACATCGGGCAAGGATACGGTCTATAACATCGGCAGACATTTTGAATTAAAGCATGAGAAAAAAGAGCCCGTCTTTTCGGGGATATACAATTCTCCCGACGGACTTGAGCTGAAATTTGACATATCCGATTGCGGACTTTTCGTATTTAAATCGGGCGCATGCTTTTTGTGGTATCAGACGGAATTTTCGGAGATAGACAGCGACCTGTTCATTTCCTTTGTAAATGAATTCAAGGAGCTGTCATATAAGCGTCTGTCCGTCCCCGACCGCAGAAGGGAAAACAAGATACCCCTTGTCGTAAACGGTTCGGGGTTCTTGTCGGGCGATAACATAAAAAATATGCTGCTTGGGGAGCTGAGCGGAGCCATTGATTTTTTTGCACCGAGAAAATCTCCCTCGGACGGCACGGATATCCCCGATAAAGCGATAATGTTCATCTATTCGGTTTACGATAATCCTTCCTACGAAAAGGATATGTATCTGTACACAAACGGATTCAACAGCAAATACAAGGTCCCGTCCGACCTGTCGTATTCATGCTGTAAGCTTTTTGATAACGTCACCTGCTATATGACGGCAAACGGCTGTTCCTACAATGCGTTTTATGATGATTCAAACAAGGGATTTTTCCTGCAAACCATGAAAAACAAGATAATGGGTGACTATTTCCTGATGTTTATATTGGTGCTTCATCAGTATTACGGCATAATGAATTTTAACATCAGGATAAATTCGACGATCTCCGCAGAGTTTGACAAAAGCAGGGACACCTCCGCTCCCGACGAGCTGCTGAGTACTCTCAACGACCTTACCATGGATATAAATTTCTTTATGTCAAAAAATTTCTTCCCGTCGGTAAGTCATATTTTTCATCAGAACGAGTTTTATTATTATCTCCAGCAGAGGCTGAATATAAGTCGGAATCTGAACTATCTTACTATCGGTCTTGACGCCATGAGGCAGATGGACATGGCTTTTATCAGCCGAAGAAACGATGAAAATGAGAAGCGGGAAGCCAAAGAAAACGAAAAGGCAAGTGAGAGATTGGAAATAGCCTTCAGCGCACTTTCTGTCCTGACGATCTTCTCGGCTGTTGCGGACGGCGACGCAACGCTTGAAATAATATCCGGTCTGATAAGGGGAGAAAGTACGCTGCCTGCCGCAAGAATTATCCTTTTATGCGGTCTTGGCGGAATACTTATCATCGTTCTCATTGCGCTGATAAAAACTATCATCAAATATTTTAAGTGATCTGTTTATCCTGCGTTATAATATTCTTCCAGTTCGGGTCTGCATTTTAAGAAGATCTCTGCTAAGGCAGGGTCGAAATGCGTGCCCGAATCCTCTTTTATGATGGAGAATGCCTTGTCATAGGTGAAGGCTTCCTTGTAGCAGCGCTTTGAAACCAAGGCGTCAAATACGTCTGCCAGTGCCATTATCCTTGCCTCAACAGGTATTTCATCGCCCTTAAGTCCCATGGGATATCCCTTTCCGTTAACCTTTTCGTGATGATAATGAGCCACATTTGTTGCAATCTCGATAAAGCGTTCTTCCTCAACGCCTGTCAGGATATCCTTTACCATTACCGCACCTATTTCGGAATGGGTCTTCATTTTTTCGTACTCTTCATCTGTGAACTTGCCCTGCTTGCGCAGGATAGCATCGTCAACGCCTATCTTACCCAGATCGTGCATAGGCGCACTGCGGACTACCAGCTCAAGATAATCCTTGTCGAAGCCAAGATCCGATTCAAGGAGCTTATTTGAAAAAATACGAACGACTTCGCTTGTCCTTTTGATATGTCCGCCCGTACTCATATCTCTCGATTCCACCATCTGAGCCATTCCGAGAATGGTTTTCTGCTGAATATCCCTGATGCGGTTGGTTTTCTCGCTGACCTCCTTAGCCAGTGTTTCGTTATAGTTGGAGAACAATTCCATGGAGCGGTAATGCTCTGTTTCGTCGGTGATCTCCGTTGTATAGCCTACGCATTTGCCACGGAAATTTAAAACCGTATGTATCATGCTGTCGTAATAACGGTCGTTTATCTTGAAGGTATACGATTTTTTATGCTCATGTTTATTTGTATTCTCATGTTTTTTTTCTGCCGCAAATTTTTTGACAGGTTCGATAATATATTCTCTTAGCTGTTCTCCTGCGTTAGGTATCGCTTTTCCAAGCTCGTTGTCGGGAAGCTCGGGAAATATCTGAGATACAAATTCGTTGCAGCCCATATATCTGAAACGGGAATCAAAGGTTATAAAGCCTATCTTATTCAGCTGTTCATTTACAATATCCTTGTTCTCATAAACCGTGAACATATTTGACTGATATATGGGATATAATGCGCCTACCATAAGGATAAGGTATGAAATGGGAATGATATCATAATCAATCGGCAGCAGCTTGTCAATAAAATAGCATGAAAGCGCCAGACCCGAAAACAGTGCAAGGCATTGAAGTCCTTTCCTGTTGACAGATTTCTTTTTGTTGATGGAATAAACGGTGATAGCTATGGCGCATACAAAATAAGCAACCATTGTTGCAGGCTGTAAAACGTGTGCCGGACCGTAAACCTTTTTCAGATAGCCTACTCCGTTTTCCGAGAAAAACTGTACATCTTTATAGTAGATGTCAAACTTTCCGATAGTGCATACGCACATATATATGACCGACTGTAAGCATATTAGTGAAGTTGTCAGTATCTTGTTCAGTTTTATGTGGCATATCTCGCATACGGTCAGAAAGTAAAGCATCGGCAGGAAGCAGCCGCCCACATACAGCAGTCTTTGTGCCACTAATGCTTCCTCAAGATTGGTTGAGTACGCCAATGACAAATATCCAAGATTTGAGAATACTATCACTATGACCATAATATATTGATATAAGCTTTCTCTCACGTCGGTTATATGAAGCCATAAAAGCAGTGCAAATGATATCAGCAGGCATGCCGAATAGAAATATATCATAATTTATGTCCGTTCCTTTCAAAGTTTTGCGGAATTTGCAGGAAATATGTCGGTTTTTATCATTATATCACAGATTATATATTAATGCAATTAATTTTCGGTTAGAATTAATAATTATAGATTAAGGCTGCCTGAAATTGACATACAAAGGATAAAGTGATATACTGAAAAATAAAAGTACATTTTTCGGAAAGGCATAATAGAGTGAATATTTATATAGATGCAGACGGCTGTCCCGTTGTTGATATAACCGTAAGGCTTGCAAAAAAAATATAATGTCGGGTGCACTATCCTCTGCGACACTTCTCACAGGATAGAACGTGAGGGAGCGCAGACGATAGTTGTGGAAAAGGGAGCGGACAGCGTGGATATCCGCCTTGTGAATATGCTTCGTAAGGGGGATATAGCAATAACTCAGGATCACGGATTGGCTGCAATGTGCCTTGGCAGAGAGGCGGCGGTGCTCGATCAGGACGGAAGACGGTACACCGATGAAAACATTTCGGGTCTGCTTGAATTCCGTGCCATAGGAAAGAAGATA
>JBJERW010000053.1:4851-9987 GCA_051882475.1 Huintestinicola sp. | reverse complement strand
CTTACGTAAACAACGCCGTTGAATAATATCTGTCGCCGCTGTCGGGGAGCAGAACAACAATGGTCTTACCCTTGTTTTCGGGACGCTTTGCAAGAGCTATGGCAGCATGGAGCGCCGCTCCCGAGGATATTCCCACAAGAACGCCCTCCTGCTTTGCAGCAAGCCTTGCGCCCTCGAATGCATCGTCGTTGTCCACGGGGATCACCTCGTCGTATATCTTCGTGTTAAGGGTCTGAGGAACAAAGCCTGCGCCGATACCCTGTATCTTATGGGGACCCGATCTTCCCTCGGAAAGAACGGGCGATCCCGAAGGCTCTACCGCAACTACTTTTATATTCGGATTTTTCGATTTGAGATATTCTCCCGTGCCCGATATTGTTCCGCCTGTGCCTACGCCTGCAACGAATATGTCAATTTGTCCGTCGGTATCGTTCCATATTTCGGGACCTGTTGTCTTTATGTGCGCCGCAGGGTTTGCAGGGTTTTCAAACTGTCCCGGAATAAAGCCGCCTTCTATCTCCTTTGCAAGCTCCTTTGCCTTTTCGATAGCGCCCTTCATTCCCGTAGGACCGGGGGTGAGAACTATTTCCGCACCGTATGCTTTAAGGATATTTCTCCGCTCAACGCTCATGGTTTCGGGCATTGTAAGGATAACTCTGTAGCCCTTTGCGGCGGCTATGGCTGCAAGACCTATGCCCGTATTTCCCGATGTAGGCTCAATGATAACAGAACCTTCCTTAAGCAGACCCTTTTCCTCGGCGTCCTCTATCATCGCCTTTGCTATCCTGTCCTTAACGCTTCCCGCAGGGTTGAAATATTCAAGCTTTAAAAGCAGTCTTGCTTCAAGTCCCGAAGCCTTCTCAATATTTACCGCCTCCATAAGAGGAGTTGAACCGATAAGCTCGATAGCGCCTTTGTATATCCTTTCCATATCAACAGAACCTTTCATGAAATTAAATTACAACCGAATCTTCCGTAAGAGCCTTGTTTTCAAGAAGAAACGCCTTGTCCCCTGCGGTAACGAATATGCGGTAAAGGAAAACATTCACCTTTTCGCCCACCTTTACGGGAGGCTCGTTTACTCCTCTGTTGGCGGTTATGGTGCTGCCGTTTACCTTTATCACAAGCTCAATGGTATTTCCTCTGAATGAAACCTGAGTGACCTCTCCCTCGGAAGCAGAGCTGCGGTAGATGATATTCTCGCTCTTTTTCGCCGCCCTGACAAATTCGGGACGGACGATAGCCTTCTCCGCTCCCTCCACCTCGTCAAAGCTGCTGAACAGGCGGTAATCCTCAAGGAAGGACGTATGCCCGAAGAAGGACGACGTAAACGCCGTTTGCGGATTGCTGTATACTTCCATTGGCGTACCTATCTGCTCTATCCTGCCCTTGTTGGTGATGATTATCTCGTCGGCTACCTCAATAGCCTCGTCCTGATCGTGGGTAACGAAAATACTTGTTATCCCAAGCCTTGTTATCATTTCCCTGAGCCAGCTCCGAAGCTCCTGCCGCACCTTTGCATCGATAGCCGCAAAAGGCTCGTCAAGGAGCAGCAGATGAGGATTTGGCGCAAGCGCTCTTGCAAAAGCCACTCTCTGACGCTGACCGCCCGAAAGCTGGCTTGGATATCTTTTTTCAAGTCCCGTAAGACCGATAAGCTCTATCAGCTCATGCACACGCTCGTTTATGTATTTTTTGTCCGCCTTCTGAACCTTCAGTCCGAAGGCAATGTTATCATAGACCGTCATGTATCTGAAAAGAGCATAGCTCTGAAAAACGAAGCCTATCCCTCTTTTTCCTGCGGGGATATTGTTCACGACCTCACCGTCGATAATGATATCTCCGCTGTCGGGAGTTTCAAGACCTGCTATCATTCTGAGGATAGTGGTTTTTCCGCTGCCGCTGGGACCTAAAAGACCTATCAGCTTTCCTTTTTCTATCCCGAAGCTTACATTGTCCGAAGCCTTGTAATCTCCGAAGCTTTTATTGATATTTTTCAGCTCAACGTACATGTTCACCGTTCCTCTTTCCGATATATTCGATCACGCTTTTTGCTATCAGAATGATGATCGCCATCATTACCAGTATGGACGAAACCGCAAAGGCAGGAACATACTGAAATTCATTGAAGAGTATCTCAACGTGCAGGGGCAGGGTATTGGTCTTTCCTCTCAGATGACCCGAAAGCACCGAAACCGCTCCGAATTCTCCCATAGCTCTTGCGGCGCAGAGCACAACTCCGTACAAAAACGCCCATTTGATATGAGGGAAGGTCACCTTTGTAAATATGGTAAAGCCGTTTGCACCCATAAGAGCCGCCGCTTCCTCCTCGTCCGTGCCCTGTGATTCAAGGACAGGGATAAGCTCACGGGAGATAAAGGGGAAGGTCACGAAAATCGTGGCAAGAACTATTCCGGGAACTGCAAAAACAACATTTATTCCAAGCTCCTGCAAATAGGGATAAAGGAAGCTTTGTCTGCCGAAGGTGAGGACGAAAATAAGTCCTGCGATGATGGGCGATACCGTTACGGGCACGTCGATAAGTGTCGTCAGCAGCTTTTTTCCACGAAAGCTGAACTTTGTAACCGTCCATGCGGCAAACAGCCCGAATACCGTGTTGAACAGCACTGCGCAGACGGTAGCTTCAACGGTCAGCAGTATGGCTTTTACGGTATATTTGTCCGTTACCGCCGCCCGATATGTTTCAAAGCCTTGTCGGAAGGCTTCCGTGATGACCGTCACAAGGGGCAGCACAAGCATCAGAAATACAAATACAACGCTTATCCCGATAAGCAGCCATTTTACTATTTTTGAGGAAATATTTTCTTTGTTCATGTAAACCGACCGCCTTTCAGCTTTTATCTGCCGAGAATCTTTGTATTTCTTGCCTGTATCAGGTTCACAAGGAACAGGATAAGAAAGGCGGCAAGGAGCATTACAAGGGCAATTGATGTGGCGCTGGAATAATCGTATTCCTGAAGCTCCGACATGATGATAAGAGGAGTTATCTCCGTTTCGTATGGCTTATTTCCTGCAATGAAAACAACGCTGCCGTATTCTCCGAGGCATCTGCCGAAGGCAAGTCCGAAGCCTGTAAATGCGGCAGGAGCTATTTCGGGGAGAATGACCTGTCTGAATATCCTCGACCTTGAAGCGCCCATAGTTCCCGCAGCCTCCTCATATGAGGGGTCAAGCTTTTCCAGCACGGGCTGAACTGCACGGACAACAAAGGGTATGCCGATAAAAACAAGTGCAACGGTTATTCCGATGCGTGTGTATGCTATCTTTATGCCGAAGCGGTCGAAAAAGCTTCCTATCAAACCTTTATCGGAGGTCAGAGAGGTAAGCGCCATTCCCGCAACGGCGGTAGGCAGCGCAAAGGGCAGCTCGATCATTCCGTCAAGGATCTTTTTGCCGGGGAAGTCGTACCGCACAAGCACCCATGCAAGGATAACTCCCATCACTCCGTTGATAAGCGAGGCGACGAACGCCGTCCCGAAGCTCACCTTGAAGCTTGCCAGAACTCTATCTCTTGTGATGGTTTCGATAATGTCCGATATGCTCATCTGCGCCGTGAATATGACCAGCGACGCCAAGGGTATGAGCACTATCAGGCTGAGCATGGTAAGCGTTACTCCCATGGAAAGACCGAACAGCGGTATTACCCTTTTCTGCGCTTTTTTCATTGCCTTAAAGCTCCTTAATTATTCTCATAGATCTGATCGAATACTCCTCCGTCGGCAAAATGAGCAGACTGTGCGCTGTCCCAACCGCCGAACGCATCTATGGTGATAAGATTTACATTAAGATCAAACACATTTTCATATTCCTTGAGGATATCGGGGTTTGAAGGACGGTAGAAATTATCTCCTGCGATCCTCTGAGCCTCGTCGGAATAAAGGTAGCTCAGATATTCCGTTGCCGCCTCTCTTGTGCCACGCTTGTCAACGACCTCGTCAACTACCGCAACGGAAGGCTGTGCAAGGATACTGATGCTCGGGGTGATTATCTCGTAATCATCGGGGTAATCTCTCATGGAAAGATATGCTTCATTTTCCCAAGCGATAAGAACATCGCCCTGACCGTTTTCAACAAATGTGGTGGTAGCTCCTCTTGCGCCCGAATCAAGCACAAGAACATTGCTGTAGAGCTTCTTTATGAAATCCTTTATCTGAGCCTCGTCGCCTCCGAATTTATTGTCGGCATATGCCCATGCGGCAAGGTAATTCCATCTTGCGCCGCCCGAGGTTTTGGGGTTTGGTGTGATAACTCCCACGCCGTCCTTAGTAAGGTCGTCCCAGTCCTTGATGTCCTTGGGATTGCCCTTGCGGACAAGGAAAACTATGGTCGATGTGTAAGGTGAGCTGTCCTTGTCGAATTCGCTCACCCAACCTTCCTCGATAAGACCTGCGTCCTGAATCGCCTTTACGTCATATTCAAGGGCAAGGGTAACAACATCAGCTTCAAGTCCGTTTGCGACCTCAAGAGCCTGCTTTCCCGAACCGCCGTGTGACTGTGTTATCTCAACGTCCTGACCCGTAAGCTCTTTCCAGTGGGCTGCAAATATCTCGTTATATGCGGCATAAAGCTCTCTTGTGGGGTCATAGGACACGTTTGTAAGGGTAACGGTATCGGAAGAATCAGATTCAGCCGAAGCTGCGCCGCAGCCTGTAAGAAAAGCAGAAGCGGCAACGGATAAAGCAAGTACGGACGAAATTATTTTAGTTTTCATAATATATTACCTCGTTTCGTTAATTTCTGATAATTTTGTGTTTTCGGACGAAACAAGTTCAACAGCGTATCTTTCCTCCTGCGGTGGAAAAGAATCTGTTTATTATCATAAAGACCCTTCCTTTTCATTGCTTATTTATTCGATAGGTTTAATATACTATAAAACATTATATTTGTCAATAGCCGAGGATAAACTTTGTAAAAATAGCATATAATGCCTATTAATTTTATAGGTATATTGTGCATTTTTTTACCGACCTTATTGCATACCATTTTCCAACAAACTATTTTTTATTGCCGATGAAATAGGATTTATCCGCTTTTTCCTGTTGGTTTTTAGTATTATACAGAAAAAACTCGGCAACGGATATAAAACAAGTACCGTTACCGAGCCAAGAATTTTCA
>JBJERW010000053.1:0-4751 GCA_051882475.1 Huintestinicola sp. | reverse complement strand
TTGGGTGCAGCATCATGCTGCCGAGTGGGTGCAGGCTCAGCCTGTCATAAAATTATCGGCACAAAAGAAGTTACGTTACCGAGCCAAGAACTTTCAATTCATAATTAACTATGATACGATTGGGTGCAGCATCATGCTGCCGAGTGGGTGCAGGCTCAGCCTGCTAGATGACTTTGAAATGCTGCCATTTGCCGCTGCGGTAACGAGCGGCGACCAAAACCGCCTTGACGACCCAGTCCGCACCCATTGCCAGAGTAATTCCGATAACACCCATATTCAGCTTCAAAGCAAATATGACCGAAAAAACCACCCTGCATACTACGGAGGAGAAAATTGACGAGTACATGGTAAACTTCACATCTCCCGCCGCACGAAGCCCGTTTGAAAGAGAAAAGGACAGCGGACAGAATGCGGCGTTGAAGAAATTGTGTATAATAACTATGATAATCACAAGCCGCTCCGTTTCGGCACTCAGGTCATAAAGCAAAAGTATCGGCGGCGTGATCAGCAGGAAAAATAAGTTCCATGCCGCCGAACCGATATATGTTATCCTTAAAAGCTTTCTTGCATAATAATCGGCGCACTCCGTATCCCCTGCCCCCATGATACGTCCGATGACCGTTATAAAAACAGGCGCCATAGCCATGCAGAACAGCGCCGACATGACCCAAAGGCTCTGAGCCACTCCGCTTGCCGCTATCTGCACCGTCCCGAAAAGAGCCGTAATGGAGCTTAGTGCTACCTTTGAAGCCTGAAACAAACCGTTTTCAATACTGTTCGGAAAGCCTATGCCGATAATTCGCTTTATCATTCCGCCGTTCCATGAAAATATTCCGTGGAAGGTTATGTAAACAGCGTTTTTCCTGTCAAGAGTCAAAACAAGCATTACAGCCGCCGCACAAAAACGTGATATGAGCGACGGAACGGCAACTCCTGCCGCTCCTGCATGAAGCACAAAAATACCTACAGCGTTTCCCGCAATATTTATCCCGTTCATCACGACGGAAACATACATGAGAGTACGGGTCTTTTCCATGCTTCTGAAAATCCCTGCGCAGCCGTTATATATGGCAAGAAAGGGGAAGGAAAGCGCCGATATGCGCAGATATATCATTCCCGAATCGTAAACGTCCTCCTCGACTTTTCCGAAAAGCAGCCTGAAAATAGGGTCCCCCGACAGAAGCACCGCCGCCATCATTATAATTGAAACCGCCGTTGTTATCATCACAAGCTGATTTGCCGCAGAAACGCTCTTTTTCTTATCGCCGCTGCCAATGTACTGGCTGACGACCACCGTTCCGCCCGACGCCACAGCCATGAATATCATAATAAATATTGTAACCAGCTGATTTACAAGGGACACTCCCGACACCGCCGCTTCCCCTGCATAGCTTATCATAAGCGTGTCCGCAAGTCCCACAAGCATAGAGAGGAACTGCTCAACGATTACAGGAACAATAAGCCGTTTCAGATCGCCGTTTGAAAAAAGCTTTCGGCTTTCATCTACGCCGTTTTTCGGCTCGATAAGCTTTACAAAAAAATTCTCCATAGGATACCGCCCCAAAGTCACAAGATCATTTTCCTTTTATTATAAATCAGCCTTGGGAAATATTCAATCGTATCCGAAAAAAATGAGCGAAAATAACATTTTTTGCTTGATATGTTCAGTGGTTCAGTGTATATGTAATAAATGGCTCACCAAAAAATTTTCCGTCTTTATTGAAAAAGCAATAAAATGGTGGTACAATAAATTCAGCAGAATAATTTATGCTGTTGAAAGGAGAAAGCTATGGATTTTTATAAACGTGCACTGGAGCTTGACGATGAAACCGTTGCAAACCGCCGATTTTTCCACCAAAATGCAGAGGTGGGTCTTGATATGCCCAAGGCACAGCAATATGTTCTTGAAAAGCTGACGGAATACGGTCTTGAGCCGAAAAAATGCGGTCACGGCGTGACCGCACTCCTCGGAAAGGGAAAGCCTGTGCTGATGCTTCGGGCGGATATGGACGCCCTGCCTATGGAGGAGCTGAGCGGTGAGCCTTTTGCCTGCACCGAAGGGAAAAACCATGCCTGCGGTCATGATTTTCATGCCGCCATGCTGCTGACTGCCGCAAAAATGCTCAAGGAATGTGAGGGCGAGCTTAAAGGCACAGTAAAGTTTATGTTCCAGCCTGCGGAGGAAACCTTCGAGGGCAGCCGTGATATGACGGAAAACGGCATACTTGAAGATCCCCATGTGGACGCAGCACTTGCATTTCATGTTGCGCCCGGCAAAATGCCTCCCGGCGGCTTCATGTACAACAGCAGGAGCGTAATGATGTCCTCGGTGGACGGTTTCCGCATTGACATCAAGGGAAAGGGCGGTCACGGAGCATATCCCAACCTGACGGTTGACCCTCTGCGTATCGCTGTGCAGATATATCTGGGGCTTGAATCCCTTATTGCAAGAGAAGCAAACCCCGAAAAGAACTGCGTCCTCACCGTGGGAAAAATAAAAGGCGGCAACGCTGCAAATATTATCCCCGACACGGCAGTGCTTGAAGGCACTCTCCGCACAAACGATAAGGATTGCCGTGAGCTGCTTGTCCGCAGGATAAAAGAGGTCGCCGAGGGTACTGCCAAAACATACGGCGGTTCGGTAACGGTAACGCCCCTTTCGGCAGTCCCTCCCCTCATATGTGCAGAAAAGCTTACGGAACAGATGGCTAAATATATGCAGGAGATGAATGTTCCGAACATGACTCCCATAGCCGATATGAAAGCCAACGCTTCGGAGGATTTTGCCCTTATCGCAGAGGCTGTTCCGTCGGTGTTCATGTATCTGTCGGCAGGCTTTGCCGATGAACGGGGAGATTATTCCGCACACAACCCAAAGGTAAGATTCAACGAAGGAGTATGCCCTATAGGTGCGGCAGGACTTGCACACTGCGCTGTCCGCTGGCTGGAGGAAAATTAAGGTATATGTATATATAATATATCAACCGTTTGTACCGTTACCGAGCCATATCTGTAGCGCACACAAAAAACTATAGAACGATTGGGTGCAGGCTCAGCCTTTTTTAAGTTTCGGTCAAATGTTTGTACCGTTACCGAGCCAAAAACTTTGGCGTTCATAAAAACTATAAAACGATCGGGTGCAGGCTCAGCCTTTTTGAAGTTTCGGTCAAATGTTCGTATCGTTACCGAGCCATATCTGTAGCGCACACAAAAAACTATTAAACGGGTGGGTGCAGGATCAGCCTTTTTTAAGTTTCGGTCAAATGTTTGTACCGTTACCGAGCTATATCTGTAGCGCACACAAAAAACTATGAAACGGGTGGGTGCAGGCTCAGCCTGCAAATGCTGCATACGGTTTTTGCCTCGTATGCAGCATTTTTTTATGAAACAATAGCGTTAACTCTGACCTTGCATATCCTTTTGAACAGAACTGCGGCAATAATTGCCGTCAGCAGCTCCGCAATGGGAAATGTGAGCCATACCGTCCATGTATATTCGGGGGTGCTTGAAGCAATATTTGCAAAAATCAGGGCAAAGGGGAAAATAAACACAAGCTGTCTGCCCAAAGAAATAATAAGCGATTCGATACCGCCACGGAGCGCCTGAAATATCCCCTGCAATGCAATGTTAATTCCTGCGAAAACAAAGCTGAGAGTAATTATCCTCATGGCGCCGATGCAAAGCTCCTGAGTTTCGCCCGATAATCCGAACATCTCCGAAAAGGGCACTGCAAAGATCTCGACCACAGCTATTCCTATAAGCATAATGACTGTCGTATCGAGGATACCGTATTTTATGCCCTCTGTTACACGTTTTTTGCTGCCCATGCCGAAATTATATGCGACGATAGGCGTTATAGCGTCACGCAGACCGAAGGCTGCAAAAAGGATAAACTGCTGCACCTTGTAATAAAGTCCGTATGCTGTGACTGCCGATTCACTTATCCCTCCGAGGATTATGTTCATACCGTAGGTCATGACAGACATAAGAGCCTGCGCAATAATGGCTGCAAATCCGATAGAATATATGCCCTTGATTATCCTGAGGGACGGTTTCAGATAGCAAACCTTATTTTTGATACGCTTGTCTGCTTTAAGGTGAAATATTACGGCAGTAACAAAAGATACGCACTGACCTATTACCGTAGCATAAGCCGCTCCCTTTACCCCCATCTGAGGGCAGCCGAACAAACCGTATATCATAATAGGGTCAAGGACGATATTTACAACAGCGCCCGAGATCTGCGCTATTGTTGAAAAGCCCGAATGTCCGCATGCCTGAAGCATTTTTTCAAACACGGAAAAGAAAACTATCCCGAAGGAAAAAACGCAGCATATCCTAAGGTAGCTTTCAGCCATTTCGCTGATTATCGGATTTGAACTCTGTGAGCTGATATAATATTTTGCGCCGAACAGACCGAACAGCAGGAATATGACATAATAAATACAGCTCAAAAACAATGCATTGCCCGACGCCATGCTTGCCTTTTCCTCATCTCCCATACCGAGGCTGTTTGATACCAGCGCATTCATTCCCACTCCTGTTCCGATGCCTATGGCAACCATAAGCATCTGAAAGGGGAACGCAAGGGTAAGGGCATTCAGCGCAAGCTCTCCCGTTCCCTCAATATTTGATACAAAAGCGCTGTCAACGATATTGTACACTGCCTGCAAAACCATTGACAGAACTATAGGCAGTCCCATGGACAGCATTAATTTCTTTACGGGAGCCGAACCCATTTTATCGGCTCT
>JBJERW010000052.1:0-39842 GCA_051882475.1 Huintestinicola sp. | reverse complement strand
ACCAAGGAAGGCATCAACGCTGCTATGAAGGCTGCTGCTACAGAGTCCTTCGGCTACAACGAGGAGCAGATCGTTTCTTCCGATATCATCGGTATGAAGTACGGCTCACTCTTTGATGCTACTCAGACAATGGTATCCAAGGTTGATGACGACACATATCAGGTACAGGTTGTTTCCTGGTACGATAATGAGAACTCTTACACATCTCAGATGGTAAGAACAATCAAGTATTTCTCTGAAAACTGCTAATTGCCGTTTATCGAAAATATTATGATTTTAAGGGGCACCGATTTTTGTCGGTGCCCCTTTTATGTTTGTTATCACCTGCCGAAAAGGAGATTGACCGTCAGAACACTGACAATAAATCCCGTCAGATCACCTGTCAGCGATGCGGCAACAGTGTGACGGGTATTCTTAACATGAACAGCGCCGTAATAAACCGCTATGGTGTAAAATGTCGTTTCCGTTGACCCCAGCATTACGCTTGCAACACGTCCCGCAAAGCTGTCGGGGTGAAATTCCGATATTATGGATTCGTAGACTGCCAACGCTCCGCTGCCCGAAATAGGTCGGATAAGGGCAAGGGGCAGACATTCGGGAGGAAAACCAAGCTTTTCAGCAGTTTCCGAACATATAGCCGTAAGTATCTCCGAAGCTCCCGACGCTTTAAACATACCCACTGCGGTTATCAGAAGCACAAGGGTAGGTATAAGCTCGGCGGCGGTCAGGAGATTCTCCTTTGCCCCTGCGGTAAACTCGGAAAAAACATCGACCTTTTTAACAAGACCCCAGCCGATTATTATTAATGTGAGCAGAGGGATAATTACCGAACCGATATTCATATTTTCAGCCGTTCCTTTCACATATTACCGCTTTTTACTTTTACCGAACAAGGGAATAACAGCTGCCGCAAGAGATACCGTCAGGGCAGCCACAGAGGTTATCCAGACGGCAGGGAGAATGTCAAGAGGCACTTCCGAGCCGTATTTCAGTCTGAGGGACGCTGCTGTGGACGGAATAAGTGTGACAGATGCCGTGTTCATGACGGTAAAAATTATCATTGAAGGGGTAGCCGTGCCCGAAGGGGCAAGATTTTTTTCCTCCTTTGCTATCTCCTTCATGGCTTGTATCCCGAAAGGCGTGGCGGCGTTTCCCAGTCCGAGAAGATTTGCCGTCAAATTCATACATATGGCTTTAAATGCTGCTCCTTTTCTGTCAAGATTTTTGAACAGTCCTCCCAGAAGAAAGCCGAAAAGCCATGCCAGCTTGTCTGTCAGTCCCGATTTTTCCGCAACTCGCATAAGTCCGCCCCAGAAGCACATTCCTCCGCTCAGGTAGATGGCAAGCTCTACGGCGCTTACAGGCTCATTGAGTATCGCCTCTGTAAGCTTGTCCGTGCTGCCGCAGTAAAAAGCGGCGGCGGCAGAAATGATAATCAATACGGCAAGTACGGCATTTATCATTTTCTCTTCCTCCCCTGTCCGTTTTTGCTACCAAAAACGACATTATCACCGTTCTATCACAGAATTATAACCTAATATAAAGATTAATTTTCAAATTAATAACAAATATGCATTGTTTATTCTTTGGCAATATTGTATAATTATATAAAATTATATTGCTGTACCTTTACAGCATAAAAAGCAAGATATTGTAAACGAGATATATGATTGGAGCTGTTATTTTATGAAATCTACCGCTATTACAAGACAGATCGACGAACTGGGACGAATAGTTCTTCCCGTTGAACTCAGACGAAACCTCAAGATCAGCAAAAGAGATTCTCTTGAGATCTACGTTGAGGACGACAAGATAATCCTGAAAAAATTCAACCAGAGCTGCGTTTTCTGCGGAAACGAGGATAATGTTCTTGAGTTCAAGGATAAATTCATCTGTCCCGACTGTCTTTCCCAGCTTAAAAAGTAAATTTTGTTCCTGCCTGTGAAATAAATATTCACCCGGGCGCATAATTATTCCATAGCAATTACCATAACACCGCAAAATAACGACGAAAGGCAGAGGCTCATGCTGTATCTTAAAACATCTGAACTTACTCCCGGTATGTGCCTTGCACGTGACATAAACTTTTTCGATGCCTCGGTCAACACGGTCATTCGGCTGAAATTCGGTCAGAGGCTGACGGATGTTTATATCACCCAGATGAGAAAAGCCGATGTTGACGGTGCGTATATCGACTGTGAACACAGCGAAACAAGGATAATTTCCTCAATAAATTCGGAGATAAAGTCGGACGCTATAAACAACATTCACACCCTTGCGGAGCATTTTATCGACAGCAGCAAGGGCGTTGAGCAAAGCGATGTGGACAAGATAGGCAACACCACCGAAAAGCTCATTGACGAGCTTGCGGGGAAAAAGGACATTCTTATCAACATTGCCGACATAAAGATGTATGACGATTACACCTTCCATCACAGTCTGAGCGTTGCTATCATGGCAATAGCCATAGGTCTGGAGCTTGGCATGAGCCGAACCGAGATATACGAGCTTGGCGTTGCAGGGCTGCTTCACGATATCGGCAAGGTTTCCATTCCCATTGAAATAATCAACAAAAAGGGACGCCTTACCGAGGAAGAATTCGACACCGTAAAAATGCACCCGGTATATGCCGCTACTCATCTTCGTGAAAGGAAGCTGGTTTCGGAAAACTGCTATTTCGGGATCATCGCTCATCACGAAAAATATGACGGTTCGGGATATCCGTTCAAGCTTGCCGGAGAAAAGATCCCTTATTTTGCAAGGATACTTGCGGTTGCGGACGTGTATGACGCTCTGACCTCTCAGCGGCCGTACCGTACTCCGAGTCCTCCAAACGAAGCCATAGAATACATCATGGGCGGCACGGGAACACATTTTGACGAGGATATCGTAAGGGCGTTCCTGCGTAAGGTCGCACCCTATCCTGTAGGTTCGGGAGTTTATCTGTCAAACGGCAAGGAAGCGGTGGTAATGAAGAATTTCCCCGATCAGCCGTTAAGACCTATCGTTTCCCTGAAAGACAGCGAAAAGGTCATTAATCTGCGAAACGATGAAACCAGCCTGAACATTGTTATCACGGGACTTATCGAGGACAACGGAATGAAGCTGATAAACACATAAAATCTTTTATAACCATAAAAAACCGGGGAGTGCCCGGTTTTTTATGGTTATATTTTTTTGGAATGCGCCTACTGCTTTCTGATGATCTTGAAAATGACCGTTTTTTCAATTATCAGCGGCTGATTGAAGCAGAAATATATCAGACCGTCGCAGGGAGCGTTCAGCGTACAGATAACGTTTCCCTCAAGAGGGTGAAGTATCTCGCAGACAGGCTCTCCCCTGACGATATCATCTCCTGCAGTTTTCAGCGGACGGAATATGCCCGAACAGGAGGCGTGCATCTGCACGTTGTTTTCTTCGTGTATCACTTCGGTTATATATCCGCTGTGGATAACTGTATTGATAATTCCGCTGTTTTTCATAAAGCGTATTATCGCTTCAACGGCAATATCGGCGCATTTTTGGTCGATAACATCTGTCGTTCCCGAAAACAGTGAGAACGCCTTTGTTTCCCAAATCTGCCAATTGTAGTTAAGGGTCGTTGTATCGTATGGCTTCGGCTTTCGTACAAAAGCATATGGCAGACCGAAGCATTTAAGCAACTCGGGGTCAACAAAGCCCGTATCCATGACCTTTACATGAGGGATAAAATCTCCCTGCTGATAAAAGCTTGCAAGCTGTATTCCGTACTCGTAGCCTGTTATCTGCTCAAATATTCCTGCGGCTATACGCTGTGTGGTTTCTCCGAGGTCATAGCCGGGGAACATTCGGTTGATATCGGTGTTGTCCATTGTCCAGAAGCGCTTGCCTATATTCATGGAATAATAGTTCACGCAGGGAACAACGAGTATCTCATGACCCGATGTGATCGCACCCTCAGCCTCCAGCTTTTTCAGCCTTTGGATAAGCTGTGAGCAGACGTACATCTGCTGTACCTCGTTGCCTCTCAGCGCACCCATTATGCATACCGACTTGCTGCCCTGACCGAAATAATATCCGATAACGTCCATATTCTCACGGTGAGGAGAGCTTAACGAATAGATTATCTTCTTACGCATTTTCCTGTCCTCCCGTTTCGCTGCTGAGTATACGTGCGATAAGCGAACCGCCGTAAACCACGGGATATTCACGGAGAGTAAATATTCTTCCGTTGCAGGGAGATGTCACTCTCTCCTCGATATTTCCCGTTGCGGGGTCGATAACATATCCGATGCAGTCCCCTGCGGATATATCCACCCAATGGGATACTTCGGGAACAAATATGCCTGCCGCTGCGGAATTTATGAAATCCACCGTCATTCCTGCGGAAACTATTGGCTCTCTTACAGGCTTTGTATCTCCCGTCCATATGCCCGTGTTTTTCATCAGATTTAGGATACCGTCAATAAGCTGGTCACAGTAGCTTCTGGTTATCCTCATTCCGACGCCCATTTCCACAACAAGGGTCTTTACGCCCCTCATATTAAGGGAATGAGCCAGAGTGGATTCAAGTACCGTTGCCGACTGATGCACCCAAACAAAATCAATATTCAGCATTTTGGCATAAGGAACAAGAGTTTCGGCAGTTATGTCGCTGATACGCACCTGTGGTATCTCTTTCAGATAAATGTTGCTTGAATGGATATCAATGCAGATATCCGCTCCGAGAATGTCATTGATTATCTCGGAAGCCACACATTCCGCCATCGTGCCATCGCTGCTGCCGGGGAATATCCTGTTCATGTCAAGGTCGAACATGGGGATTCCGCGTGTTATGGAATCTATTCCAAGAGGGTTAAGGGCAGGGTAAATATCAACTATACCGTCAAGCTTGTCCGAATTTTCGGAAAGCAGTGACGCAAGACGGGCGCATACATACTGCCCCTCAAGCTCGTCGCCGTGAGTTCCCGTAACTATACAAATGCGCTTGCAGCCGTCCTTGTTCTTGACCTTGTTGGGGTTATAGATACGGTTTTTCCGTATAACAAGCTTTTCGTTGACTGCAAGGCTGGTTTCAGCCACTACTTCTATCATAAATGAAGCATAGCTCCTTTCCTGTCAATTTACGCTTTCAAGTCGGGAAACGATCTCGGTCTTGCATGAGCTGCCGCCGAGATAAAGTCCTCTTTCAATGGCGCAGTCGCCGAAATCACGTCCCTGTGAAAGCTTTATGTACTTATCGGACACAAGGCAGTTGTTTGTGGGGTCAATGCCGAACCAGCTGCCTCCGTCAAATATTTCCGTCCATGCGTGAGTTTCCCCTTCATCGCAGGCAAGACCTGCGGCATATCTGCATGAAATACCGTCCATTCGGCAAAGGGAAAGGAAGATATGAGCGTAATCCTGACACACTCCCATTCCCTGTTCAAAAG
This sequence comes from Huintestinicola sp., assembly GCA_051882475.1. Classification (GTDB taxonomy): domain Bacteria; phylum Bacillota; class Clostridia; order Oscillospirales; family Ruminococcaceae; genus Huintestinicola. The sequence goes on along the minus strand of JBJERW010000052.1, from coordinate 34,431 downwards.
CCTGAGCGGCGGTGGTAGATGTTCCCGTGCTGTTTTTTGCGTAGGTAAAATTCTCATAAAGAGAATTACACAAGGACATTGCCCGTTCAAATCTTGTGCCCGAAGGGGGTAAATTGCTGAGGTAAAAATCACGAAGCTTTTCGCTCGGCTCTGTCATGGGGGAAAAGCTGTAGTAAAAAGGTCTGTCCTCGCCGTTTGAGTAGCAGTCGGCGGACACAGCCGCTTCTCCGGTTATCTCGAAGGAAAAGCTGCTGTGGGGACTGCCGCACCGTCCTGCGGCTATTTTATTGCCGAAGCTGTCCGACGAAAACCATATGACGGTATCTTCGGGGGGAGCTACGGTGATCGTATTTGAAAGTACAGCCTGTCTGCCGTCAGACTGAGGAACGATCTTAAGCGAGAACACGTGCTCCTTTATGGGGGTCTGAAATTCCAGACTTGTCTTATAGTAAAACCGCAGTATTTTCAAAGGTCGGCTCCTCATAAAGTCTTTCAAGGCAGCAGATAGCTTCGTTGCGGCAGTCAGTCCAGTTATCGCCCATTTCTATAACATCCTTCAGCCCGTTATAGCACTTTATGTCAAACAGATCGGGTACTCTTCTGATATTCTTCTGAATGAGGTCGTCCAGAATTTCAAACTCGGAAGAGATACTTTCAAAGGGGAGAGAAAATCTGAAATACAGATCCATTCTTTCCACCGCCTGACCGAACATCAGGATATCTCTTGCTTCGATATCGGTCATATTACTCTCAACACTGCCCCAGAACGCATATATCCTGTCACGGACAGGCAGCAGGTCATACCTTACCTTTTCCGTACCTCTGCATTTTTTGAAGCTGTCAAGAGCCAGCTGGAGATATGAAAGGGACGGCGTCTTTATCTTTTCACGGACAACCGTTCCGTTTCCCAGAGCACGCTCAAAATTTGAGCGGATAGAATCGGGATTTTCCTTGTCGAAAAGATAGCAGTCGAAAAATCTTTCTGTGCTGCCGTATATATCGGGGATACTCAGCCAGTTAAGATATGTCTGATAGCTTATTTCGGGACCTCCGTCCAGCATTTTGTCGTAATAACGGAAAAATGAATTAAGCGTTGTGAAGACACGCTCTGTATATCTGCCAAGCCAGTAAAGGCTTGAGCTTGTTTCTATCGAGATAGCACCCATGTGTCTTTAAAGCCTCCTCCTTGAGATGAATTAACTACGAATGAATCGGGGTTGCGTGAAAATCTTGTCAGTCCGCTTGCCCATACCTTTGTGAAATCTCCGCCCGAAAGAACGAAGGCACGGAGATCCGCTTTTCTCATGACCTCGCTGCCGTCCTCGTCGATTATGGGCAGGTCAAGGAAATTGATGACCTCCTGAGCGATAAACCGACGTGACTGAGAAGTGATGACCTTCTTCATATCCTCCAGCTGCTCCTTGGTCAGGTCACGACCGAATATTACGCCGTAGCCGCCTGCCTCGGAAACGTCCTTGATGACAAGCTTATCCAGATTGTCAAGGACATACTTTCTGTCCTCCTCATAGAAAGGAAGATAGGTGGGAGCATTTTTGAGGATAGGCTCTTCTCCGAGATAGTATTTTATCATCTTAGGAACGAAATAATATGTACCCTTGTCATCGGCAACACCGTTTCCGGGAGCATTCATGATAGCCACGTTTCCCGCACGGTATGCGTCCATGATATGAGGAACGCCAATAAGCGATTCGGGCAGGAAGGTCAGAGGATCAAGATACTCGTCGGATATTCTTCTGTAGACCGTTCCTACACGGATACCCGTTCCCTTGTAGTCACGGGCGTAAAGGATATTGTTGTCCACATAAAGGTCGCTGTTGTGAACAAGCAGCGCTCCCGTTTTTTCGGCAAGATAGGAATGCTCGAAATATGCGGAATTGTATCTGCCGGGGGTAAGGATAACGTTTATTCCGCCGCAGTTTACGCTGTCCATGGTTTCCTTTAAAAGCTCGGCATAGTTTCTGTTATCCACAACCGGAGTATCGGAAAAAGCTTCGGGGCTTGCCATGCGGCAGAGGTCACGGGCGATAAGCGGATAGGACGCTCCCGACGGAACTCTCAGGTTATCCTCAAGGATATACCATGTGCCGTCCTCCGCCTGAACAAGGTCAATGCCCGAAATATGGCTGAACACTCCCTTTGACGGAACTACGCCGTCGCACTGGGGCAGGAAACCCTTTGATATCAGCACGAAATCTTCGGGGACTATCTTGTCGGCAACGATCTTTTTGTCGGTATATATGTCCTTCAGAAACATATTGAGAGCATTGACACGCTGAATGAGTCCCTTTTCCATCTGCTCGAAATCTTTGCAGGAAATCACTCTCGGAATTGCATCAAAAGGAAACAGCTGTTCCTTAAAGACGCCGTTCTTGTAGATGCCGAATTTTACTCCGTATCTTGCAAGAAGCTTGTTGATCTCTTTTGCGTTTGCAACAGGCGTAACCATAAAATCATCTCACTTTACAAATCTGCGTAAAACAAAGAAGGTGCTCGAAACCTTTTAAAATAAGAGTTTCAAGCACCTTTGCCTTACTATGGTTTTAGTTTACCACATTTGTTCAGTTTTGTCAACGCCTAACTTTTCCGACAAAATATGACTTTGTGAGCAAATCGTCCGAAGTTGTTATGCTTATGTATATTTTTAGTAAACAAAATATAAATCAATCGCATATTTTGCAATTTTAAAATATTTTTCCTGCATTTTCATCAATAAAAATTTACATATTATAATGCCTTTAAGCACGTATTTTCTGTTATATTCACAATTTGATTCTTCACCGCACATTTTTTGTTCCGCCACGTGGTGTAAAATAAGCATATTTTACAAAAAATAATAAATATTCCTTTAATTTTGCAAATCTGTATAGACAAAAGCGAAAAATAATTGTATAATAAATTGTATCATGGTATACAGTATCATGATCTAATACTAAAAAACATTTAAAAACTGTAAAAAAATCAAGCATAATCTTGCATATATGGATTATGCGAAGATTTTTTGTCTACAGTTTAATTGGTTTTTAGTATAACGATACGAAAGGATGGTATTTATGGATTCTCTTCTCAAGCTTTTAAAAGGAAATGCCCGGCTTTCCAACGACGAACTGGCGGTAATGCTCGGCACAACCGCAGACGATGTTGCGGCCCGTATCGCAGACTATGAAAAAAAAGGCGTTATCAAAGGCTACAGCGTTATCCTCAACGAGGATCTTGCTGACAAAAACGCAGTTACAGCCTTTATTGAAGTAAAAATAACTCCCAAGGCAGAGCTTGGATTTGACGAGCTTGCAAGAACAATAATGATGTACGACGAGGTTGACAGCGTGACACTGATGTCAGGCTCATTCGACCTTGCAGTTACTCTCAGCGGAACAAATTACAAGGAGATCGCCCTTTTTGTGGCTCAGCGCCTTTCAACAATCGAGGGCGTTATCTCAACGTCAACTCATTTTGTCCTCAAGCAGTATAAAGAACAAGGCTTCTTTATTGAGGGAGAAGCCGCAGATGAAAGGGGTTTCGTTTCTCCGTGATCGACTATGATAAAATTCTGTCCGAAAAGTGCAAAGTGATAAAACCTTCGGGCATTCGTAAATTTTTTGACGTTGCGGCTACTATCGACGGCGTTATATCCCTTGGCGTCGGCGAGCCTGATTTTCAGACTCCGTGGCCCATTCGTCAGGAGGCAATCAAAAATCTTGAAAAGGGCAGGACGAAGTACACCTCCAATGCGGGACTTACAGAGCTGAAAAACGCCATATGCGGATATATCGACAAAAAGCTGAAGATACACTATGACCCCGAACATGAGATAATCGTTACCGTAGGCGGCTCGGAGGCAATTGATATCGGTATCAGAGCAGTTGTAAACCCCGGCGACGAGGTTCTTATCGTGGAGCCGTGCTTTGTATGCTATGCACCTATCGTCACGCTGACGGGAGGAGTTCCCGTTTCAATAAAAACCACTGCCGAAAACAAGTTCAGGCTGACGGCAGAGGCTCTCCGTGAAAAGATAACCGACAAGACAAAGCTTCTCATTCTACCCTTTCCCAACAATCCCACGGGCGCTGTCATGGAAAAAAGCGACCTTGAGGCTATTGCCGAGGTGCTGAGGGATACGGATATCATGGTGCTCTCCGATGAGATTTACAGCGAGCTTACATACTGCGGAAAGCACTGCTCCATCACTCAGATCGACGGCATGAAGGAGCGCACTCTTCTTGTTGACGGATTTTCCAAGGCTTTTGCAATGACAGGCTGGCGAATGGGCTTCGTTGCAGGTCCTGCTCCGGTTATGCAGCAGATGCTGAAAATTCATCAGTATGCCATCATGTGCTCGCCGACCATTTCACAGTATGCGGCTGTGGAGGCCCTTTCCTCATGCACTAAGGATATCGAGAAAATGCGTCAGGAATATGATATCCGCCGCAAATGGCTCGTTCAGGCGCTCAATGACATCGGTCTTGACTGCTTTGAGCCTCAGGGCGCATTTTACGTATTCCCCAGCATAAAATCAACGGGACTTTCCAGCGAGGAATTCTGCGAACGTCTGCTGTTCGAGCACAACGTTGCGGTGGTTCCCGGAAATGCATTCGGCGAATGCGGCGAGGGATATATCCGAATTTCCTACGCATACTCATTAAAGCATCTGATGACTGCGGTTGACAGGATAAAGGAATTTTTAAAGGACTTAAAGAAATAATCACCATAAATTCGGCAGCTGCGCAGATCTGTTTTTCTGTGCGCTGCCTTTTTTTGAAAGGACTGCGCAAATGAAAGCTTCATCTGAGATACTCCCCCACGCTTCGTCAACAAGCAAAAAGCACTTTGACTTCAACAGAAAAATCCACCGTCCCGAAGGCATCATAAACGGTCAGAAGACCTGCCCTATCTCAAGGATGCGTTACGGTCTGCTGACAGTTTCGGCAAACGGCTGCGGACCTATAGCAGTTTACAATGCACTGACTGCGTCGGGAGTCAAGGCAGACTTGTGCGAGATAATCCTCGGAATGGAAAACTCTGTGCTGCATTTTGGCGGTATTTTCGGCACAGACCCGAAAAAGCTGGACAAATATCTGAACGAAAACAGGATACCCTCCATGAAAGCCGAAAGCTACGTCGATTTTGTAAGCGTTATGAACTCGGTAAGGATAGGGATATTATGCTACTGGACGGGCAAGCCGTATATGTCCTCCTCCCACTATGTAACCATAATCAGGACGGAGGACGGCAGGTTCTCGGTCTGCAACAGGTTCAGCAACAGCAGGTCGCAGGCGGTCATCACGGCTATCGACAAGCTATGCACAGAGGACAGGTTCATTTCGGGACACTATATGGCATAATGGGGGTGATATGATGACGGAAAAACACGCCGAATTTGCGGCATATGCAAAAATAAATCTATTTCTTGACGTTACGGGAAAGCGTGAGGATGGTTATCATCTGCTGAGCACGGTCATGCACCGTGTTTCCCTCTGCGACACCGTAAAGCTCACCCTAAACTGCAGCGGCATTATCACCGTTTCCTGCTCCGACAGCTCCATACCCTCAGACGGCGGAAACATATGCTTCAAAGCTGCCGAGTCCTTTTATTCGGCGGCAGGAATTTCATCTGAGGGGGTAAGCATATATATAGATAAGCGCATACCATCACAGGCAGGAATGGGCGGCGGAAGCGCCGATGCAGCGGCTGTTATACTGGGACTTAATTTCCTGCACGGAAACCCTCTCACAGAAGAACAGCTGTTGGAGCTTGGGGTAAAAATCGGGGCAGATGTTCCCTTCTGCATTAAGGGCGGCTGTGCCCTGTGCACGGGTATCGGCGAGATAATGGAACCTCTGCCGACCATTGATTTCGGATATATCGTTATCGGCAAAGGAAAGGACGGAATATCCACAAAGGAAGCCTTTGCCGCAATAGACAGCCTTGACCGCTCCGCCGAAACGTGGGGAACACCCGAATTTTTCAGGGAGAAGCACTCCGACTTCAACGGCTTTGCCGAAAATTGCAGAAACATTTTCGACGAGGTAACGCAGCTTTCTCAGGTCGCTCTTATTAAGAATATCCTTCTTGAAAACGGGGCGGCGTGTGCATGCATGACAGGCAGCGGCTCGGCGGTTTTCGGTCTTTTCGGCAAAAAGACTGATGCGGACAAAGCCGAATGTGCTCTGAAAAAGGATATGCTTACCGCTATGCAATGCCGTTTTTTATGATATTTTTAGGTGGTCCTGCATGATAATCTGCGGAATGAACGATGTTAGTCACATCTAACAATTTTATCGTAAAACCCTATTTAATCTTGTGAAAAATTTTTCTTGACATTATCTGCAATAAGTAATACAATTTACATAGTGAATAATTGTCAAAAAATAACTAAATAGGTTTAGCTGTCACATACAGTTACCCAATGCTAATTTTTTATTTCGGAGGATATCATGACGCTCGATAAGCTTGAGATCGGAAAAACCGCAGTTATAACATCAGTCGGCGGAGAAGGTCCCCTCAGATGCCGTCTGCTTGACATGGGACTTATCCCCAAAACAAAGGTCATGGTCAGAAAGGTTGCGCCTATGGGCGACCCAATTGAGCTTCATCTTAGAGGCTACGAGCTGACCATTCGTCTTGACGACGCAAAAAAAATCGAGATAAAAACGGAAGACGAAACCATATCCGCAGAATGATTCTGCCATGGAAAAGCCTTGAAAGGATGAATAAAAATGATTTTTGCTCTTGCGGGAAATCAGAACTGCGGAAAAACCACACTTTTTAATCAGCTGACAGGCTCCAATCAGCACGTCGGAAACTTTCCCGGAGTTACCGTTGAACAAAAAAGCGGTGAGATCAAGGGTCACAAGGACTGCACAGTGGTCGATCTTCCCGGTATATACTCCATCAGACCCTACACCAACGAAGAGATCGTCACAAGAGATTTTCTGATAAAGGAAAAGCCCGACGGTATCATTAATATAGTTGACGCCACGAACATCGAACGAAATCTTTATCTTACCCTGCAGATGATCGAGATGAAGATACCCATGGTCCTTGCGCTGAACATGATGGACGAGGTAAGGAACAACGGCGGAACTATCGATGTTGCAAAAATGTCACGGCGGCTGGGTATCCCTGTGGTACCCATATCCGCAGCGAAAAACGAGGGTATTGACGAGCTTATCGAGGTGGCGTTTGAGCAGGCGAAAAAGAAAACTCCCCCACAGCGCATAGACTATTGTAACGGCGCCGTTCACAGATGTATCCATGCTGTCTGTCACCTTATCGAGGACCATGCCGACAACGCAGAGATAAGCAGGCGATTTGCCGCAACTAAGCTGGTTGAGGCTGACCCTGAGATAACAAAAATGCTGGAGCTTAACCAAAACGAGCTTGACATGATCGAACACAGCATAACCGAAATGGAAAGCGAGCTGGACATGGACAGAAACGCTGCCATTGCCGACATGAGATACGAGTTCATCGAAAGCGTATGCAGCGAATCGGTTGTAAAATGCCACGAGAGCAAGGAACACATCAGAAGCGTAAAGATCGACAGCGTTCTCACAAACAAATATCTTGCGATCCCCCTGTTCATACTTATAATGATACTGGTTTTCTGGCTTACATTCGGCGTGATAGGCGCATTTTTAAGCGACCTGCTTTCGTCGGGGATAGACGCAGTTACCGCTGCGGCGGATTCTGCGCTGACCGCTTACGGGCTTAATCCCGTTGTTCACAGCCTGATCATCGACGGAGTATTTGCAGGAGTTGGCAGCGTACTCAGCTTTTTGCCTACAATAGTTGTGCTTTTCTTCTTCCTCTCTATCTTGGAGGACAGCGGCTATATGGCAAGAGTTGCTTTTGTCATGGATAAGATACTGCGTAAGATAGGTCTTTCGGGACGTTCCTTCGTTCCGCTTATAATCGGCTTCGGCTGCTCTGTTCCCGCAATTATGGCAGCAAGAACACTTTCCTCGGAGAGGGACAGAAAAATGACCATATTCCTGACGCCGTTCATGAGCTGCAGTGCAAAGCTGCCCATCTATTCGGTGTTTTCAATGGCATTTTTCCCCGACAAAAGTGCTCTTGTAATGTGTCTTTTGTACTTTTTCGGGATACTCTGCGGAATTATTTACGGCGTGATACTCAGCAGAACAAAATTCAAGGGCAACCCTGTGCCCTTTGTTATGGAGCTGCCGAATTACCGTCTGCCGTCACTTAAAAGCGTTGTCCTTCTGATGTGGGATAAGGCAAAGGACTTTATCACAAAGGCGTTTACCATTATCTTTGCGGCATCGGTGGTCATATGGTTTCTTCAGACCTTTGACAGCCGTCTTAACGTGGTGGAGGACAGCTCCGCAAGCCTGCTTGCCGCAATCGGACAGATTATCTCCCCTGTTTTCGCTCCCCTCGGCTTTGATGACTGGAGGATATCGACTGCCCTTATCACAGGCTTTACCGCAAAGGAAGCGGTAGTATCCACAATGTCAGTGCTTGTGGGCGCTTCAAGCACAGAACAGCTTCCTCTTATTCTCGGAAGCCTGTTTTCACCTGCCGCAGCGGTCAGCTTCCTTGTATTCTGTCTGCTGTACACTCCATGCGTTGCAGCAGTTTCGGCGGTCAAGCGTGAAATGCATTCGGGATTTGCGGCTTTGGCGTTCGTGGTTATCCAATGCGCTGTTGCATGGATAGCGTCGTTTGCTGTTTATTCCGCCGCCTCGCTTATTTTCTGATACATATTTTATTGAAGGAGCTATGCTATGAGCTTTGCCGATTATATCGCTTTGGGAATAATACTTTTTCTCATGTTCTGCGCAGTAAGATACCTTATCGTTTCTTCCAAAAAAGGCAGACACATTGGCTGTTCGGGCTGCTGCTCCCAATGCGGAGGGTGCTGCAATAAGGATAACAGTTCCTTAACAAATTCCTCCAAAAAAGATGATGAATAAATAATACGAAATGGGTATACTATAATAAATGCCAGCAAATAATTTAAAGGAGAATTGTTCCCTGCGAACAAGCTGCCGCTATGAAAGTAACATTCAACACCGACGAGGAAATTGTAAAAACAGTAAAAGAGGGTCTTGAAAGGACAGGGGGTTACTGTCCCTGCCGCCTTGAAAGAACCGATGACAACAAATGTATGTGCAGGGAATTCAGGGATCAGATAAAGGATCCCGATTTCAGCGGATACTGTCACTGTATGCTTTACTACAAAAGCAATGAATAAGGAAACGCTGAATAAATCGTTTCAGCCGTTTTTCGTCACCCTCTCAGTGACGGATTTTCGAGCGTTCCTCAAAACGGCGAAACGATTGCTTCGCATTATTCAGCGTGTCCCCAACAGAAAGGAAGCGTGATTATGTCAGTTTTAAAAATTACAAAGGAAAACTTCGACGCAGAGGTTAAAAACTCTGACAAGCCTGTTCTCATAGATTTCTGGGCGGAATGGTGCGGACCGTGCAGAATGGTATCCCCCATAGTTGACGAGATCGCCGAAGATATCACGGACGTGAAGATAGGCAAGGTAAACGTTGACGAACAGCCTGAGCTTGCAAGCGCATTCGGTATCTCAAGTATACCCACACTTATTTTCATAAAGAACGGCAAGGCTGAAAACAAGATCATCGGCGCTGTTCCGAAAAGCGATATTCTTCGTCTTATCGGAAAGTAAAATTCATGTACAGCAGAGCGTACCCGAAAGCATTTTTTCGGGTACGTTTTTTTATATTAGTGCCAAATAATACGTTATATAGCGGAAACAAAAATCCATATATTTTACCGTTTTAAATCCCTGAAATTACAGCTTGAAACAGCGCCGAAATGCTGTTATAATATAAATATCCCAAGGAAATGGGAAATAAAAAAAGGAGGAAAAATCATAATGTGCTTTTTTGATTGTTCAGCTCTTATCAGCTTCATCAGAAATTGCTTCAAGGGCAGCTGCTAATTTTTTCTGATGAAAAAACACTAACATTTAACCAAACATAACCGTTTCTCCATGACATAGCTGCGGTGCGTCCTTTTTCCCGTCGGACGCACCGCTATTTTTATTATATAAAAAATTCATATCACGTTAAAATTTATCATGTATACTTTTATATCATTAATGAGTAAAAAGGGGGCGGCAAGGTGGCAAAATCGGTCAAGCTTCAGGATATTGCGGAACGTCTTGGAATAAGCATTGTAGCGGTGTCAAAGGCGCTCAACGGTCAGAAGGGAGTCAGCGAAGAGCTGAGAGAAAAAATCAAGCGGACAGCCGCCGAAATGGGATATGCCCCGCCTATCAGAAAAAAATCCTCCCACAGCTGCACCAACGTTATCGGAGTTCTCGCTTCATCACGGTTCATTGACGCAGACTCCTTTTATCTGAAATATTACAAGCATATATCCTCCATGCTGCAGCAGCGGAACAAATATGCTTTCTTTCACACCCTGTCGGTAAAGGACGAGGAAAATCTGGAATATCCAAAGCTCCTCGAAGCTGACAAGATAGACGGAATGATTATTCTCGGACAGATATCCAAAGCGTACACCGAGCTTATTGAGCAGAGAAATATCCATGCAGTATTTCTGGATTTTTACGACGACCGCAAGAATATCGACTGCGTCATATGCGACGGATTTTACGCTTCATATGACATGACCAATTACCTTATCAGCATGGGACACCGAAAGCTTGCCTTTGTGGGCAGCGTCAACGCAACAAGCTCTATTCAGGACAGATATCTGGGCTATGTAAAATCTCTCATGGAGCATCATATCCATGTAAGCTCCAATTACGTCCTCGACGACCGTGACGAAAACGGTCTTCTAAAGCCCATACAGCTGCCTGTGGATATGCCCACCGCATTTGTCTGCAACTGCGACGGGACTGCCTGCATGCTTATAAAGCAGCTGAAAAAAGAGGGATTTCGTGTTCCCGAGGACATCTCGGTAACAGGCTTCGACAACTCGGTCTATTCCGAGGTTTCCGAGCCGAAGATAACCACCATTGAAGTTAACACCGAGAAAATGTCCCTCACCGCCGTTGACGCAATACTAAAAAAAATCGAAAACCCGTCATATTCTATCGGACGTATCTCCATAAGCGGAGATATCGTATATAAAAACTCAGTGCGCTCAGTTATCTGATTGATCTGATAACAAAGCGCACTTTTTTCATTTCATACAAATTTTTAATCTAAATGTGTACAAAAAATCAAGCAAAAGCTTGCATATATGGATTTTGTGCAGATTTTTTGTCTACACATTGATTAAAAATTTGTATCAATTATTTCAGTTCAACAATGGTTACTCCGTCCTCGCCCTCTCCGAACACGCCGTTTCGGAAGGAACGGACTGAGGGGTGGGTTTTCAGATGCCGCTGGATACCCTGTCTGAGCAGTCCCGTACCCTTTCCGTGAATGATCGTGATTATTCCCGCATTGACAAGCACCGCATTGTCGATGAACATATCCACCTCGTGAATACCCTCGTCAACGGCACAGCCTCTTATATCAAGCTCCATACTGCTGCTGCGGCTGAGCTTTCCCGAAACCTGAGCCTTGGAAACAACTGATTTGTTCTTGTAGCTCACCTTTTCCGCTTCGATAAGCCTCAGCTTGCTGATATTGGTCTTGGTTTTCATGATGCCTGCCTGAACGAAAACATTTCCGTTGGAGTCGGGGTCGCTTGCAAGGATACCCTTTTTGTTGATGTCAACAAGCAGAACGTTGTCCCCTCTTCTGAACGGACGGGGCGGCTTGTATTCTTTAAGCTCACGCTTTCTGACGGGATTTGCTTCGTCGAACATCTTATCCAGAGCACCACGGCTTTTTCCCTTCGCCTCAGCCGAACGACGGTCGAACTCCTCCTTGTTCCGCTCTTTGCGGATATCGGAAAGCTCGTCAAGGAGCTTATCCGACTGCATACGACAGCTTTCCACAATGCGCATCGCCTGTATTCTCGCCTTTTCAAACTCGGCGTCCTTTGCGGCTTCAAAGTCCGCTTTTTCCTTTTCAAGGGCAGCCGCTTCCTCCTGCTGACGCTTTTTCAGCGCAGCAAGCTCGGTATTCTGCCTGTCAAGTGCTCTCCGTGAAGCGTCAAGCTGTGCAACTACCTCTTCAAAACGGCGGTCGTCATCGGAAACAAGCTCCTTTGCCGCCTTGATTATATCTCCCGGCAGTCCCAGCTTTGCCGAAATGGAGAAGGCGTTTGATTTTCCCGGAGAACCGATAATAAGCCTGTAGGTAGGCTGCAGGGTCTTCGTATCGAACTCGCATGAGGCGTTTTCCGCATTCTCTCGCTCTATGGCAAACATTTTTAATTCCTGATAATGGGTCGTTACCATAAGCTTGCTGCCCTTTTTCATCAGCGCTTCGATTATGGAAACCGCCAGAGCTGCTCCCTCAACAGGGTCTGTTCCCGAACCAAGCTCGTCAATGATTATGAGGGAATGCTCGTCCGCCGCCTTGAGTATTTTTACAACGTTCACCATGTGGGACGAGAACGTTGACAGATTCATTTCAATGCTCTGCATATCTCCGATATCCACAAGAATATTATTGAACACCGATATCCTTGACCCGTCGGAAACGGGTATCATCAGACCGCACATGGTCATTGCCGAAAGCAGTCCCACCGTTTTCAGCAGAACAGTCTTACCGCCCGTGTTTGGACCCGTTACGATAAGTGCCTGATACTTTTCTCCCACCGCCACGTCAACGGGAACGACCTTATCCTTGTCAATAAGAGGGTGGCGTGCTTTTCTAAGGTCAATGATACCATCGTCGGATATTTCGGGCACGGAAGCATTCATCTTTGCGCCCAGATTTGCCTTTGCAAAGTACAGATTAAGCTCTGCGCAGGTGTGATAATCCTCCTTCATGGTTTCGGCGCAGGAAGCGCAGTCGGCGGAAAGCTCGGCGATTATCCTCTCGATCTCCTCCTGCTCCTGTCCCTGAAGCACTCTGATATCGTTATTCGCTTCAACGACTGCCTCAGGCTCGATAAAAAGGGTCGAACCTGTTGCGGAGGACGCATGGACGATACCTCTTACGTTGCCTTTGTACTCGGATTTAACGGGAAGAACATATCTTCCGTCACGCATAGTAACTATGCTTTCCTGCAAAGCCTTCTGTATCTCAGAGGAACGTATCATCTTGTCCAGACTGTCACGGATACGCAGTCCTGCCTGAGTTATCTTTCGGCGTATATTTGCAAGAGCGGGGCTTGCAAGATCCGATATCTCGTCCTCGGAAATTATAGCATTGAATATTTTGTCCTCCAGCCACTTGTTCGGTGTGAGGGACACGAACAGATAGTTTATCGAATACTCCACCTCGCCGCAGGAGGAGAAATATTCAGACAGATTTCTTATCTGCCTTAGCATTGTTCCGATATCGAGAAGCTCTCTAAGCGTAAGCTTCGCTCCCGATCTTGCTCTTTGAAGCGAGCCTAAAATGTTCTTGAAATTAAGAAATGAGGGCGTTCCGAATTTTACCGCCAGCTCAAAAGCGTCCTCGGTCTTTCTTATCTCCGTTTTCACCTTTTCAAGGTCGGAAACAGGCTCGATAGCGCTTATCATCTTCTTTGTTTCTTCGTTGGACGCCTGCTCAGTCAGCATATCCATAATTTTATGTAATTCAAGAATTTTGTAATACTTGTTCATTGTGTTATCCTTTCGCAGACAATTGTCACTCATCCGGAAGCACAGGCGGCGGAGTCGGCTCGTCCGAAACCGATTTATAGAAATCAAGGGTCCTGAAATGTCTGTCAAACTGAGTTTCCAGATACCTTTCGCTTATTGTTCCAAGCACCGCCATTGCTTTATCCGATACCTTAAAGTTAAATATCCTGTCCATTTCGCTAAGACACGCAAATCTCAGCGCTTCGATCATTCCCCCCGTAACGGGAACGTTCCACGCCGACGGGTACAGCAGCCTTGTCATCATATGCTCCTCGCAGACAAGCAGACCGTTTTTTATTATAAAATACATTTTCACGCCCTCGGAGCGGAAGCAATCCGCACAGCCAAGCAGACCCGGCATCATTCCAAGGTCTGCGGTCATTCGCATTTCAAACACGAATTTTATGAAGCGGCAGCTTCTTTTGCCCTCGGACAGCATATACAGGCAGTTCATGAAAAGCCTGTAAACGTCCCGTGCCGACTGTCTTTCGGTCACGGTGTAGGAAACGATCTCAGCAAAATACGAGGCCAGCGCCGTTTTTTCAATATCAAGGCGCAGGCCGTAAAAAATATTTTTCGGCTCGCTGCTGTTAAGATAGCAGCGGCCGTTTCGTTCATTGAAGCAGAAATTCGAGCATGCAAACAGCTGAGTGGAGCTGTTGTTTTTGGAGGTAAGCTTTTTTGCTCCCTTGACCGTTATTTCTATCAGTCCAAGCTCAGGGGAAAGCACCTTTATCACGCTGTCATTGTCGCCCGCATCTCTCCGTGATATGACCACACCCTCTGTTGTCGTCAGCATCTGCAAGCTCCCCCTTTACCTCCGAAAAGCTTTTTACCCCGATACCCTTGTAAGCAAGATAATCGGAAACCCGACCTGTGTTTTCAAAAGTATTCCACTTTTCATCTGTATAGACCTCAGTCATAGCAAGCACCTCGCAGGGAAAAATTCGAACATTGGAAAGCTATATGCACTCCTGTCCGCCTGCTATGATTATTCCCCCGATGTCAGTTTTTATCAGTGGAATTATTTGATAAACCGAAATTGCGGATAAGTCCCTCTCTGTTTCGCCAGTCCTCCTTGACCTTTACCCACAGCTGAAGATTTACCTTTATTCGGAAAAACTCCTCAAGCTCTTCACGGGCAAGCTGTCCCACCTTCCGAAGCATTGCTCCGCCTTTTCCGATGACCATTCCCTTATGAGAATCTCTTTCGCAGAAGATAGTTGCGCCGATATTGAGGATATCCTCGCCGTTTCGTGTTTCTCCCTCGTCAAGAGTTTCGATAGTCACGGCTATTCCGTGAGGCACCTCATCTCTCATGAGGATAAGCAGCTTTTCACGGATAATTTCGCTCATAATGACCTTTTCGGGCTGATCGGTCACGGAATCATCTGGGAAATAGTGAGGAGATTCTTGAGCAAACTTCGTTACCTCCTCCATGACGATATCAATGCCGTCCCTTTCGAGAACGCTTACGGGAATGACCGAAGCAAAATCATAAAGCTCCGCAAACTGAGCTATCCTAACGGCAATATCCGTTTTTTCCGAAACAAGATCGGTCTTGTTGAGCAGCAGGATAACAGGGGTTTTTGAAGCCTTGAAGCCGTTTATCAGCGTCATATCCGACTCGTTTATCTTCTTTGTAACGTCCGCCATGAAAAGCACGGCGTCGATGCCGCTGAACGAATCCCTGACAGTCTTGTTCATATGCTCTCCGAGCTTGTTTTTCGCCTTCTGAATACCCGGAGTGTCCATGAACACATACTGGATATCGCCCTTTGTAAGAACGCCTGTTATCTTTGTTCGGGTCGTCTGAGGCTTATCGCTCACCATTGCGATCTTTTCGCCGATCAAAGCGTTAAGCAACGATGATTTTCCTGCGTTTGCACGTCCCGCAATAGTAACGAATACAGATTTTGTTCCCATTTGTTTTTTCCTTTCAGCTGCTCTGTTTTATGTAATTTAGCCGCAAAACGGAATCACTTGTCCGTTTCAGTTTTATTCTCCACAAAGGACGACTCCCTTGAGATACCAATCTCGCCAAGGATAGCCTCTTCCTTTTCACGCATATTTGCTGCATCAAGAGGAGAAGTTTCATGGTCGTAGCCCAGCAGATGGAGCATGGAATGTACTGTCAGAAAGCCGACCTCTCTTTCAAGAGAGTGACCGTACATCTGCGCCTGCTTGACCGCAGTTTCCATTGATATGACAACATCTCCCAGGAGCATTGCCCCCGTTTCCTGATTAATATCGTATACGCCGTCCTCGCCAAGAGGGAATGAAAGGACGTCCGTTGACTTGTCCTTGTTCCTGTAGACCTTGTTCAGCTGACGTATCTCCGAATTGTCCACAAAGGAAACGCTTACCTCTGCGTTATGCTCGAAGCCCTCATAAGCAAGCACCGCCTGACAGCATTTTCTTACCAGCAGACGAAGTCCCACGGGAATTTTTACCTTTTTCTGACTGTTCTTTATATAGACTTTGAGCTTTGACATGACAGTCACCTCTTTCTTTCTTCTCCGGCTTTTTCGTAAGCCTTGATTATATCCTGCACAAGCTTATGTCTTACAACGTCTTTTTCGGAAAAACGTGTGATCGCTATATCCTCCACGTTCTTTAGCACGTTCATTGCGTCCACAAGACCCGATTTTTTTGCGTCGGGCAGGTCTATCTGAGTAATATCTCCCGTAATGACCATTTTGCTGTTAAAGCCAAGACGGGTAAGGAACATCTTTATCTGCTCCCTTGTGGTGTTCTGAGCTTCGTCAAGAATGATGAATGCGTCATCAAGCGTTCTTCCTCGCATATACGCAAGGGGCGCCACCTCAATGCTTCCCTTCTCCATATGCTTTGCAAAGGAATCGGAACCCATCATATCGAAAAGAGCGTCATAGAGTGGTCTTAGATAGGGGTCAACCTTGTTTTGCAGATCTCCGGGGAGAAATCCCAGCTTTTCACCTGCTTCAACCGCAGGTCTTGTAAGGATTATCCTTGTTATCTCGTGGTTTTTGAACGCCTTTACAGCCATTGCCACCGCAAGATAGGTCTTTCCCGTTCCCGCAGGACCCACACCCATAACGATAGTGTTTTTCCCGATAGCGTCAACGTATTTTTTCTGTCCGAGAGTTTTTGCCTTGACGACCTTTCCCGAAGCGGTAACGCATATCCCGCCGTCGGTAAGCTTAACAGCCTCCTCGGCAGTGCCCTCGTCCACCATTGAGCCGATATACCGCAGATTCTGCTCGGTTATGCTTTCGCCCTTGGCGATCATGGCAAGAAGTGCTTGTATCGCCGAACGGGCACGTGCCACATCGGGTTCCTCTCCGCTTATTCGGATATCGTTTCCCCTGCTCAGTATCACGACGTTATACTGCCTTTGAAGATAATTTACGTTTTCGTCGAAATTGCCGAACAGGGCGATTATATCGTCCATGGAATCGACCTTTATTAAAGCTTCTGCCACATGATCACCTCGGAAAAAATTTACTGTAAAAATATGCAAACAAATCTGCAGCAATTATAATTAGTATATCACCATTTTATAAAAAAATAAAGACTTATCTGCAAAAAAATTACTGAAATAGCTAAAAAAGGCTGATTTTTCCAACAAATCAGCCCGAATACCTATCAAACAAAATGCCAGAGCGGTCCGCTGCCCTTTCCGATATCAAACCCTGCCGATATTGCGGCGGTGATATACTCCTTTGCACGTTTCACCGCTTCGGGAACTGCACAGCCTTCCGCAAGGAAAACGGCGATCGCCGAGGACAGAGTGCACCCCGTTCCGTGGGTGTTGGGATTTGAGATCTTCTCTCCGCAGAAATAACGGAATACGCCGTTACAGTAAAGCAGATCGTCGGCGCAGAAGGGCAGATGCCCCCCTTTTATCAGTACTGCGCCCTTGGTAAGACCCGACATGACCTCCGCCGCTTTTTCCATATCGCTGCGGTCGGTTATCCTCATGCCGCATATTTTCTCCGCTTCGGGAATATTCGGGGTCAGCACGTCCGCAAGGGGCATGAGCCTGTTGATGAACGCATTCACTCCCTCATCGTCAAGGAGAGTTTTTCCGCTTGTGGACATGATGACCGTATCGCACACCACATTAACTGCTCCGTACTCCTCAAGCTTGTCCGCAAGGATATTTACGTTTTCGGCGCTGTAAAGCATTCCTGTCTTTACGGCATCGGGAAAAATATCCGTATATACAGCGTCAAGCTGCATTGAAAGCATATTCGGTGAAACAGGTTCCGAAGCCGTGACACCCAAAGTATTCTGAGCGGTAACGGCGGTTATTGCGGACATTGCATAATGTCCCAAAGCTGACACTGTCTTTATATCAGCCTGTATCCCTGCTCCCCCTCCCGAATCCGAGCCTGCAACGGTCAGTATTTTCTTAACTCTTCCAAGATCTTTCACAGCATATCTCCTCCGAAGCTTTCCTGAGTTTTTTTGCTGACATGACTATAATGTTCTTGTCCTGTGAGCCGAACAGAGATGATACAACTGCGATGCCGCTTATTCCCGTACCCTTGAGGGCTGCGCAGTTATCGGCGGTTATCCCTCCGATAGCGCATACGGGTATTGATACTGTTTTGCATATATTTGCAAGCTCAGCCGTGCTTAGTGCCACAGCGTCGGGCTTGGTGGGCGAAACAAACATTGCTCCGCTGCCAAGATAATCCGCACCGTTCCTCTCGGCAGCAGCAGCCTGCTCGGGCGTTTTTGCAGTCACGCCGATTATCGCTTCGCTGCCAAGGAGCTTCCTTGCCTCGGCTGCGCTTCCGTCGGACTGTCCCAGATGAACTCCGTCCGCACCGGACTTCAGCGCAGCTTCGATACTGTCATTTACTATAAGAGGGATACCGCATTTATGAGCAGCCTTTACCGCACGGCAGGCTTTTTTCACATAATCCTCCTCGGAAATATGCTTTTCTCTCAGCTGAATGATAGAAGCTCCGCCCATGGCAGCCGCTTCTATCTGCTCCTCTACGGAAAGCCTGTCATAGCTGCTGTCGGTTATCCCGTATAATATCAGATCTACCCTTTTCATAGCGATTTGACCCTTTTTACTTCTCGGTGCAGAACTTTACTTCCTTGCCCTCAAGTATCATATTAGTCGTCCTTACGGCGCACATTTTTCCGCACATGGAGCAGGTGTGTCTGTCTGCGGGAGGAGTGCTTTCAAAATACTCTCTCGCCTTTTCACCGTCGGCGGCAATTTCAAACATTGCTTCCCAGTCCACCTTGTGACGTGCCTCAGCCATTTTGTTGTCAAGGTCACGTGCATGAGGGATACCCTTTGCGATATCTGCGGCATGAGCGGCTATCTTGCTTGCCATTATTCCCTCCTTAACATCGTTTACATCGGGCAGTCTGAGATGCTCGGCAGGGGTAACATAGCAGAGGAAATCTGCGCCGTTTGCCGCAGCGATAGCTCCGCCGATAGCGGAGGTTATATGGTCGTAGCCGGGGAAAATATCGGTAACAAGGGGACCTAAAACATAGAAGGGCGCATTGTGGCATATCCTCTTCTGCAGGGTCATATTTGCGGCAATTTCGTTCATTGCCATATGTCCCGGTCCTTCGACCATGACCTGAACGTCCCTCTTCCATGCCCTCTCGGTAAGGTTTCCAAGCTCGATAAGCTCGCTTATCTGACCCGAATCGGTTGCATCATCAATACAGCCGGGACGGAGAGCGTCACCAAGGCTTATGGTAACATCGTACTTGCGGAGTATCTCAAGCACCTCGTCATATCGCTCAAAGAACGGGTTTTCATTGCCCGTCATTGCCATCCACGCAAAAAGCAGTGAACCGCCTCTTGAAACGATATTCATCTTTCTGCCCTCTCTGCGGAAGGCTTCGACCGCACGCTTGTTGATACCTGCATGAATGGTCATGAAGTCAACGCCCTCTTCGGCATGAGCCTCAACGACCCTGAGAAAATCGTCGGCGGTTATATCAAGCAAGTCCTTTTCAAGGTAGCCGATAGCATCGTACATGGGCACTGTGCCTATCATCGCAGGAGACATGGCAATAAGCTCACGGCGGAATGTATTTGTCTTGCCGTAGTTGCTCAGATCCATAATGGCTTCCGCACCGAATTTAAGAGACATTTTTACCTTTTCCATTTCGGTTTCGTAATTTTTGCAGTCGCCCGAAATGCCAAGATTAACGTTTATCTTTGTGCGCAGTCCGCTTCCGATACCCTCAGCAGACAGCGATCTGTGGTTTATATTTGCAGGTATAGCCACGCAGCCGCAGGCAACCTTTTCCCTGACAGCTTCGGGAGTCATATACTCCTTTTCGGCGACGGTTTTCATTTCGGGAGTAATAATTCCCTTTCGTGCAGCTTCCATCTGCGTTGCATATTCTCTCATGATGATAAGTCACCTTTCTTCTTCAATAAATTTCTGTACATTAGTAATTATATAGTGCGGACGTTGACAAAATGTCAAAAAAGCTCTGCCTTATGCCGCAAAAAACGGACAAAAAGCAGAGCTTAAAACCTTGAACATATATGCTGCCGCAAAATAATTGCAGTAATAGACAATGCTCCCTACAACGGTGTTAACCGACAGGTTCAAAGGGTCCGGATATTCCGTTCTCAACTGCCCGACACTGCGCAGTCCCCCTGCATACTATGGATTATAGCACAAGACTCCCATATTGTCAAGGATTTTTTATTGCTGTAAGCTTATTTACAAGGAAATCGTAAAAATCGCTTGCCAAAGGCGAATCGGGCGCATGACACACTACCGTTATCTCACGCTTGCAAACGGGATTTGACATAGGCAGCAGCAGTACATTATCGGTATTTATCCTGCCCCATGAATATGCGGGCCAAAAGCCTATACCCATTCCTGCGCCTATCAGATCTCTTACCGTTGAAGGACTGTCGCTTTCGAAAATAACGTTGGGCGAAAAGCCTACCGAATGGCAGAGAGAATCGCATATGGAATGAAAAGGCTTTGAACCCGAAAGACTGATAAAACCGTCGTTTTTGGTGATGCGCAGGTCGATGCTCGTCATCTCGGCATAGGGCGAATCGGCAGGGACGGCAAGGAGTATATCTTCCGTAATGGAGGTCGATTTACCGTGGGGACTTCTGTCAATTCTCATTCCCGATGCGACCGTGGATATGGAACAGTCACAGTTTTCGTCATCTGCGTTCTGATGAAGGTGAAACTTTACATCGGGGTGGATACGCTTGTACTCGATTATCATTTCTGTGGTAATAATAGATGCGGCAAGGATATTTACCCGAACAGTCTTCTGCTCAACTTCGGCAATTCTTGCAAGCTCTTCGGGGATACTGTCTATTGACGCAAGTATTCCCGAAAGCTGCTTGTACAGATATTCTCCGCAGTCGGTAAGTCCAACGCTTCTGCCCCGTCTGGCAAACAGCTTCACGCCAAGCTCGTTTTCAAGGCGTCGTATGGACTGGGTAAGGGCAGGCTGAGCAATATGCAGGCGCTCCGCTGCTTTTGTGATATGCCGACATTCCGCCGCTTCATAAAAATATTTCAGCTGGGAAAGTTCCATTATATATCATCCTTTCTTGCAGGAAAGCTAACTTCATCATGCAAAACGCATAATTATTATCATCATGTGTTCCAATGATTGTACAATAACACGGAGAAATGCAATTATACGGCTATTCATAATATGCAGATTATGAATACTATAAATATAATATATTTGACATTATCTGTCGCTGTGATATAATAGAAACAGAAAGGGAAAGCTGAGCGGTGCACAGCAGGCAGAACCTTTTTATGGAAAGATTATGTGCGGCGGTCAATGCGGAAAATCGTGTACAGGTTTGCTGCATTGATCTGCCCCCAAAAGTCAAAACTGCAATGCATCGGTCAAAAAAATTCATTGCACATTTTTTAAATTTATCGGGGAGAGGTATATAAAAATGATTTTTGAAGCTTTAATGTTGATCTGTTTCGGTATTTCATGGCCTATTTCGGTGTACAAATCCTACAAGACCCGTTCGGCGGCAGGCAAGAGCCTTGTGTTCACCCTCGTTATCATTACGGGCTACGTTGCAGGTATCATAGGCAAATTTGTAAACCACAACATAAACTATGTACTTGCCGTTTACTTTTTCAATCTTATAATGGTTGCCATTGACCTTGGGCTGTATTTCAGAAACAAGTCCCTTGACAGAAAAAAAGAGGCACTTGAGTCGTCTGTCAAAGCGGCTCACAGTTTCAAGGCAGATATGCCTGCAATGGCTTCCGCTAACTATTATAACTCATAAGTTATATTTTGTCAATAAACAATAACATATTATTGGATAAAATAAGTTCGGATCCACTCTGCCAAAAACAGGGTGGATTTTTCATTGCCAAACAATTTTTATTTTCCTACTTGAAAAAAGGGATATTCTGTGATATACTTATTTAATGGTTTTCTGTTCAGCTGAAAAAATGTGTTTTATGCGGCTTTTCGGCAGGATATCCTCATGATAAGATGGACGGTATGTATAAACCGACTTAAGGCTTTTTGCACAATTGATTATTATAATTGTAAGATGCCCGTTCAAAGAAAGGATGGTCATATAAAATGACTCACTCGATAAGATTTCCCCTTCCGTTTAATATCCACGTTGGATTTGTGGTTATAAGCGTGATACTTCTGATACTCTGCTACAGCAAGAAAAAGCATCTTTACGAGCTGCTTATGCTCATAGGCGTTGCTTCAACCATGCTTGTTTATGTGACGGACACAAAGCCGCTTTTCTATATTCTCGGGCTTGAGGAGATCATTCTGTTTATAATGACGATCATTGATATGCACAAGGTTTCCAAGGAGGAGGCTATGAAGGAAAAGGCGGAAGAACAGGCGGCAGATGAATCAGCAGAACCTGCCGATGAGCTTGTCCCGTCTTCGGAAGAGCCTTCCGAATCGGACATCGTGACAGACGAAAGCGAAAACGCCACCGAAAAGGGTGAAAACTCATGAAAATAGTTTTACTGGAAGAAAAAACTGTCACTCAGGGGGACGTTTCTCTGAAAGAATTCTATGAGTTGGGAGAGGTCGTATCCTATCCCCTCACCCCTCAGGAAAGGCTGGTCGAATACATCGGCGATGCCGAAGCTGCCATATGCAACAAGACAGTTTTCACGAGAGAGGTAATTGAAAGCTGTCCGAAGCTCAGATATATCGGACTGTGTGCCACGGGCTACAACAATATCGACCTGCAAGCAGCTTCCGACCATAATATTACCATATGCAACGTTCCTGCCTACTCCACAAATGCGGTCGCACAGCAGGTTTTTTCCTACATACTCCATTTTGCAAGCAGGACTGCCGATTACAACGCAGACGTTCAGAGCGGCGGTTGGATACGCTCGGACACCTTCTCATATTTTACTATCCCCACCTACGAGCTTGCGGGAATGACTCTCGGCATAATCGGCTTCGGAAGCATTGGCTCGGCTGCTGCAAGGATAGCTCAGGCTTTCGGAATGAAGGTCATTGCATACACACGAACTCCTAAACAGGCAGAAGGCGTTACCTTTGTTTCTCTTGAAGAGGTTTTCGCAACATCTGATTTTATAACCCTTCATTGTCCGCTGAACAGCGAAACGGAAAACCTTGTATGCATGGACAGACTGAAGCTCTGCAAGCCATCGGCAGTTATCATAAACACCTCCAGAGGTCCCGTTGTCAACGAAAACGACCTTGCTCTTGCGCTGAACAGCGGAATAATAGCAGGTGCGGGGCTGGACGTTGTATCCGCCGAACCCATGAAAGCGGATAATCCTCTGCTGGGAGCAAAAAACTGCATTATCACTCCCCATGTCAGCTGGGCGCCTGTTCAGACAAGGCAGCGGCTGATCAAAATTGCCGCCGACAATCTGCGCTGTTTCATAAACGGAACGCCGCAGAACAAAGTCAACCGATAATTTACCCGAAAGGACATTTTTTCAATGTACGATATCAGTTCAAAAAAACGTATTATTATAAAGGTCGGAACCTCGACCCTCACCCACAAAACAGGCAGACTTAATATCCGCCGCATGGAACGGTTTGTAAAGGTGCTTGCGGATATCCAGAACAGCGGCAAGCAGATCATTCTGGTTTCATCGGGCGCTATAGGTCTTGGTCTTTCCAAGCTCGGACTTACATCACGCCCCTCCGACACACCCACAAAGCAGGCGTGCGCAGCTGTCGGTCAGTGCGAGCTGATGTATGTTTACGACAAGCTGTTCGGCGAATATAATATCAACGTGGCTCAGATTCTGCTGACAAAATATGTTCTCGAAACTCCGAGGACCAACAACGTTGAAAACACCTTTGAAAAGCTCCTTGAAAAGAATGTCATTCCCATCGTAAACGAGAACGACACAGTTGCCATCGACGAGCTGGAGCTTGAATTCGGCGAAAATGACACCCTTGCCGCATACGTGGGCATGATGTGCAAGGCAGATATGCTTGTTATACTTTCGGATATCGACGGTCTGTTTGATTCCGACCCGAGAACCAATCCCGACGCTAAGCTTATCCCTATCGTAAACAAGATCGACGACAGGATAAGATCTCTTGCAGGAGGGGCGGTATCGGGTCTTGGAACGGGCGGCATGATTACAAAGATAAACGCTGCCGAGCTTGCCATGAACGCAGGCTTTGACATGGCTATACTTAACGGAAGAACTCCGAATGTCCTGTACGACCTTTTTGACGGAAAAGAGGTCGGCACGATATTCACCGCCGAAAAAAACTAATGCTGAAAGGATTGCGATAACATGACTTACATAGAATCCCTCGGAGCAAAAGCATGCGCTGCAAAAAAAGCTATCGGAACAGCTCAGACAAGCTTAAAGAACGCCGCTCTTGCCGAAATGGCACAGGCTCTTACAGAACACTCCGCCGAAATACTTGAAGCTAACGCAAAGGACATCGCTGCTGCCCGTGAGAACGGCATGAGCGAGATAATGCAGGACAGACTTAAGCTCAGCGAAGGAAGGATAAAGGGCATGGCGGACGGTCTGCTTGCACTGATAAAGCTTGACGACCCTGTGGGAGTCACCGAAAAGGGTTATGTCCGTCCCAACGGCATGAGAATAACCAAGATAAGAGTGCCGATAGGCGTTATCGGAATAATATACGAATCCCGTCCAAACGTTACTGCGGACGCTGCGGGACTTTGCCTTAAGGCAGGCAGCGCAGTTATCCTCAGAGGCGGTAAGGAGGCATACAACTCCAATAAGGCAATCTGCGAGGTAATGCGCAAGGCTGCCGCAAAGGCAGGACTGCCCGAAGATATCATTCAGTTTGTGGACGATACCACCCGTGAGGTCACGACACAGCTGATGAAGTGCAGCGAATATGTCGATCTTCTCATTCCGAGAGGAGGAGCGGGACTTATCAGGGCGGTCACTCAGAACGCAACAGTTCCCGTTATCGAAACGGGTACGGGAAACTGCCATGTATATGTTGACGCTTCGGCGGATATTGACATGGCGGTCAACATAACCGACAACGGAAAAACTCAGCGTCCGTCGGTATGCAACGCTGTGGAAAGCCTGCTTGTGCACAAGGACGCTGCCGAAAAATTTCTCCCTGCCATGAAAGCAAGATTTGAGGAGCACAGCGTTGAGATAAGAGGCTGCGAAGAAACTCGGCGTATACTCGGCAGCTGCGTTGTTCCCGCAACCGAGGAGGACTATGCAACGGAATTTCTCGATTACATAATCTCCGTGAAGGTCGTTTCGGGCATTGACGAGGCGATAGAACATATCTCAAAATACTCCACGGGTCACTCCGAATGCATTGTTACAAACAGTCTTGCAAACGCTGAAAAATTCAAGCGTGAGGTGGATTCCGCCTGCGTATACGTAAACGCCTCCACAAGATTCACAGACGGCGGAGAGTTCGGCTTCGGCGCAGAGATAGGCATCTCCACTCAGAAGATCCATGCGAGAGGTCCCATGGGTCTTAACGAGCTTACATCAAACAAATACCTTATTGACGGAAGCGGTCAGATAAGATAAAGGCGGTCATATGAAAAAAAAGGATAAAAAGGTCACAAACAACAAATCGGGCGAGGAAAAAGCCGAGATAAAGGAAATTTTCGATTCGGCGCTGAACGAGGATATTACCGAGATTAGCGAGCTTTCCGATGTGGACGACACAGAGATCGCCCCTGAAAAAGCACCCGTTTCGGAAAAGCGCAGGAAAACGCTCTATTTTCTCCTTGGTCTGTTTATTCTGATAATGGCAGGAGTCGGCGTTGTTTCAACGGTCAGATATACTGCGGACAGAATTGAAAATATTGTCGAAAACACCGAGCAGAAAAACGAATTTGCAAAATTTGTTTATCCTATCGTCATCTGCGACCCTGCGCCCTTTGACAAAACCGTCAAGCTGAGAAACGAAACGATAATCTCTGCCGCCGCATGGGATATTATCCTTTACGAGGACAAAAGCCGATATGAACAGGAATTTGACTATATGATAGTTCCCGAAGTCGATATCGAGCAGCATGCGGCAAAGCTGTTCGGAACGGGTCTGTCCATAACCCACTGCACAATTTCCTCCACGGAAGTCCCCTTTTACTACGACATCTCTGTAAATTCTTACAGAATACCCTCAAATCCGAAGTATTTTACCTACTCTCCCTCCATTGAAAGCATTGAAAAGAACGGGGACAGCTACACCCTTACGGTCGGTTACGTATCCCCTACCCCTGCATGGCTGGCGCTTGAATCTGAGGACACACCTTCTCCCGAAAAATACGTCGAATACATCGTCAGGGAAGATCATTCGGGCTACACCCTTACTGCAATTCAGCCTTCGGACAAGCAGACGGAAAGTACGTTTGAAAACGGACTTTAAGTGAACAGTGCCACGGAAAGGAGCTATTAAATGCCAAGAATATATCCGCTGTTTTCCTCAAGCAAGGGAAACTCGGTTTACATAGGCTCGCAGACTTCGGGCATTCTTATCGACTGCGGTGTTTCATTTACAAGGCTGAAAAAAGCGTTGGAGCTGAACGGTATCGGTCTGTCGGCTATTCAGGCAGTCTTTATAACCCACGAGCACTCCGACCACACAAACGGCTTGAAAATGCTGACCAAAAAAACAGGCGTCCCCGTTTACGCACGGAGCCTTACGCTGGATATCCTTTATGACAGCGGTATGATAGGCTCTTCCGCTGAGGACATGAAGGATCACGCAGACATCGGCACCATGAAGATATCTTCTTTTTCCACGTCACATGACGCCGCCGAGCCATGCGGCTACACGGTGGAATTTGAGGACGGTAAAAAATGCGCTCTCTGCACCGATCTCGGGTATGTGAGCGACGAGGTTATGGCGGCGGTCCAAGGCTGCGAGGCGGCGCTTATAGAAGCAAATTACGATGAAGAGATGCTACGAACGGGCATCTACCCTGCCTATTTGAAGGCAAGGATACGCTCAAAGGTCGGTCACCTTTCCAACAAGGACTGCGGCAGCTTTGCGGCGGAGCTTGTAAAAAGCGGTACAACAAGGCTTATCCTCGGACATCTTTCCCAAGAAAACAACACCCCCTCTACCGCATATGCTGCGGTAGAGGGCAGACTTCGTGAGGAGGGATTTTCCGTTAACAAGGATTATCTTCTCTCCTGTGCACCTGTCGCCACAAGCGGAGGTTTTGTGGCGTTCTAATTAATCTATTAATCTGCCGTGCAGCATCCTTTAATGCTGCACGGCTTTTAGTTTGCCCGCCAATTTTGAATTTCAGAAAATATTTATCGTTTTTCGATATTTTTCTATTGACAAACATAAAAAGATGTGATATATTAAAAATACAGAAAAACGTTTTTCAATAAAATTCGGGAGGATATTACCATGACAAAAAAGAATTTTTCCCTCAGGCTTACATCGGCTCTCATCAAGACTGCTTTTGTTCTATGCACGCTTGCGCTTTTTGCAATGCCCTATGCGGCAGAGGTTTATGAAACCCTTTCTGTTTCAGACGATATTGTGACCGTTCCCCTGCTGATAACCTTTTATTCCTGCGCTGCATGCGGATTTGTTATCCTGTGGTTTTTAAACAAGCTTATCGGCAACATCTGCAAGGATAAGATCTTTGTGGAGGAAAACGTTAAATATCTTCGTATCCTCTCCTATTGCTGCTTTGCCATTGCACTTATCACCCTTATTTTCGCAAGGCTGAGGATACTGATTTTCGTTGTCACCTTTGCGTCAGCCTTTATCGGACTTATCCTGAGAGTTATCAAAAACTGCTTCACTGCGGCGATCGCTATCCGTGAAGAAAATGATTATACTATCTGACGGGAATTGCGGAAAGGAGCAGGAATTATTATGAGCATAGTAGTAAATCTTGACGTTATGATGGCAAAAAGGAAAATAAGTTCGGGCGATCTTGCGGAAAAGATAGGCATTACACAGGCCAATTTATCCATTCTCAAAACGGGCAAGGCGAAAGCCATCAGATTTTCCACCCTTGAAAAGCTTTGCGAGAGCCTTGACTGTCAGCCGGGCGATCTGCTTGAATACGTTAACGACGGAACAACTTCCGACAATGATTGAATTAAGTGAGGTAAATATTTATGGAAGCCATCAACGGCACAAATATACCCGAAAATGTAGATTATCTTTTTCCGCCGAAAGCGGAATTTTCCAAAAAGGAAATTATATTTTCCTTTCTTGCGCTGCCTCTTGGATACGGCTTTGTAAAGCTGCTGACTGTCCCGATGATAATAAACTGCGACCCTGGGGTAGGAACGGCGCTGTATCTTCTTGCACTTACGGCATACGGAATATTTTTCCCATCGGAGCACAAAATGAACAAGGGCGTTTTTGCAGCGGTCACCATACTGTCTGCCGCATTTTCCGCAAACATTGCCATATGCTCCAATCTTCTCATTCAGTCCCTGGACGCATTGTTTGTGATAATGCTTTTCTGCTACTCCATGCTTGTCAGATCGGACAGCAGGCTGGGCACGGCGGTTCGTGAAATGCTTCTGTTCGATTTGATAAAATCGGTGATAGTAATGCCATTTGCGGAGATAGGCAAATGCCCTGAGGCAGTAAAAAATGCCGTCGGAAAATCCTCCGCCGGCAAAAATATACGGAACAGTATTATCGGTCTGCTGATAGCAGTCCCTTCCACTCTGACAGTGGCACTTCTTCTAATGAGCGCAGACAACCGTTTTGCGGAAATTATGGAGAAAATATTCAGCACTTCCTTTGAAAAAATCGTTGTGAATATCATTCAGTTCGGCATCGGACTTCCTGCGGCATTCTGCATTTTCGGCATCTGCTATGCTGCCTCAAAGGGAAGCTGCGAAAATGTTATGGACGACGAACACTGCATAAACGGACTTTCAAATATACGATTTCTACCCCTTGGCGCAGGGATAGTTTCGGTCCTGCCTGTATGCATACTGTATGTGATATTCTTCTTCGCTCAGGCTGAATATTTCATCTCGGCGTTTTTCTCCGAGCTTCCCGAAGGCTTCACCTATTCGGGCTATGCACGCAGAGGATTTTTCGAGCTGTTTGCGGTAACGGTCATAAACCTTATCATCATATCCGCATTCAACCTCTTCTGCAAATATGACGGAAACAAGCGCCCTGCCCCCATGAAGATCATGACCTCCGTGCTCTGCCTGTTCACGGTAATGCTTGTGGCGACTGCTGTCAGCAAAATGATAATGTACATCGGCGCCTACGGGCTTTCACGGCTGAGAGTCTACACCACATGGTTCATGGTACTTATCGCATTGATCTTCATTCTGACAGTTGTGCGGCAGTTTGCACGATTTAATCTTGCCAAGATCTCGGCGCTGGTTTTTGCGGTCATGTTTGCTGCTCTGAGCTTTTGCGGCATCGACCACATCATTGCCGAGTACAACATTTCACGCTGCATTGACGGTTCACTTGAAGACTTCGACATCAACATGATAACCGAGCTTTCCGCAGGTGCGGCAGGCGATCTTGCAAAGCTTGCAGGATCCGATGATGACTACGTAATAGCCGAGGTTTACGATTATTTTGAAAATTACAGCGATTACCTTGCCGAAGCCGATTGGAGAGGTATCACTCTTGAAGAGCTGAAGGCTGCGTCGGCTGTAAAAAGTGATATATCATAAGTGGAAGCGTTTTTCCATCTCGTCACGGGTGGTTTTCCCACGGAAAATAAACAGCGCCGCAATAAATATCACGCTGATACCCGTACAGATGACCGACGGATAAACGATATGGATCATGCCGAAAAGCAGACAGATAAAGGGCAGCATTCCGTAAATCCCGCCGATTATCATATACAGAATATACTCTCCTGCTTTCATTTTAAGCACCTTTGCGATAATGAAAATCGAGATCATTGACGCAACACAGCCGCAGGGCAGGACAAAATCCAGCGACCAGCCTCTCCAGCCCGTGAATCGGTCCCACAAAACCGAAAGAGCCGTTATCAGGAAAAGCTGCCACGTTATATTTTTCAGCACACGCTTTCTGTACACTATCCCCACCGAGGTGGTAAGCCATGCGCACAGTATTCCCGCAGCGGATATGAGCGACCAGCGCACCTCCGTGGGGATCATATAATTTACGGCAAAGCAGACAACTATTGCCGTGATAGCTACAAAGGATATGAGCTTCAGCAGGAATTCGCTGCTGATCTTGGGTCTTGCAATTTCGGGATAGACCTCTTCCGACGGCTCCCCTGTCAGTTCTCCCTGACACAAGGGGCAGCAGGCTTTGTTTCCCACAACGCTGACCTTACATTTTCTGCAATACTGCATTTTTTCTCCAATCTGCCGTCAACGGGTATGCTCCATTGACAAACGATACTATTCTAAGGAAACGCTGAATAATGCGAAGCAATCGTTTCGCCGTTTTGAGGAACGCTCGAAAATCCGTCACTGAGAGGGTGACGAAAAACGGCTGAAACGATTTATTCAGCGTTTTCCTAATTCTTTTTCAATTTCGTCCGACGGGGCACACTCCTCGTCGGGCGTATTGTTTTCCTGTTTCTGTTCAGGCTCGGCATAAAAATCGTTGCACCTTATTGTTATATCCAAGCCCATTTCGGACAAGCTTCGGAAGAAATTCCGCTGGATATCGGTAGAAATGAACGCCGTTGTGATCCCCATTGTGAGCTTGTCCCCGTAAGAGCATATGCCGAGCTGCAGCTTTTTCGTGCTGACGTACATGGAAAAAAGATCGATATATTCATCGAATTCGGCAGGCATTTTTATCTTGCCGATGCTTGAAATTACAGCTGTTTCACGCCTGTCCTTTATATGCCTTGCGGTTTTCAGGACAAAATTTTTAAAGGGCAGAGGAGCTATTTTTACAAAGGGATTATGCTCAAGCGACGCCATTGCGTTCATTCTGACCGCAAGCTTTTCCCTTGTAAGCTTCTCCTTGAAGGCTTCGCTTACCACAGAGATTATGTCCTCAAGCTCACCGCTTCTCTCGGAGAAATTGTAGCTTACACTTATCATGCCGAAGAAATTTTTTGCGGTTTCCGAGGGGAAATAGTGCCTGAGATTTACGGGAATGTTCACCGTCACAGGTCTTTTCATGCTCTGTACGGTCATTTCCTTGCTCAGCGCCATAATGAACAGGGCGGTTACAAAAACGGTAAGCGTTGTATTGTATTTATGCGCAAGCTCAAGTGTTTTTTTCACCGAAGCTATCCCCTCTATGGCATGAAGGCGGTCGTTCTCGATGATATCCCCTTTCAGGTTAAACGCCCTGACAGCCTTGTCCCCCGATGACTTGCAGTCCTTGTCGTAATATTTGCGGAAGCTGTCGTCGCATTTCTGTGAAATGGAAGCATCATCGTCAAGCATGGGCGGATTTTCCGCAAACTTGTCGGGGTGAGCATATATCAGATAGCGGTATATGATATTTTTCAGCAGGGAAAGTGCGCCCGTTCCGTCGGAAAGCACGTGATATACCTCAAGGCTTATCCTGCGGTGATAATAGTTCACACGGAAAAGCAGCTTTTTCACGTCCTCTTCATATATCGCCGAGCAAACAGGCTCGGTTTCAGGCTCGACCTTTATCTTCATATCGCATTTTTCAAGATAATACCAGAATAGTCCTTTTTTCATGACCACGGAGAAATTCGGAAAACAATCAACCGCTTCTTCCGCCGCCCTTTGAAGAATTTCGGGGTCGACCTCCTCATTCAGGTCGCAGGAAAAGCGGAATACTCTTGTATCGGATTTTTCAACGGTTGATGGAAAAATTTTTGCTGCATTGTCAAGCCTGCTCCATGAAGCGCTTCTACCTCTGCTCATGTATGCAAACATCCTTTCTCGGATTTTCAGTCCGTCTGACTGAAAAAGTATAGTATCTTACTGTATGCCCTTTTTACAAAGGGACTGCGCTTATCGGCGGTAAAAAAGCCGTGATAAGCCTTTTTCATTCGGAACACCTTCACGTAACAGCCGCTTTCCTTCAGCTTTCTTCCGTAAGCCTCTCCCTCATCTCTGAGAGGGTCGTTTTCGGCGGTTATGATAAGCGTTTCTGGCATTTTTTCAAATGAAGCTGCCTTTATGGGAGCCACATATGGGTCGTCTAACTGACTGATGTCGCTCACATACAGCTCCATAAAACCTCTCATTCTTTCGGTCGTAAGAAAACAGCCTGTTCCCTTTTCGTGGACGGACTTGTACGGGGAATTTTCCGAATAATCGCAAGCGGTCACGGGATACAACAGTATCTCCCTTCGTACACGGAAATCTCCCGTTTCACGTGCCTTCAATGCAACAGCGGCGGCAAGATTTCCTCCTGCGCTGTCCCCAGCAAGAATAATGTCACGGGAAGAAAAGCCTCTGCGGCGTGCGTCAGCAAAAACTCTCTTTGCAACGGTGTAGCAATCCTCCAGACCGACGGGAAATTTATATTCGGGGGCAAGGCGATAATCAACCGAAAGTACGTAGCTTCCCGTTATCTGAGCCATCTGCCTGCACACCCTATGGTAGTTGTCCACATCGGATATTACCCAGCCGCCGCCGTGGAAGAAAAGTATTATCCTTCTTTTGGGACTGATAATTTCGGGAGGATATACCCGTACAAGGATATCATATCCGTCCCTTGCCTTGATATATTCGTCATAATGCCCGTCGTTCATCTTTACCGCATGGTGGACGAGAAAATGAGTTATTTCACGGCGCAGCTTATATACCTTTCGGATATCGGGCACAACTATCATTCTGCCCACTTTGCTTATAAGCTCATCTATCATATAATGCTCCATTCTTTTTTGGAAACGCTGATAAGTAACCGAAATTATTTACTGAAAATCAATTAAAAGACCTCGGCATAGAGTTCTTTTTTATTATACTATATTTTTTCACAAAGGTCAATGATAATCAATAAATAACATAAGAAAAGAGCCGCAGCTCTCCCCGTAAAACTACGGAGATACTGCGGCTCAAATATTAATTCTTTGGTTTTTATCAGCCCATAACAGCTACAACTTCGTGTACGCCGCTTGTGATTCCGCTGATAACGTTGCCTTCGATAGCATTGCCGTCAACAGTTACGGACTTGATACCCTTGCTGATGTGGTCGGGGTTCTCGATCTTGATGTTGAAGGTTGCTCCTCTGAACTGACGTGTTACAGAGTAGCCGTCCCATGCCTTAGGAATGGAAGGATCGATCTTCAGACCCTCGTAATCGGGAATGATACCGAGAATGTACTGAGAAATTGCAACGAAATTCCATGCAGCTGTACCTGTGAGCCAGCTGTTCTTAGCTTCGCCGAATCTCTTTGCGTCCTTGCCTGCGATCATCTGAGCGTAAACATATGGCTCAGTTCTGTGGAGCTGCTCGTCCTCCTGATATGCGGGAGCAATTCTTGTATAGTAATCGAAAGCGGTGTCGCCCATGCCTGCATATGCAGCTGCACACATGATCCATGCGTTGTTGTGGCAGAAGATACCTGCGTTCTCCTTGTATCCGCCGGGATATGTGGATATCTCGCCGTACTCAACGATATATCTTGTAAATGCAGGGTTGTTGAGAACAAGACCGTGAGATGTTCCGAGATACTTCTCGATGCTTGCCATGGTCTTTTCTGTAAACTCCTTGCCGCCGATATCGGACATTACGCAGAAGCCCTGAGGTTCGATGAATATCTTGCCCTCTTCGTTTTCGTGTGAGCCGACCTTCTTGCCGTATGCGTCGTATGCTCGGAGGAACCATTCGCCGTCCCAGCCGTACTTAACGATAGCGTCCTTCATCTTGTCGATCTCAGCCTGAGCCTTGTCAGCCTCGGCATTGTCGCCCATCTTGCGGCAGAGTGCAACGTACTCAGGACCGATATATGTGAACATACCTGCGATCATTACGGATTCGGCAGTCTGCTCGTTAAGAGGCTTGCCTGTTTCGGGGTCAACCTCCTTGGCAATGTTGCTTGCTGTGTTCTGGAAGCTTTCGCCGGGAACTCTGGAGAAGCAGTTGAGGTTAAGGCAGTCGTTCCAGTCTGCACGGCCGATAAGGGGCAGTCCGTGAGGACCTACGTTGTTTACAACATGGTAGAAGCTTCTCTTAAGGTGATCGAGGAGAGGCTGTGCAAGAGCAGGGTCGTTCTTGTAGTCAACCATTTCTTCAAGAATGCTGTAATCGCCTGTTTCCTTGATATATGCTGCTGTGGAAAGGATCATCCACAGTGGGTCGTCGTTGAAGTTTGTACCTGCAGCATCGTTGCCCTTCTTTGTAAGAGGCTGATACTGGTGGTAGTTTCCGCCGTCCTCAA
>JBJERW010000051.1:0-2359 GCA_051882475.1 Huintestinicola sp. | reverse complement strand
ATCTTACGCAAAAAAGCCACCCTTTCGGCTGACTTTTTCGACAGACTGAGCCGCACAAAGGGTAATTTGTGCGGCTGTATTTCTCATTCGGTATAGATTACTTGATAAGGGATTTACCCGTCATTTCGGCAGGCTGAGGAAGTCCCATTACCTTGAGCATTGTGGGAACGATATCCGCAAGGACGCCGCCCTCTCTCAGCTCGCACTTTTCACCTACTACAATGAAAGGAACAGGGTTTGTTGTGTGAGCGGTGAAGGGTGAACCGTCTTCTTCCTTGAGCTTGTCAGCGTTTCCGTGGTCGGCTGTTATCATTGCTACGCCGCCCTTTGCAAGGATCGCATCAACCATTCTGCCCACGCACTCGTCAACAGCCTCAACAGCCTTTATAGCAGCCTCCATGATACCTGTGTGTCCGACCATATCGCAGTTTGCGTAGTTCAGGATAATAGTATCATACTTGTCCGAATTGATAGCGTCAACTACAGCGTCGGTGACCTCGTATGCGCTCATTTCGGGCTTCATATCAAATGTAGCAACATCGGGGGACTTGATAAGTATCCTGTCCTCGCCCTCAAACTGCTTTTCCTCTCCTCCGTTGAAGAAGAAGGTTACATGAGCGTACTTCTGAGTTTCTGCTATTCTGAGCTGAGTCTTGCCGCACTTTGCCATGTACTCTCCGAAGGTCATTGTAAGAGCTTCGGGAGGGAATGCTACGAGAACATTGGGCATGGTTGCGTCATACTGAGCCATGCAGACGAATTTTACGGGGAAGAAGCCTTTCTTTCTCTCAAATCCGCTGAATTCGGGGTCAACAAAGGTTCTTGTAAGCTGACGTGCACGGTCGGGGCGGAAATTGATGAACACAACGCTGTCGTCAGCGCCGATAGTACCGTTCTTATCAACGACTGTCGGGAGCATGAATTCGTCCGTAACGCCGTTTGCATAGGAATTCTTTATAGCCTCAACAGGGTCGGACTCGCTTACGCCCTCGCCCATTACCAGAGCGTCATAAGCCTTTTCAACTCTGTCCCATGCATTGTCACGGTCCATAGCATAGTATCTGCCTGAGATGGTTGCTACCTTGCCTGCGCCGATCTTCTTCATCTCGGCAACGGCTTCCTCCATGTATTCCGCAGCAGATGAGGGTGGAACGTCACGTCCGTCAAGGAATGCATGAACGTAAACCTTGTCAAGACCGTTCTTCTTAGCCATTTCAAGAACGCCGTAAAGGTGCTCGATATGGCTGTGAACGCCTCCGGGAGAAAGCAGTCCCATAACATGAAGAGCGCTGCCCTTTTCCTTACAGTTGTTCATAGCTTCCGTAAGGGCGGGATTTGCAAAGAAATCGCCGTCCTTAATGGACTTGGATATCTTTACAAGCATCTGATATACGATACGGCCTGCACCGATATTTGTATGACCTACCTCGGAGTTGCCCATCTGACCGTCGGGAAGTCCGACATCAAGACCGGAAGCACCGATTATCGTATTGGGGCACTCGGCAAAATATTTATCCAGATTAGGCTTTTTCGCCGCAGCTATTGCATTTCCGTAGGTATCATTATTAATGCCGAAGCCGTCCATAATGATAAGAGCTACAGGTTTTTTGCTCATAAAAGTTTTCCTTCCTTTCAAAACTATCCTCAGTTTTCCTTTATAGGGAGAGTATCAGATATGCAAAGCCTTTGGAAGCACCCAAAAGCTTATGTAATACTCAGACGTATCCTCAAAGGGGTCGTAATCCAGCCAGATCTTATAGCCTGCGCCGTAATAATCCGCACTGATACCGTCCCTGTATTCAACCGCCTTAACGCAGAACAGCGGTTCACGATCCATGACCTTCGTGCGCACAACATCGCAGGCAAACAGGATCGACGACACCGCAAATATCAAAGCGGATACCGCCGCAGCGACCTTTCTGCGGCGGTCGGCAGAATTACCGTCTTTCATATATGTGAGATCATCAGCCGTTTACGGCAGCCTGTACAATGGTATTGAAGTCCTCAGCCTTGAGTGAAGCGCCGCCGATAAGTCCGCCGTCAACATTGGGCTTGGAAAGAAGCTCTGCGCAGTTCTTAGCGTTCATTGAGCCGCCGTACTGGATAGTTACAGCATCAGCAACAGCCTGTCCGTAAAGCTTTGCAAGAGTTGCACGGATAAATCCGCAAACCTCTTCAGCCTGATCTGCGGTCGCAGTCTTGCCTGTACCGATAGCCCATACAGGCTCGTAAGCGATAACAGTCTTCTTAACGTCCTCTGCGGAAACGTCAAAAAGGTCAAGCTTTATCTGACGTGCGATAACCTCCTCTGTGATTCCGCACTCACGCTCCCAGAGAAGCTCGCCTACGCATACGATAG
>JBJERW010000050.1:0-10091 GCA_051882475.1 Huintestinicola sp. | reverse complement strand
ACCACATCTTACGCAAAAAAGCCACCCTTTCGGCTGACTTTTTCGACAGACTGACGCCCTGCCTATCGAAGGCAGGGCGTATGAATAGAGCTATATTAATTATTCCTCCGTGAAAGCCTCTACAGCCTTTTTCATATCCTCGGTAAGAAGAACGGAAGAGTCAAGTATCATCACAATATTTCCGTTTGATTTGCCAACAGCCGAAAAATATGATTTTGACGAACCGGAAGCAATTTCGGGGGCAGGGGAAAGGTCTTCCGTTTCAATATCGCAGACATCGTATACCCTGTCCACAATAAATCCCACATAGCTTGCCTCCGTGGGATCTCCGCTGAAAGCTATGACGATGCAGGTCTGATTGTCATAAGGCTTTTCGGGAAGATGGAATCTCAGCCTGAGGTCGATAATGGGTATAATATCTCCTCTGAGGTTGATGATACCCTTTCCGTAGGCTGGAAATTCGGGCACAACGGTTATTTTCTCCCTCGCCTCGATTATCTCCTTGATGTGAAACAGCCTGATACCGTAGCGCTGTTCATTTATGGAAAAAGTAAGGAATTTTCCTCCCTGAATTGCTTCGCCGCTGCTCATGATTTGTCCGCTCCTCTCAAGAGTTTATTTGTTAATACCCAACTTTCGCAGTATGATACCGCTGATATCATTCAGCGGAGCTTCCTCGCAGACCGCTCCGAGCTTATATGCTTCCATGGGCATTCCGTATACAACGCAGGTTTCTTTGTTCTGTCCGACAGTATATGCGCCGCATTTTTTCAGCTTGAGCAGTCCCGCAGCACCGTCTGCGCCCATGCCCGTCATAAGCACGGCTACTACAGCTCCTCCTGCAGCTTCCGCAATGCTGTCGAACATAACGTCCACCGATGGACAATGTCCCGAAACCTTTGCGCCCGATTGGCTTGTGATGTAGTATCCTCCGCTGTCCTTCTGCAGCCGCATATGGCAGCCTCCCGCAGCGATAACGCACATACCCCTGCTCAGCCGCATACCGTCCTCCGCCTCGTACACCTTGAGCGCCGAAACCTTGTCAAGCCTCTCGGCATACATTTTCGTAAAAACAGGGGGCATATGCTGAGTTACAAGCACAGGGGGACAGTTTTCCGTAAGCCCCGTAATAACGGTCTGGAGAGCGTCCGTTCCGCCCGTCGATGCTCCGAGAGCCACAATATCCACACCGTTTGACGACGGTGAAGACGTGGGAACGGGTGCTGAGATCTTAGTCACGGGTGCGGAATTTTTCTTCGCCGCAGCATTTCTTACCGCAGCGCAGACCTTTGAAGCAAATTCCTCGGCGGCTCTTTTGTCGGAAATATCCGGTTTGGGGCAAAAGCCTGCCGCTCCTGCGTCAACAGCCTCCTGCGATTTTGACGTAAATGACGAAACCACCACGCACGGTATCGGATACTGAGGCAGCAGCCTTTTAAGAAAGCGTATGCCGTCCATTCGTGGCATTTCGATATCAAGGGTAACAACATCGGGGTCAAGGGAAAGAATCTTATCTCTCGCCTGATAAGGGTCGGCGGCTATCCCCACGACCTCAATGCCGTTATCTTCAAGTGTTTTTTTCAAAAAGGCCGAAAACACTGCCGAATCGTCCACAACAAGGACCTTTATTTGCCTGTTCAAGCGGTGATTCCCTCCCGTTTTTACACAATTATACAAAGCCTTCGCAAAACGTAAGGCTTGAATCATCTTATGTCATATTCTGCCGATAATAGCTTTCCGCAGTTACCTGTTATATGTATATGCTCCGCTCCTCGGCGTTTTTCCTTGAACCTTTGACAGATCTTTGCGGTATATGGCAGGCTTTACGTAAGTATATCTTGTGCTTTTGGACACGTTTTCCGCATGACCGATAAAGAGATATCCTCCGTCCTTGGTGACATCGTAAAAGCGTTCGATAAGCTTGTTTTTGGTGTCTGCGTCAAAATATATCATAACATTTCGGCAGCTGATAAGGTCGAAGGGTTTTTTGTATACGATCTCGTCCATAAGGTTGAATTTCTTGAAAACTACCTGATTTCGTATCCCGTCGCACACCTGAAAGCGGCTGCCGTCTATCCTGACGAAATATTTTCGTATCCATTCATCGGGAAGACCTTTCAGCATTTCGGCGTCATAAATTCCTGCCTTTGCCGTTCTGAGCACCTCGGTATCAAGGTCCGTAGCAAGTATCTTCGTGTCCCATCCTGCCGATTTTCCGCTGAAATAGTCGGCAATGGTCATGGCAATGGTATACGGCTCTTGCCCCGTAGATGAGGCGGCGCACCATATCCTTGCGTCCTTGTCGGCAACGGTCGCCTCGATATGAGGGAGGACAACCTGGGACAAAAAAGTAAAATGCTCAGGCTCACGCATAAAAAAGGTATGGTTTGTCGTAAGCTTGTTTACAAGACGAATGGTTTCCCGTCCCGATTTATCGGAAAACACATAGTTTATATAATCGGTAAAATTATCGAAGCCGCAGCCTGAGGCAATGCCTGCAAGCCGTCCCTCGATAAGCACCCTTTTCTTTTCAAGGTTGATCCCATAGTTCGTCTTTATGTAATCAACAAGACGAAAGAAATCTTCATCGGTTAATTTCAGCACGGGGTACGCTCCTAATTTCTCTGTAAGTTTTTCGGCGGCACGGAGAAAAGCTTCTGCACCTCTCTCCCGTTTTTTACGGCAAAATGACAATACCGAAAACCCGTTTTCCGCAGAGTTAAGCTGCGCAGCGGACTGCGCTTTCACAAAAACTGCGTGATTTTTCCCGAAATGCGGACATAAGCATATAAAAACGGGCTTAGGAAAACGCTGAATAAATCGTTTCAGCCGTTTTTCGTCACCCTCTCAGTGACGGATTTTCGAGCGTTCCTCAAAACGGCGAAACGATTGCTTCGCATTATTCAGCGTTTCCTTAGCAAATCAACGGACTTTCGGTATATTTCTGCGATCACTCCATAACCAAGCGTTCACAGTTAAGAAGAAGCTTGATACCGCTTTCGTTCTCGATGATATTTTTGATGTAGCGTGTAGCGTTGACCTTTTTGTAGTCGGGCGTAGCGCATATTTCCGAAGGCTTGACCTGAGCTACCTCTCTTACTCTGTCAACGATGATACCCACCTGATTGCCGTCCTCAAATTCAAGGACGATGATGCAGGTGCGCTCGTCATAGGGTATCTCTTCCTTGCCGAAGCGCTTTCTTACGCTGATAACGGGCACGATCTTGCCTCGGATATTGATAACGCCCTTGATGTAATCGGGCACCTTTGGGACAACGGTTATCTGCTCGATACCGATGATCTCGTTGATATACTTGATCTCAATGCCGTAAACGGCGTCCTCAATGGCAAACAGCAGAGCCTCGCCGCCCTGTGTTAAAAAGTCTTTATCTTCATTGGTATTCATTGCATTGACCTCCCGACGGATATTCTGCCGAAATTATTTAAAAATCGGAAATGATATTGCTGATATCAAGAATGATGGTGATCGAACCATCTCCGAGAATGGAGCAGCCCGACATACCGTTCTGCTTAACGTTGAAATTAAGCAGCATCGGTGAGAACGGCTTTACAACGACCTGCTGCTCGCCGATAAGCTCGTCTGCAAGCAGGCATGCGCTGCGTCCGTCTGCCTCAACGAGGATTATGATGCCCTCGTACAGGTCTTCCGTTGCAGGCTCAAGATCGTAAAGGCTGTAGAGTCTGATAAGAGGATAGCATTCGCCTCTTATCATTACCATTTCTCTGCCCTCGGTATCCTTGATGAGCTGATCGGGTCTGAGCTTGAAGGATTCCTTTATGTAGCTTATGGGAATGGTGAAAATGGATTTTCCCACCGAAACGTTCATTCCGTCAAGTATGGAAAGTGAAAGGGGTATCTTGATGATGAAGCTTGTTCCCTCGCCGAACTTGGAGTCCACCGAAACGGAACCGCCTATCTTTTCAAGGTTCTTGATAACAACGTCCATGCCGACGCCTCTGCCCGAATATTCCGTTACCTGCTCGTTGGTAGAGAAGCCGGGGAGCATTATCATGTTGAATATCTCTTTATCTGTATATTCCTGACGGGGCTTTGTAAGCATGCCGTTCTTTTCAGCCTTTTTGAGCACCTTTTCGCAGTCGATCCCTGCGCCGTCGTCGGCTACTACAATAACGACCTCTCCCGATGAAGAATATGCGGAAAGGGTGATCTTGCCCTTTGCGGGCTTGCCCTTTGCGATACGTTCCTCAACCGAATCCTCGATGCCGTGGTCCATGGAGTTTCTGACCATATGCATAAGGGGATCGTTAAGGTTGTCGATGATGGACTTGTCAACCTCTGTTTCCTCGCCCTCAAAGATAAGGTCAACGTCCTTGTTGAGCTTGACCTTCATATCACGGACGATTCTTGTCATTTTATTGAATGCTCCCGAAATGGGCACCATTCT
The DNA here is from genome assembly GCA_051882475.1 of Huintestinicola sp. Taxonomy (GTDB): domain Bacteria; phylum Bacillota; class Clostridia; order Oscillospirales; family Ruminococcaceae; genus Huintestinicola. Next base: position 5,664 of record JBJERW010000050.1, on the reverse strand, counting down.
TATTGACATTACGATATCCTGAAGCTCGGAGTTGAGCTTTCTCAGCTGACGGGCAGCCTTCTGGAAATTATCAAGACGCAGTCCCTTCAGATCGGGGTTTGAGGTTACCATCGCTTCGGTGATAACGATCTCGCCTACCATATCGAGGAGCTGGTCGAGCTTGTAAAGGTTAACGGAGATAAGGGACTGCTTTGAGCTTCCGCCCGACTTGCTTTCGGCAGCCTTTGCGGGAGCCTTCTTGGCAGCAGGAGCCTCAGCCTCCGCAGGAGCGGACTGCTGTACGGGAGCGGTATTTTCGGGCTTTGCAGCCTCGTTTTCCTTGGGAGCTTCCGCCGCAGCCTGTTCGGGAAGGGTATCTGTTCCCTTTCTTACGATAACTGCGTCATGAACGTTGGGCGAAGCCTTTATCTGCTCAAGAACAGCTTCGTCGTCGTCCGACTTGATATAAACGGTAAAGCCGTTGTCGATGATATACTGAGCTGTGGAGGAATTATCCTCGATATCCTCGGGCTTGTATGCAAGCTGACGGCATGCGTCACGAATATTGTTTATAACAAGGAGGGCACGGAGATTTTCCATCTTGCAGTCCTTGTCGAAAGTTACCTTTATCTCGGTGAGAGTATATGCAGGGACATCCTCGGTGCTGTGACCTGCCATGGAAAGGACCTCGCAGCTTTTAACGTTGAGCGTGCTTCCGATAAGGCTGATTATATCCTCGGGAGAAGTGTCTGCAGGGGTAAAGCGGATAGTAAAGCCGTTTTCCACGATATACTGCGCAGTTTCGCTGTTGTCCTCAATATCCTCAGGCTCGAATTTCAGCACTGAGCATTCGTTCTTGATATTGTTTACAACAAGAAGGGCACGAAGATTTTCCATCTTGCAGCCTTCCTCGAATGTGACCTTTACGGTGGTAAGGCTTTCCGAGCCGCCGCTTTCGGTGAAAACGGATATCATCTCGCCGGGTGCGGGAACGGGAGCGGCTTGGGATGCGGCGGAAACGGGAGCGGCTTCGGGTGCAGCTTCTGTCTGAGGAGCCGCTCCTCCGCCGTTTTTCAGCATAGCCGCAAAGTTATGGATATCGTTCATGTTTGCGGAGAAGTCCGTAGCGGTGTAATCATCGTCCTGAAGTATCTCAATTTCAGCCTTGAGAAGGTCGGACGCCGAGAACACAAGCTCATACAGCTTGCCCATTGACGAAATAGCAGGCTTATCCTCACGGATAATATAGAACATGTCCTCCACCGCATGGGCAAGGTGCGACATATTTTCAAGTCCCATCATTGCGGACGAACCTTTAATAGTGTGCATTATACGGAATATCTCATTGATATCCTCTTCACTGAAGCTGTTTTCGTTTTCTGTTTTCATTAGGATCTGGTCGAGCTGCTCAAGGAGCGAGGTCGTTTCAAATATGTACATATCAACCATTGATTCCATGCCTGCTTCAAACTTAGCCATTTGTATATCCACCCTTTCCGCAGCCTGCCGCATGTCAGATAACAGCTGCGATATTGCAAATTATGATTTTATTGCTGCCGCCATAGGTGTGACTGCTGAAAAATCACCAAAAATTATGGCAGACTTTTGAAAATTTACATAATCTTATACGTTATTTTATATTATACTATAAAAAACTCTTTACTACAAGCGAAAAATGAAATATAATAAAGCTTGGGAACAAAAAATTTTGCTGTGATTTTCGGTAATCTTCAACAAATTTCCAAAAAAGCAGCTCGTTTTTGTGCAAAAAGCATAATATTGGCATAATTTTTTTCAGGATATTATACCTTAATTTACATTATAACATATTATTACAATTTTTGCAACACATTTTTAGGGGGGATTTTCTTGGCTGACCTGATACAGATAACACCTGCTGCACCGAGGGATTTCGGCATGACCCACGGCAACGACCGACAGTCGGCGCTGCAGCAGCAGAATACCACGGGGCAGGTATTCGATCTGGGCAATCAGATGCAGATCGTAAAAACAAACGAACGTTCGGGGGAACAGGCACAGCAGGATCTGAAGGACGACAGCGGTTCCGTACTGTTCAGAGGAAGTGCCGCCGAGATACTGAAAAATCCTTCCACGGCGCTAAACGCCGCAAAGGAACTGCTTTCGGCGGAAACGGTGTCCATTGTAAAGGAAAGCGGCGACGCAGAGCTTCTGAGCAAGCTGACGGAATTTGCCGACGAAGTCGTTCTCTCTCCCGAAAATCTTGCGGAGGACATGGTCAATCAGCAAACGGGAGCAACGATTTTCGGTGACAAGCTGTGGGGCGTGCTGAAAAACCTTATGAGCATGGCAAATTCTGCTGAGCTGAACGCTGCGGTTGCGGATTTTGCCAAGGCAGCGGCGGACAATTCCGCAAAGGACGAGATAATGAACTCACTTTCCGCAAACTTCCGCTATCTTTCCGAGGAGCTTGCCCCGGGAAAGGCAGTATCCGAGGAGCTTGCTTCTGCGGCGGACGCTCTTTCGGGGCCTGACGCAGCACGGAATTTTGAAGCTCTCAAGCCCACCCTCATAAAGCTTATCGGCTACACCGAAAAAAGTCTGCTGCTAAGCGACGAAACAAAAAACTTTCTTCCACTTATCATACATAACATGTCAAGATACAGCAACAATCCTTCCGCTTTAAAGGAAAGCTTTGGCGCTATACTTGCAATTGCGGAAAATCTAAAGTTTTCGCCCGAAACGCTGGCAGCTCTTACGGGAGATACGGAAGCCTCCGCCCTCCCCGAAGCGCTGGAGAAGCTTTTTGACAGCTTTATCCTTCACAACGATTACATATCGGGGGACGAAAAGCAGTCGAGCCTTATCAATGCCGAAACCGCTTCCGAAAACGCAAAGCTTGTCACGATGACAAATCTTCTTGCGGCGGGAGCAAAGCACATGGCGGACAGGATAGACCCTGCCGCACTGACAAGAGTGCTCAGCTCCGTTGACATAAAGGGCGGCATTGATTCGGTAAGGAAAATGCTCGGCTCGGTAATTCCGAACACCCCTGCCATGCGTGACGCATTAAACGGTATTCTTGGCGATTTTGAGAGATCCCGTGACCTTGACGCTCTTATCGACAAGCTGAATGTCATCATCAACAACATCGGCGACGAGGAAAAGAAGGTGCAGCTTGCGCAGGGACTGAATTCCGTTCTTAATGAAATGGCGCTTGACAAAAGCAACACCGTTACCCAGCGCAATTCCATGGACATTTTTGCGGATTTCCTCACAAAAAACATCAACAACAGCTTTCTGCACAGCCTTACGGACATGAACAAGGGCGATATGGTTCAGACCATGCTGACTGCTCCGGGAGTATTCACGCCCCTTATCCATCAGTTTGTGCCTCTTGACGCATTCGGGATAAGAGCCTTCGGCGAAATGTGGATAGACCCGGGTTCCGACGATATTATGAAGAAGGTTGACAAGCGCAGGGGAAACGGCAGCGGCGAATCGGGCACGGGAAGTCATATTTTCCTCTGCTTCGACGTGGAAAACACGGGTTATTTCGAGCTTGAAATATATGAAAAGGACAAAGACCTCAGCGTAATGCTGCTCTGCCCCGAAAGCTGCACGGAAGAATATCGTCCCATAGGCAAGATAATACCGAAGATCGCTGCGGAAAACGGTTATCGTGTCAGCGATTCTATTGTTGATACTCTGAGAGTAAAGCGTTCTCTCAATCAGATATTCCCGAAGCTTTCTGAACAAAGGAGCGGATTAAATGTCAAAGTCTGATAACAAAAAGTCCTCGGCGGTGGCACTAAAATACACTCCGGGAAAGGACTACAGTCCCGTTGTTGTTGCTGCGGGACACGGTCAGGTCGCCGAACGGATAATCTCCCTTGCGGACGAAAACGGCGTACCTATTTACAGGGACGATTCCGCTGCGGCGGTTCTGACTATGCTCAACGTTGGTCAGGGTATTCCCCCCGAGCTGTATTCGGTGGTTGCGGCGATCTACGTTGAGGTCATGAAAATTTCCAAAGAGAATGATCGGAAAGAGAATTATCGGAATTAACAATGCTCGGCAGGCTGAGCCTGCACCCGATCGTTCTGTAAGTTTATTTGGACGTTATAGTTCTTGGCTCGGTAACGGCAGGCTGAGCCTGCACCCACCCGTTCTGTTAGTTTTTTGGGGCGTTATAGTTCTTGGCTCGGTAACGGTACTTTATTTGTACCCGTTGCCGAGCTTTTTTCTGTTAGTTTGATTTGAATATGGTAGATGTTTTATTTCTCGATTTTGTAAGGATAGTTTTTGCTCTTTTCCATATTGTTATTGAAATAGTTAAGTTATTTCATTGCCCTGCAAAGGGAAAACCTTCAGGAGAGGGGGAAGTGCTCGGAGCGCTACGGACGCAGCCGCCTCCCCCCTCTCCTTGCGGTTTTCCCTCTGCACTCCCTTTCCCTAAACCACACCCCTCTCAGGCTATGCTCTTTCATTGCCCAAATTGCTTATACAGCAATTTTTGTTTTATTTTTTGGACTTAATCAAAAAACTATACGTTTTTCTTTGGTCGGACTTTTCTTATATTTTTCTTTGGTCAATCCAAATAACGGGCAAAAACCGTTCTGTAACTATGGTAAATTCGTGAAATCATTTTCTGACCTTTTAGTTTCAAAGTTGTATGATTAACCGTGTAACTTCCCTTTTTAGCAAAGTAATTCCGTATCTGTCCTTCGTAAGCGCAGCTTACGAACGCTTTTTCTCCCGATACGCAAGAACGGAAAAATCGGCAAAGGATAATAGGTGAAAGGGAAGGGGGAGCACGAGGGGGGAACCGTTAGGGAAGAAGGAAATGCCGATTTTTGTCGGATTTTCTTTTTCCTTCTTCCATATAGGTTCCCCCCTCGTGGGCAATGAGATAACTTAACTTTTTCAATAAAAATACGGAAAAAATAAAAAACTATCAGTAACTAAAACGTGCAACGAATCATCTACCATATCCAAATCAAACAAAATATGATATCATTTCCTGTGCTTAGCCAGGTACCCCGTTTTCAGCTTGCGAGGGAGAAACATGACGATCCCGTCAAGCAGCTTTTCTTCTGGGGTGAAGATTATACGAACATTTCCTGCGCTTGCATGCTTGAAATCGGCGTAGTATTCGTTCTGACCCGTGCCGTCGGCAGCAAGGACAGTGGTAACGTCGTGTCCTGCCTCGGCTGCTTCTTCAATTGGTCCGAAGGCGGTGAATTCGCTGAGTTTTGCGGTAATAAGACGTTTTCTCTTTCGCTTTCCGATTATCTTGTCAATGTCAAGGTCGCCGTTGGTGAAGATGTATTCGTACTCAACGTCGCAGCCCGAAATAAGATAAAATGCACCGTAAAAGGCAAAGCCTGCGAGAATTATTCCCATGGGGAAGAAGAAAAATGCAAGCGCTCCTCCCACGATAACTGCGGCAAGTCCTATGCCTATTTTCTTTGCGGCTTCGGCGCCTCCCGGTCTTTTTTCGATAAGCTGTTCTACATAGCAGTCATTTGTCATAATATGGTTATCTTCCTTTCTGTTGGTCGCATGAGCGTAATTTATATAGTATTGTAACACAAAATTATATAAGTTTCAAGAAAAAATACTTGCATTTTTCTGAAAAGTTATGTATAATATAAATGTTTAATTATAAACATCGGTTTTTACCGTGCTGTGCAGGTCATGAT
>JBJERW010000049.1:0-40119 GCA_051882475.1 Huintestinicola sp. | reverse complement strand
TCTGCGATTGACGGATTTGGAAATTTGAATGTGGATTTAATCAGTGGTTCCTTAATATCAGACCGAAATATTTAAAAAATTTCCTTTCCGACGAAATACGCTGTTTTTTAACATATACCCAATACAAAAATCAACATTTTTATGGTAAAATATATTGCTGATCACAAAAAATGAGCCGCCGCTCGGATAGGATGAAAAAACAGATGAATATTCTCGACAGCCTTTCATACAGCCTGAACGCAACTATCCCCGTTTTTCTGGTCATAGTCATAGGCTGGGCGCTGATGAAAACAGGTCTGCTGAAGGACGAACGCTTCATTTCCGTTTCAAACAAATTCATCTTCCGCATATGTCTGCCTGTAATGCTTTTTTTAGACCTTTACAACACCGATATCGCTTCGGATTTCGACCTCGGTCTTGTTATATACAGCGCAGTTATCACTACTGTAGCATTTGCCGCAATATGGATATGCGCCCGTCTTTTCATAAAGGACAAAAGCATTATCGGCGCATTCGTTCAGGCTTCCTACCGCAGCTCCGTTGCAGTCCTGGGAATTGCTTTTATGGTAAATATTTACGGAAGCTCGGGGCTTATCCCCATGATAATCATAGGCTGCGTGCCCCTTTACAACATCTACGCCGTTATCGTGCTGACCTTTGAGGCGGAAAACGCACGGGAGGACACCGACCGCAGCGGAAAGATAAAACGGGCAGCCGTGGGTATATTAAAAAATCCTATCATTATCGGCATTGTCCTCGGCTGCGCAGGCTCTCTGCTAAGACAGTTCACTGCGTTTGAATTCCACCCCATTATCGGCAAGACCCTTTCAAGCATCGGCTCCATTGCAACGCCTCTTTCGCTGATAGTTATCGGCGCTTCCTTTGAGGGCAGAAAAGCCATTGCAAAGATAAAGCCCACTGTAATATGCTCTGTCATAAAGCTTATTGTCCTGCCTGCCGCTTTCCTTTTCCCCGCAGCGGCTCTCGGATTCAGAAACGAAGCACTTACGGCTCTTGTAATAATGCTTGGCTCCCCCACCACGCCGTCAAGCTACATAATGGCAAAGAACATGAACAACGACGGCGTTCTGACATCAAGCGTCATTGCTGCAACAACGCTGCTCTCCTCGGTCACTCTTACCTTCTGGATATTCATTATGCGTTTTCTCGGATATATGTGACCGAACGGCTTTACTGCTCTAATGTAAGAATGCGCACTTCTTTTCGGACATGATCTTGCCGAAAAGACGTGCGCATTTTATTTTCATTGATTATCCCATTTCAAGCATTCTGTTGATGCAGACGGACGCCTTTTCGATAAGCTCGTCCGACATTTCGATATGTACGCCTCCCTTTCCGATAAGAGCGTTGTAAACGTCCATCAGCGTGGTAGCCTTCATATCGGGACAGATAAGTCTGCTGCTGAGTATGTAGAAATCCTTTTCGGGCAGCTCGTACTGGAGATGCTCCGCAATGGAATTTTCCGTTCCGATAATAAATTCACGACAGTCGGAGCTGCGTGCGTATTTCATTATATCCGCCGTGGAGCCTGCAAAATCCGCAAGCGCCGTTACCTCGGGGATACATTCGGGGTGAACGAGAAGCTTTGCGTTGGGGTGTGCGGCTTTTGCCTCAAGGGCTTCGTCAAGGGTGATAGCCGAATGGACGGGACAGCCGCCCTTTACGGTAACTATCTCCTTGCCGGGCACATTTTTGGCTGTATATGAACCGAGGTTGCAGTCGGGGATAAAAAGTATCTTGTCGTTTTCTATCTGACTGCATATTTTTACCGAGGAGCTTGACGTTACGCAGACATCTGCCAGCGTTTTAAGCTCTGCGGTGGTGTTGACATATGCCACGACAGTATGGTTCGGATAAACCTCCTTCAGCTTACGGATATCCTTTGCGGTGAACTGCTCCGCCATGGGGCAGCCTGCATGAGGGTGAGCAAGGATAACGTCCTTTTCGGGGGAAAGAAGCTTTACCGTTTCTGCCATGAAATGAACTCCGCAGACGATGCAGGTCTTGTTTTCGTCAAGGGACGCAACCTGCGAAAGGCGGAAGGAATCGCCCGTGTAATCGGCAATTTCAAGAATTGGAGCAGACTGATAGCTGTGGGCGAGAATGGTTATCTTCTTTTCCTTTTTCAGCTTGATTATTTCGTTCTGAAGCTCATATACGGTCATTTGGATTTTCCGCCTTTCAGTTTAAAATTTTTGTTTGTATTTTTCTCACCCGAATCGGGGTCAACGGGTATGGGGGCATAATCGTCGGTATTGACGGAAAGCCCCTTTCTTTTCAGAAGATGTTCGGTTATCTCCTGAACAAGAGCATATATAACGGCAAATATGGGAACTCCGAGAAGCATTCCCGCAAATCCGAACAGTCCGCTGCCGAATAGTATCGCAAACATTACCCAGAATGCAGGCAGACCCGTTGAATCTCCAAGAATCTTCGGACCGAGGATATTTCCGTCAAACTGCTGCAAAACAAGGATAAGGATAATAAACGGAATAGTCTGCTTCGGAGCGGACACCAGCAGCAGCAGCGCCGACGGGATCGCTCCGATAAAGGGACCGAAGAACGGGATAACGTTCGTTATTCCGATTATTGTGCTGATAAGGACTGCAAATTCAAGTCCCATAAACTGCATTGCGATAAAGCATATCACTCCGATGATAAGGGAGTCGATAAGCTTGCCCGAAATAAAACCGCTGAGAGAATGGTTTGTTCTTGAAGATATCCTGAATATCTCGGCGGAAACCTTCTGAGGGAAAAGTGCAGTAGTGATCTTTTTTGCCTGCGCAATGAATTTTTCCTTATCCGCAAGAAAATATACCGCAACGATGAAGCCGATGACAAAATCCTTCAAAGCGATAAGGGTGTTTACAGCGCCGTCCTTTATCTTCACCGCAAAATTTCCCACCTGAGGGATAATATTGTTCACTGCCGTCATGACCGCCGACTTTATGCTTTCCAGCTGATCGTCAAGGAATGTCACGATCATAGGATATTCCGCAAGCTTTTCATTCATCTGATTGACCCATACCTCGATGTTGTTGAAGTAGGACTGAATGTTGTTGAAGATCTTTATTATGCTGTCAACGACCTGAGGAACAATGATAGATATAAGTGCTGAGATCACGGCTATCCCGAAAATTATGGATAATCCCGTACTGAGTCCCCTTACAAGCTTCGGGTGACTGCGTTTTCTTTCGATGAGCTTTTTCAGATACCTTTCGCAGAACATCATAACGGGGTTAAGCAGATATGCGATAACAAATCCCCATATTATGGGAGAGAGCGCCTTGGTTATCGTAGATAGGGTTGAACTGACAACAGAAAATTTCTGCACAAAAACAACCATGGACAGACAAACCGCAAAGGTTATTATCGAATAAACGGAAAGAGTAGTGTATTTACTGTTCCAGTCGACCTTCATTAAGGCACGTCCTTTCTGAATCTTTGAAAAATGCTGTGCAAAATAATATCCGTATATTAATGTTTGACCAAAAAAATTTTATAATACAAAACATTATACATCATTTTCTTTTAAAAGTAAACAGTTATTTCGTTAAAAGAAATAAAAACAGGACTATCCGCTTATCGGACAGTCCTGTTTGTGGAGAGAATATGGATAAAATTATTCGTCGTCTGTTTCGGCGTTGGGAGCTTCTTCGGCTTCCTCTGCAACGGGAGCTTCTTCGGCAGCAGCTTCCTCTGCAGGCTCTTCCACAACTGCGGGTACAGGCTTTTCAACCTTTGCGCCGCACTTTCCGCAGAAGTCGTTATCAACGTCAACCTCAGCTCCGCAGTTCTGACAAACCGAAACGCCCTTCATGCGGCGGATATCAGCCTTGAGAGTTTCGATCTCCTCAAGCTTTGCCGTAACCTGATCGAAGAGAGCCTTCATTTCGTCGCAGCAAGGATTTTCCTTGTTGTTTGCGTAATACTTCTCACCTACGGTGCGGTAAAGATCGCAGAGTGCACGCTCCTCGTTGGAAACCTTGATGCTGATCTTTGCGATATCGGTGCCGATCTTAGCCTTTTCACCTACTGCCTTGCCTGTGTTGCTGATAGTTTCTACAAATTTTTCAAACATAATAAATTTCCTCCTGTCAGATATTTGTTTCGTGCAGCCGCAGATATGAAACTTGTGCATATATCTGCGAAAAATTCCTTTGCTGCATGATCTGTAATTGTGAATGAATTATTGCTTTTTGTTATGTTTTAAGTATAACTTGTTTTTTGGTAAAAGTCAACACCAATAAACATTTTTTCATCTAAATCACACAGTTTTAATCTGTTTTTAATATACATTAAAAGGCTGCCGAAAGAAGGGCAGCCTTAATCATTATTGCGGATAATATCTATTACGGGAGAGGATACGGGAACGGGTTTATCGGAAAAAGAAAACACCCTTCCGAATTCCTCTGCGGCAGCGTTTATGTCGCAGCCTTCCGAGGAAGTGAACAGCTCACCCAGCTTTTCTCCCTTTTTAACATGATCTCCCACTGTTTTTTCAAACCTTATCCCTGCGGTAAAGTCAATGGGACTATCCTTTGTTTTTCTTCCTGCGCCCAGTCCCAGAGAAATGAGTCCCGTTTTCTCGCAGGAAATTCCGCTGATATATCCCTCCTCCGAGGAATAAACGGCTTTGGTTTCCGACGGGATACCGAGAAGCTCGTAATTAGTCAGCGCATTTATATCTCCGCCCTGCAGGCTTACCATTCGTTCGAGAGCCGCAAAGGCTTTTCCCGAACGAACGGCGGATTCAGCAAGCTCCCTGCACTCGCCGAATGACCCTTTTCCTGCCAGCATGAGCATTTCAACTGCCAAAGCAGTGCTCACCGTTATTAAGTCTTCGGGACCTCTTCCGTGAAGCGCCTCGCACGCCTCAGCGACCTCGCAGGAATTTCCGACTGCCCTTCCGAGGGGCTTATCCATATCGGTCAGCACCGCAGTGCATTTCTTTCCCGCAAGTTTTCCTGCGTCAAGCATGGCATTTGCCAGCGCAGAAGCGTCCCGTCTGTTTTTCATGAACGCACCGTCCCCTACCTTTACGTCGAGGACGATACCGTCCGCTCCCGTTGCAAGCTTCTTGCTCATAATGCTTGAGCATATGAGAGGAATGCTGTCAACGGTCGCCGTTGCGTTTCTTAAAGCATAAATTTTTTTGTCGGCAGGGACAAGCTTTCCTGTCTGAGCCGCAACCGCAAAGCCTGCTTCCTTTACCACGGAAATGAACCTGCTTCGGTCAATTGCCGTGCAGAAGCCGGGTATTGCTTCAAGCTTGTCGATAGTGCCGCCCGTGTGACCAAGTCCCCGTCCCGACATTTTCGGAACATATACTCCGCAGGCTGCGCATATGGGCGCTGTGATAAGGGTGGTCTTGTCCCCCACGCCGCCTGTGCTGTGCTTGTCGATGCATATGCTGCCAAGCTCCGCACCGGGGTCGTAAATATCTCCCGAATGCATCATCGCCATAGTAAGTGCGGAGGTTTCCGCCGCAGTCATGCCGTTAAAGCATATGGCCATGAGCAGTGCGGACATCTGATAGTCGGGAATGACCTCGTCAACATAGCTTTCGACAAACCACACTATCTCGTCCTCGGACAGCTCTCCGCCCCGACGTTTTTTCATAATGATATCATAGGCTGAGAAGCTGTTCATGACGGTCGTTCCTTTCGTTTATTCCACGGTTATTCCGGGGAAATAGAAGGTAAGTATCTGGTCGTAGGTGTAACCCTGCTTTGCAAGGATATTTGCACCGTTCTGACTCATTCCAACGCCGTGACCGTAGCCGTAGGTCACAAAGGTGAATGTGCCGTCTACATAAGTCACATCGAAGGCGCTGCTCTTGATGCCGTAGCCGAGTACGCTCTCACGCATCTTTCTGCCGCTGATAACAGTCTGACCGTCCACGTTCAGGGCGCTGACATAATTGCCGTCAACTCTTTCGGCAACGGTAAGCCAGTTTGCTGGGTCGTCGGAAAGAGTGATACCCAGCTTGCTTTCAAGGCAGGATCTTATGTAATCGGAGGAGAAGGTCGCAGTAACTCCGTAGTTGGGGTCGTCGGTAATATCGAAGGGTGTGGAAACGCTTCTGAGATAAGGCACATCAGCGCCGCCCCATACATTCACCGCCGAAGCTGTTGCGCCTGCGGAGGAGGCAGTATAAACCGTCTGAGCGACTCTGCCGTTATAGTAGCAGCACTTGCCGAACACAGCGTTTACCGCCTGAGTGACCTCGTCGGGAATATTGGTCTTTACAAGAACTGTGGGTACAAGACCGTTTACGTTATGATATTTTACGTAAGAGTAAGCCGCAACCGCCTGTGCCTTCAATGCTTCGGGATTAAAATAGGGCGACATTTCGTTTGCAACTATCATGCATGTAAGGGTGTAAGCATCGAATTCACTTTCAACTCCGCCGACCTTTGCTGTAAATATCTCGTTGCCCGTTGTTTCGTCGATAGGCACATCTGTAGGTGTGGTGGTATCGTCCGTATAGAAGGTAGGAGTTGTTTCAAAATATGTAGAATCGGAATAAACATAATCATCTGTGCCGGGAATGAAGGGATATGTCATGTTGTATTCGATAACGTCCACTTCGGGAACAGATGTGGTTTCGGTGGTGTCATCGTCACCATAGCCGAAAAAGAAATCATCGGCAGGGTCGTCAAATTCCGGCTCCTCGCTGTATGACCAATTTGAAAGCTCGGTAAAATCCGTATCGGGCAGGAGATAGTCATACTCCGCCTCAATTTCGGGTTCAGTCTGAGATTCCGTTTCGGTATCGGCCTCGGCAGTCGTTTCAGCTTCGGTAACGGGAGCTTCTGTAGGCATTTCTTCGGCACTTATCGTATTTTCCGTTTCCGCATATGATTCTTGGGGCACAGTGGTAACGACAGCCTCAGTTTCTTCTCCTCCGTAAAGGGGAGTTATAACAAGCCCCGTTTCATCTGCTTCGGGATCGGGCTTTGCGGCATAGCCGTACCTGTTTCCCACATGCTGCTCAACCGAATCTGCGTCGGCATCGGCAGGCAGTTCAGGCTTCATTTCCTTTTTAGGCTCGGTTTTCGGCAGCGTTACGGCAGCCTCCTCCGTTTCGATATTGAGCACTGCGGAATCATAATGATATTCGCCGATAGTGTCGATATCCTCGATATCCTCGAAACCGAATGCAAATGAGTAGAACATTCCGACGATAGCAAGCGCCGCAATGCCGTTAAGTATAGCTCTGAGTTTCATATTTTTTGTTCCTTTCGTCCGTATCTCCATGTTGGCTGAATATATCCTTTTTGGTGCAGACAGGATATTATTCGTCCTCGTCTATATATGTACCGCCGTTGTATTTATAGTATATGGCGGGCCATTTCGGGTTGGGGTTTTTGCTGAACAGAGTTGTGTCGATGGTATCGGCAGATTCTCCGTCACGAAGCTTTCTTGCAACGATAACGTGTCTTGAAGGCTCCCATTCGGTGGAGCAGGTGGAAAGTGTGAGGAACTTGTCGTCCTCGTTTACGTCCATGCCCGTGATAATGGTGCTTCTCTTTGTGATCTCGCTTATAAACTTGTCGTATGGGTGCTTGTCGTCAAAGTTTATATAGTTGAAATAATCGAATATCGGGTTGCCGTTGTCATGCTCAGGCTCGATATTTATGACAAAGGAAGAGATGATAACATATTCTTCCTCCTCATAGTTTGTGTTAAAGTAAATGATGGGGTTTTTCAGCCAGTATGCGGGGTCCCAGCGGTAATAGTCCAGATTGCCGAACATGGTTCCGTCCTTCTGGTTATGAGCGTAGAGGATAATGTTGTCCGAACGGTCATATCCGCCGACGGTGGAACGGTAATCGGCAAAGCAGGTGCCGCACTGACGCTGGTTTCCGTAAATATTGTGGTTTATGTAATATGAGTTGTCGGTATACTGCACCACAGGCTCATAAACGCAGCCGGGAATATTTACAAGTCCCACCGAATCGGGATTTATGGCAAGCATATCTTCCGCAGCGGGCAGCAAAACCAGCGGAGGACGCTCCTCGTCGGCGCTGTCGTCGGACACGGGCTGCTGTGCTTCGGTCGTTTGTGAGCTGTCAAGGGTCTGGGACTGAGCCTGCTGATAGATGTATCTTATCTTGATATTATTCTGTTTTGCTTCATACATATGGTAGAAGTAAACTACAAGGATCACTGCGCAGACGATAAGGGCAGCAATGGAGATCAGCACAATAAGCTTGCTGATTATTTCGGAAGAGCTGTCCCCCTTTTGGGGAATAAAGGATTCTTTAAAGCTCTTCTTCTCCTTCTTTCTGCTCTGCTTACTGTGCTTTGCCGATACTCTTGCTTCATCGCTCATTGACATAATGGTATAACCTCAAATCTACGGTATGATCGTTGATCTCCGAAGCCTCAGTGCAGCGGACGTGCTGCCGCCTGAGGGGGAGTAGTAATAGTCGTGGTGGTGGTTTCTTCCGTTTCGGAGGTTTCCTCCGTGGATTCCGTCGTTTCCTCCGTTTCGGACTCCGCAGCCGTATCGTTTGTCACAGCTGTTTCTTCGGGCGCCGAAGTTTCGGGAGCAGCGGTCGTTTCCTCGGTCACAGTTTCGGGAACGGTAGTTTCCTCCGTCACGCTTGAGTCGGTGCTTTCGGACATTACCGCAGTCCAGTCGATCTGCTTTGCATAAGGATTATACCTTGCTGTTGAAAAATCAAAGCTCTCCTTGGTTTCACCCTCACGAAGCTTTCTTGCAAAAACGACAAAACGGGAATTGGTAAACTCGTTGCTGCATGTAGAAAGCACAAGCAGCTGATCTCCGAAGGTCACATCAACAGGGGTGATTATCTGATTGCGCTCTGCGACCTCGTTCATGTACCAGTTGAAGGTATTTTCGTCGGACATGGTTTCTATGTAATCCTGATAATGGAACACTTCGCCGTTGGAATCCTGGCTTTCAAGAACGTTCGTTACAAAGTATGCGTAAATGACATAATCTCCGATATCGTTCTTTGTATTGAAAACGACAAATGGGTTTTCCCTGTAGAAATCAATGTTGTTCTTATATCTTTTCAGGTTGCCGAACATAGTTCCGTCCTCCTGGTTGTGACCGTAGAGAACGATATTCGGCGAACGGTAATCTTCGGTAATAGTGCAGCGGAAATCCATGAAAATGGCTCCTGCCTTGTTCGACCTGTCATCAAAGGTATGGGTAAGATAATATGAATTATCTCCTGCCTGAACGACGGGATAGAATATATCACATGCGGATATTTCCAGATAAGCAATTACATTTTTGCTTATGCTGCCGAAATATTCCATCATGTCGATGTTATGTTCAACTCTTTCCTCCTCGGTTGGAGGGATAGTCACAGTTTCGCCCTGCTCGTTTACTGTGGTCGCAACTGTGGTAGTGACGATATCCTTTATCTCCTGCTGCTCCTGAAGAGCCTCCTGTGACTGGACAAGGGTGCTGATAAGCATAATGCCTGCAGCAACGAACACGGTAGTCGAAGCGATAAAAATTATCTTTCGGATAATTTCGGCAATGCTGTCGCCCTTCCACGGGATAAGGGTCTGTATAAAAGGTCTTTTGGGTTCCTCTTCCGTTTCGGTTTTAACGGTATCGACCGCATGACCCGTTTCGCTTTCGGGGGCTGGATTATCTATTTTTTCATCGGTCTGAGCGGCATCTTCGCAAGGCTTGCCGCCTTCCTCGGATTTTTCGGCTTCCTTTTTGCTCTCGTCGAATTTTTCCGAAGCGTCGGACATTATCTCGCTGATAGCATCTATCCCCGCTTCCTCGTCGTAGAGCACTATCATACCGTTTTCGTCGGTAACGGGCTCGGTTATGATAGCTTTTTTCTCCTCTTCGGGAGAATTTGTATCCTCCGACTGCTCTCCGTCCGAAGCTTCGTTTTTTTCCGAAACTGCTCCGAACTGCAGCGTTTCGCCCTCTTCATCGGGTTCGGGAAGGGAATCCTTATCTATTGTACTTTCAAAGCCGTGACCCGAAGCAGCCGCATCGTTGAAAAACTCGGAGAAATCCTTCATTACAACGGTTTTCTCTGTTTTTTCCTCGTCTTCGGTTATCAGGCTTTCAAAAAACGAGCTGACATCTTCGGCAGGTCCGTTTGCCGCATCGGTTTCCGAACCTGTTATATCGGAGCTGACGCTCTTGTTTTCCTCTGACATATATATAATTACCTCGTTTTAGTTGGTATTATCTGCTGTAGATATAGTTCCAGTCGGGCTCCTTGGCGTCGGGATTGAGCTTTGCAAGGGAAGTGTCCACCTCAGGGCTTTCCCCGTCACGAACCTTTCTTCCGATAACGACAAAACGTGAAGGCTCAAACTCGTTGCTGCAGGTGGAAAGGGTCATAAACTGATCGCCCTCCTGCACGTCAACACCTGTGATTATCTGTGAACGCTCCATGACGTTCTCCATGAACTCGGCATAGGTCTTTTTCTTGGTGCCGAAACGTATGTAGTTGTGGTAATCGAAAATAACGCCGTCCCTTGTCTGCTCGGGTTCTATCTCAATGACAAAGAGAGCGATTATTTTGTATGTGTACTCCTCATAAAGGTTTGAGAAGGTAAATGTCGGGTGCTGGAGATAGAAATCAAACTTGCTTGTGTTCTGCTTGGTTATCTTGTATTTCTGGAGAGTGCCGAACATTGCTCCGTTTGCCTGATTGTGACCGTAGAGGATAATGTTGTCGCTCTGATTGAAATCATAATCGTTCACAACGCATCTGTAATCCGCAAAAACCGTTCCCGGCTGGGAAGAATTGCCGTTGAAATCATGGCTGAGATAGAACTCGTTGTCATCAGTCTGAACGACCACATTGTCAATGCTCGTTCCGCCTACTGTTATCCAGCCTGCTGTATGGGGATTTTCGTCAACGAAGGGCTGCATCGAATCCATGATAACAAGAGGCTCGGGAGCGGGAGTTGTTGTAGTTGCCTCGGTGGTGGTTTCCGTGGGAGGGGTGGTAGTGGTTTCTGTGGGGGCGGTTATGACCACAGCCGAGGAATGCATCTCCGCAAGGGACTGATTAAGGTCATCCGCACGCTTCTGCTCTATAAAATAGTTCAGCAGATATACCACTGCAACTACAAAAACCACAGCTGCGATAAGGACGATGATCTTGCGAATCTTTTCCTTTACCGGATCGTCCTTTGTAGGCAGTATCATTGAAATAACCGATCTTTTTTTGCTGCTCATAAATATTATGACCACACTTCGATAAAGAAGTGTATGTCCTCCTCTCTTGTAACTCTTTTAACGTTTTGCAGTGTAAAACAGACTCACGGACATTTATCCGAAAAGCACCAAAGCACATTCTCACGGATAGTATTCTCTTTCTCGAATGCCCGTTTATCCGAAAATAACGTCCCAGTCGGGTTCCTTTGCGTTGGGGTTAAGATAAGCCGCAGAGGTGTCAACGCTGCTGTCCTCCCCTTTTCGTGTCTTTCTCGCAAAAACGACGAACCTTGACGGCTCAAACTCGTTGCTGCATGTTGAAAGGGTCAGAAATTCATCGCCGTATTCCACGTCTACTGCCGTAATTATCTGGGAACGCTCCATAATGTTCGAGATAAATCTGTCGTAGGTATCCCTGTCCGACAGGTTTATATAGTTGTGATAGTCAAAGATGACCCCGTCGGCAGTCTGGGACGGGTCTATCGCCGTCACGTAATATGCGAATATCTTGTAGGTATCGCTTTCGTAGTTGGAATTGAATTTTATAACAGGGTGACTGCTGTAATAGTTCAGATTCTTCTTGTAATCCTTAAGGCTTCCGAACATGGTCCTGTCCTTCTGGTTATGACCGTAAAGGATAAGATTGTCCGAACGCTTTTTGGCGGTAAGGGTATCACGGTAGTCAAGAAAGACCGTTCCCGCCTTGTTGCTGCTTCCGTCAAAGGACGTTTTAAGATAGGTGGAGTTATCTCCGCACTGGACAACGGGAAAATCCACCTCCGTGCCCTCGATGGTTATATATCCCACCGTGTCGGGATTAATTTTCAGCAGTTCGACAGCTCCGGGAAGTATCTCTCCCGATGAGCTGTGGGAAACGTAGGACTGATACAGATTTTTCAGCGAATCGTTGAGCCGCTGGGCGCTGTATGAGAGCCTGAACTCGTTTAACAGAATGACTCCGCAGCCGATAAGCACGACCACGGCTATCTGAGTGATTATCTTTGAACATATTTCCTTGACGCTGTCACCCTTCTGAATCAGAAGCCAGTGACCACGCTGCTTTTTCTTTTTAGCCTTAACGGCTTTTTTATACGCTTTCCGTGCGCTTTTTGAAAGACTCATTTTATTGTTCTCCAAGCCGCATTATAGATGTTTTTCTGCGGCACAGCTGCACACGCCGAAAGATTTACCCCTGCGCATGCAATTTATGGCACCAAGCATAAGCTTGTGCTTATTTTTATAATACACCAAAAGGGGTACGAATGTCAATAAACCCAAATCAACTTTGTTATATTCGTCAAATACCAATGGCTCATTTCGTCATATCCTCAGCAATATGAAGCCGCCGTTTCGGAATTATTAACAATAATATGCCGCAATCAGCCGGATATACGTATATATTTCAGCTCGGTATTCTCCACCGCCTCGGCTATGAGGGGTTCAAAGTCGAAGCTGTTCTGCGCCGCAATGACGTCTGCAAGAACGGGACGTGTCTTGGGGTGCTTGGGAGTGAATACCGTGCAGCAGTCCTCATAAGGCTCAATGGAAATATCGAATGTATCTATCTTTCTTGCTATCTCCACGATCTCCGTCTTGTCCATTCCGATAACGGGGCGGAAAACGGGCATACGGCAGGCGTTGTCGGTGCATACGATAGCTCCCATGGTCTGGCTTGCAACCTGTCCCACGCTCTCTCCCGTGATAAGTGCGGACTGACCGTCCCTCTCGGCGATGCGCTGAGCTATCTCCATCATAAGACGGCGCATGAGAATGGTGAACAGCTCTTCGGGGCAGTTGTCACGGAGGCTCTCCTGAATTTTTGTGAAGGGAACGCAGTAGAATGCCGTGTCGCCGCACCACGGAGTAAGCTTTTCACAGAGGTTCTCCACCTTGAGCCTTGCCCTTTCGGAGGTATAGGGGGGAGCGGCAAAATGTATTGCCGAAATGTTTATTCCACGCTTTGCCATCATGTAGCCCGCAACGGGGCTGTCGATGCCTCCCGAAAGGAGCAGCAATGCCTTGCCCGAAGTGCCTACGGGTATGCCTCCCGCAGCAGGGCGGTTGCCCGTGTGGATATATGCCTTGGAGTCACGTATCTCAACGTTTACCGTGACCTGCGGATTTTTAACGTCAACGATAAGGTGGGGAAAGGCTTCCATCAATCTTCCGCCAAGCTCGGCGCATATCTGAGGGGAATTCATTGGGAAATGCTTGTCCGAGCGCTTTGCCTCCACCTTGAAGGTCCTTGCTGTCGAAAGCTCGTCACCGCAGTAGCTTACAGCGTCACGGCAGATGACCTCGAAATCCTTTTCAGTTACCATTGCACGGCATACCGCCGCAGCGCCGAAAACCTTTGAGGCTCTCGAAACAGCCTCGTCCATGTCGATATCCTCGTCCTCGGGGGTCACATAGACCATGGACTGAGCATGAGCATAGCTGAATTTTCCCAGCGGCTTGAGCCTGTGTTTGAGATTTTTGATAAATGCGTCCTCAAATGTACGCTTATTAAGACCCTTGAGGACGATCTCGCCCTCCTTGAGCAGAATTATTTCATTCATTGGCTTATATCCTTTCCGAATTGATATCATACAATATAATTGTGTTCTTTTAGTGATAAACAGCTGAATTTATGTTTTTGCAAGGGTGAGATAGCCCTCCTGAACGGCAGTCACAAGAGCTTCGATATCTCCGCAGGAGGACATTCTGCTGAATGACACTCTAATTGCACTGTCGGCAAGGCGGTCATTTATGCCCATAGCGGACAGCACTCCGCTGTGAGCGCCCTTTGAGCAGGCAGAGCCGCTTGAAACATATATCTCCTTGCTTTCAAGGAAATGGAGCATTATCTCCGAGCGTATCCCGGGCACGGAAAAATTAAGTATATAGGGGCACTGATTCTCCGCATTGGAGTTTATTGTAACATACCCAAGCGCCTCAAGCTTTTTCCGCAGGCGTCCGTTAAGCTCCTCAGCATTTGAATAAGCCGTTGATATTCCCGGCAGCAGAGAGCGTATCGCCGCTCCGAAGGCACAGATAAGGGGAACGGATTCGGTACCCGAACGAAGTCCCTTTTCCTGTCCTCCGCCAAGCATTCTCGGGGGTATCCTTATGCCCTTTTTAATGTACATAGCCCCCACGCCCTTTAGGGCATGGACCTTGTGACCGCTTACGGTGATAAGGTCGGCGTTAAGCTCCGAGGTCTTTATGGGCAGCTTCAAAAAGCCCTGTACTGCGTCGCAGTGGGTGATGCAGTCGGGGAAAAGACGCTTTATCTGCGTAAATATCTTTTTTACGGGCATTACAGCTCCCGTTTCGTTATTGACCATCATGCATGAAGCAAGGACGGTGTCCTGATCCACTGCCCTTACAAATTCGTCCGAGTCGATCTCTCCCGTGCGCACAGGCTTTACCCTTACGACCTCGAAGCCGTTCTGTTCAAGGTATTTGACAGACTCCAGCACCGAAGGGTGCTCGATCGCAGAAACGACCACCTTTTTCTTTTTCCTGCCGTAATTCATGGCTGCGCCTATAATAAGAGTATTGTTAGCCTCCGTGGCTCCCGAAGTAAAGGTTATGCATTCGGGACGGCATACCAGAGCCGCCGCAACAGCCTTTCTCGCCTCGGTGACAGCAAGCTCGGCGTTAAGTCCCATTTTGTGCAGCGACGAGGGGTTGCCGTAATTATCGGTCATGGCGCTGATGCATGCGCTTACCGCAGCCTCGCAGGGCTTTGTGGTAGCGGCATTGTCAAGATAAATTCCCATAGCTGTTATCATCCTTCAAACTGTATTATGATTATTTCTCTCAAAAAAAGTGATAATACTAAAAACCATTTAAAAACTGTACAAAAAATCGAGCATGATCTTGCATATATGGATTATGCGAAGATTATTTGTCTACAGTTTAAATGGTTTTTTTGTATAAGTAATTGTATTATAGCATATTCCGAGGGAAATTTCCATAGCAAAATCAAAATTCCTTATATATATTTTGCAATATCCCAACAAGACGGAATTTTCAATAATAAAAACGTTTAACTTTCAAAATTTTTGTCGCAAATTCAACAGCGTAAATCAATATTTATAATATGTTCATACAATATTGCATATTATGTGGTATACTTATAAAAATAAATTGACATATTATGCCGAAAAAGCATAGATTCCGACATATTTTTCTGATCGACAAAGCTGCGTTAAGGCATTTTCAGCAATAATATTCAGGGGTGTGATCGTTACGAAAAAGACAGACTCATTAAAAATCAGATTTGACGCCAACAGAAAAAATAAGACCGAAAAGATAAATAAGACAAAGAAAAAAATACACACTCAAGCCGAAAAGGCTGAGCAGGAAATAAAAGAGATCAAGGATAAGCTTACCAGAAAAACCACCATCAAGGCAAGGATAAACAGACTTTCCATCATCAACTCCGCAATTGCGGCGATCCTGGTTTCGGCTGCCATGCTTATTATCATGCATTCGTTCATTGTTAAAAATGCCAATGAAGAGGTAAGCATGTATGCGGTTTCATATTCGTCTGTCATCTCAAACGCCGACCTTGCGGGCAACAAGGACTTTATGGCGGAGCTGTTCAAGGATTTTGACTCGGAAAACGGCTACAGCGGATTCGGTCTTGCTTTAAGCTCAACAGGAAACATTCTTTCCGAAACCTCAGTTGACATGCTGAAAAAGGGCGACAATATCAACACTCTCACGGACAACGACCCGTCATATATGCCCCTTGCGGTCATAGTTCAGGATCTTGACAACACACGGGGCACAAAGCTTGTAAGTCTTTTCGGGGAAAGATATCTTATCGGCTGGGCGCCCGTTGAAAAATACGACGGCTGCTATACCATGATATTTTTATCCTACGATGAGATTATCTCCTCATTTTACACTGCCGTACTTATCGCAGCACTGCTGGCGGCTTTTTGCCTAAGCGTCATGACTGTTATTTCAACCGCTATAGCAAAAAAGATATCTCTGCCTATATCACAGGCGTGCGAACGTCTTAAAAAGCTTGCGGAAGGCGATCTCACATCTCCTGCGCCGACCACAACAAGGAATGACGAAACCTACATTCTGCTGTCCTCTCTTTCAAACACGATCGACAGCATGAGAACATATATTGACGATATCCGAAAGGTACTTTCCGAAGTATCGGGCGGAAATCTCCTTGTCAAATCGGGCAATTCTTATTCGGGCGACTTTATCGAGATAAAGGAAGCTCTCGACAAAATACTTGCCGCTTTAAACGGTACTTTTGCGGACGTGAACCGTGCCGCAACACAGGTCAGGGACTGCTCGGGACAGGTTGCCGACGGAGCAACCACTCTTTCCCAAAGTGCATCTGTTGAGGCAAGCACCATGGAAGAGCTTACCGCTTCCGTTGCCGACGTATCGGAGAAGATACGTGCAAACGCCGAAATGGCAGAGAATGCACGCATTATGACCCGTTCCGCCGACGAATATGTTATCAGAGGAAATGACAGCATGAACGAAATGGTGGCGGCGATAAAGGACATCGAAACCGCCTCCGCACAGATAAGCAAGATAATCAAGGTAATTGACGATATCGCATTCCAGACGAATATTCTCGCCCTTAACGCTGCCGTTGAAGCCGCAAGAGCGGGCGCTGCGGGCAAGGGCTTTGCGGTAGTTGCCGACGAAGTCAGAAATCTTGCGACAAAGAGCGCCGAAGCAGCAGCTCAGACAGGAAAGCTTATCAACAACGCAAGCGACTCTGTAAAGAAGGGCACAGAGCTTGCAAGCGAAACAGCCGAGGCCCTCAACAAGATCGTTGAGATGGTTTCGGGAGTTACGGACATCATGGACAAGATAGCCGTTTCGGCAAACGAACAGGCGACTGCCGTTTCTCAGATAAACACAGGTATGGAAATGATAAACAGCAGCATTCAGACCACGTCCACGACGGCGGAGGAAAGCGCTGCAGCTTCCGAAGAGCTTTCGGGTCAGTCCGATTTCCTCAACGAAATGATAAACAAATTCCACTTCGAAGGCTGAGGCAGCATGATGCTGCACCCAATCGTTTCGTAGTTTTTTGGGCGTTATAGATATGGCTCGGTAACAGTACCTTATTGTGGGTACTGTTGCCGAGCTTTTTATTGTTCGCTTGATTTAAATATGGTAGTTTTTTCGCTACACGTTTTCGAAAGTTTAGGTTATTTTCTCCCATATCATTAAGAAAAAAGCTCGGTAAACGGGCACTCCATTTTGTACCGTTACCGAGCCAAAAATTTTCAGACAAAAAAATACTATGATACGATTGCGTGCAGGCTCAGCCTGCTGCGATGGTGTATCCTGCTTCTTCAACCGCAGCAGCGATAACGCTGTCGGGGATATCCTTTGAAAGGGTCAGCACCGCTTTTTTGCCTTCAAGGTCAACATCGGCAGACGTTACCCCGTCAATTGCCGAAAGTGCCTTTGTAACATGAGCCTTGCAGTGCTCACACATCATGCCGTCAATATAAACTGTTTTTTCCATAACATTTTCCTCCGTTT
Organism: Huintestinicola sp.; assembly: GCA_051882475.1. Taxonomy (GTDB): domain Bacteria; phylum Bacillota; class Clostridia; order Oscillospirales; family Ruminococcaceae; genus Huintestinicola. Next base: position 22,388 of record JBJERW010000049.1, on the reverse strand, counting down.
TCAGACTCTGCTGAGCCATGTTATCTTTATCCGTAAAGTCCGACAGAAAATCGGGCTGAGGGATCATTTTTTTGCCCTTATCTCCCTTTGCCGACCGAATATCGTACAAATTCAGCCTGAGCGCATTCGTCACCACGCAGAAGCTCGAAAGGCTCATTGCCGCCGCTCCGAACATGGGACTGAGCTGCAAACCAAACACGGGGATAAGCGCTCCCGCAGCAATCGGTATGCCCACGCAGTTGTAAAAAAACGCCCAGAACAGATTCTGATGAATATTCCTCAGCACCTGCCTTGAAAGCCGTATGGACGCAGAAACATCTTTAAGGCTCGATCTCATGAGCACTATGTCGGCAGCGTCAACGGCGACGTCCGCTCCTGCGCCTACAGCTATTCCCACGTCCGCTCTTGTAAGGGCAGGGGCGTCGTTTATGCCGTCACCCACCATGGCGGTTTTTCCGTACTCGGAAAGCTTTCTTACGACCTCTTCCTTGTCACCGGGCATAACATCGGAAACCACCGATTCTATCCCTGCCTGACGAGCGACAGCCATTGCCGTGCGGCGGTTGTCCCCTGTCAGCATGACCACACGTATGCCCATTTCCCGAAGCTCCTTTACCGCTTCGGCGCTGTCGGGTCTTACGGCGTCCGCAACTGCGATAATTCCGAGGATACTGCCGTCAAGGGCGAAGTACAGCGGAGTTTTTCCCTCCGAAGCAAGCCTTTGTCCGAGAGCGTCAAATTTATCCGTCATCATTCCCTTTTCGGTCATAAGAGCGCCGTTTCCGCCTACAGCCTTTTTGCCGCTGACAATACCCTCCACTCCGTGACCGGGAAGAGCAGAAAAATTATCCGCAGGTTCGATATTTCTGCCAGAAAAGACCTCTGCTGCCTTTTCCGAAACCGCCTTTGCAAGAGGGTGCTCGCTTTTTTTCTCCAAAGCGGCGGCTGTCGTGAGAAGTGTTTCCTCCGAAACGCCGTCGGCGGCAATTATATCCGTGACTTCGGGCGCTCCCGTTGTGACCGTTCCCGTTTTGTCAAGCACTGCAATATCCGTTTTTCCCGCAGCCTCAAGAGAAGCTGCGGTTTTGAACAGCACGCCGTTTTTTGCGCCCATTCCGCTGCCGACCATTATGGCAACGGGGGTTGCAAGACCCAGCGCACAGGGACAGCTTATGACCAGCACGCTTATTGCCCTTGCAAGTGCAAAACCCATATCCTTTCCTGCAAGCAGCCATATGATGCCCGACAGCAATGCTATGCAGATAACGGCAGGTACGAATATCCCCGAAACCTTGTCCGCCGCCTTTGCAATAGGCGCCTTTGATGCAGCGGCATTTTCGACCATGTCAATTATCTGACTTATGGTTGTGTCGCTTCCCACTCTCACCGCTTCGCAGGTCAGATAACCGTTTTGGTTCAGCGTTGCTGCGCTGACAGAGCTTCCGGGAAATTTATCAACGGGAATGCTCTCCCCCGTCAGAGCAGCTTCGTTTACAGCGCTTTCTCCCGAAATGACTCTGCCGTCAACGGGAATGCTTTCTCCGGGACGGACAGCAAAAATTTCCCCCTTCATGACCTCCTCAACGGGCACTGTGACCTCCTCGCCGTTTCGTATAAGGACAGCTGTTTTAGGCGCAAGATCCATAAGACTTTTTACAGCGTCGGTGGTTTTTCCCTTGCTGTAGGCTTCAAGAGTTTTTCCCACCGTAATAAGGGTGAGTATCATTGCGGCAGATTCAAAATACATCTCATGAAGAAGATGAGCCGCATGCTCCGAAGCGGTCATCCTAAAAAGCACCGCCGTGCTGTAAACAAAAGCCGCTCCGCTTCCCATTGCAACAAGAGTATCCATGTTCGGCGCTCCGTGGAGAAGGCTTTTTGTGCCGCTTATGAAAAACTTCTGATTTATGACCATGACCGCCGCCGTCAGCAGAAGCTGATAAAGTCCTATCGCCATAGGATTTTCCGCAAACGAGGCAGGAACTGCCCAACCCCACATAAGATGTCCCATTGAAACATACATCAGGGGTATAAGCAGAATTACGGAAGCGGTCAGCCTGCGGATAAGCCGAGGAGTTTCGCTGTCCTCAAGAGAATTTCTTTTAGCCGATACTCTCTTATCCGAACCGCTTTTTTCGGATGATGAAGCCCCATAGCCTGCGTCGGAAACCGCTCCGCAGATTTTCCCCTCGGTGGCAGGCGGCTCAAAATCAACGGTCATTGAATTTGTAAGCAGGCTGACCGTTACCTCCTTTACCCCCTCCACCGCCGAAACAGCTTTCTCAACATGTGCGCTGCATGCGGCGCAGGTCATTCCCGTCACGTCAAATTTTACCTTGCTCATAATTAATTCTCCGATTATTTTACAGTAAACGAAAATAAGGTCGTTTACTATAGTTTCTTTATCAGCTCCACTGCCTCGTCAAGTATCTCAGTGTTTCCCTTTCGTATCTCCTCGGAAACGCAGGTTTCCAGATGTTCCTTCAGGATAATATATCCGAAGCTTTTGAGAGCGCTTTCGACGGCGGCTGTCTGCGTCAGGATATCTCCGCAGTAACGGTTGTCGTCAAGCATATTTTTTATCCCGTTCAGCTGACCTATCATGCGGTTCAGCCTGTTTTGCAGCTGACGTATCTTTTTTTCGTCCCTTGGAGTATTTTTATGCCTGCAGCAGCATTCCTTTTCCGAGCCGTTTGACATATTATCACCCTTTCATGATACCCCATAGGGGTATTTATCCTATCAGATATTATATACCCCCTACGGGTATTTGTCAAGGGCGAAAAAATGTTCTTTTATAATTTTTGCGCATAAAGCATTTTTTATTCGGATAAAAAAAGAACTGCTCAAAACGAACAGTTCTCATTCGGTTTATGCACCGATATCAGTCATCTGACGCTTATTTCGGGGTTTTCAGCCTTGATCCTCTGTTTGTCGGCATACATACGCTTGTCGGCAAGACTGACAAGCGCAGCAAGGTCTTCCGCATTATCAGCCGACTGCAAAGCCATGCCTGCCGCAATGCTTAAGGGGTGATTCGGGTTTTTGTAATCCCTGCACATTTCCCGAAGCAAAGCCATCTCCTTCTCGGCACAGGCTGCCTTGTTTCCCACAAAGAATGCAACAAATTCATCTCCGCCCGTGCGGTAGATATTGTACGCCGACGACAGGATTTTTGAAAGAGCGTCTGCGGCGGCGTTGATAAGTTCGTCCCCTGCCTGATGCCCGAAATTGTCGTTTACTTTTTTAAGTCCGTTCAGGTCGAACACCGCAGCGCAGATATCCGTTTTTTTATCCTTATAGCATTTATTCTCAAACATTTCAAACTCAGCCGTATAACAGGTCTTATTCTTGATGCCCGTATCTGCGTCGATGTACGCAAAGTTTTTAAGCTCCTCGCTTGGATTCTCCAAGGTAACAAAAATACCCAGCACAACAATGGTTATCGCCATTCCCGTAATAAGCAGCTCGTGGAAGAAGAACTGCATCAGCATTGCCACCACTATCCATGCAGTTAAACCGATAAGCGGAACAGCAACGTTTCTTTCCATTTTTTTGAAATTTATTATCAGAAGTATTGTTCCGAGGACAGCGTAAGCCGCAACCATGGAAAAAGCTATGATAACGCCCAGACCCATGCTGTACCATGTATCCTCTCCGTGGATATAATCTATCTTGCAGAAGGGACATATCAGCGGATAAAGGTAGGCAGGCAGCCGGAAAAAGGGCAGGAACTTTGCGACAAACTGCTTTGAATACGCATTTTTTACAATGTAAGAAAACACTTCAACGCAGAATGCCACCGCTGTAAAATAATAAATATCATGAAGGACTATATTAAGTACAGGTTCAACCTTATCGGCATTATTTACCGTGTAAATGGTCACGCCGTTAAGGACAACATGAATAAAGGCAATGATCGAAATACTCAGATAATTCTTCTCTTTTTTTCTGCTGTATGTCATGTGGCACCATGCAAGCACGGCAATAAAAACCGCACAGACAAATTCGCACCGCAGCACAAGAGTTATTCCCATAACATTCACCTCTTTTTTTAAAAGTTTACAACATAAATATATCATTTCTTCAACATTTTGTCAATCACTTTATCACACATAAACCAAAAAGCCGCAAACAGCTTTATACTGCTTACGGCTTTTACTTTGGAGCTGCTTAACAGATTCGAACTGTCGACCTCTTCCTTACCAAGGAAGTGCTCTGCCAACTGAGCTAAAGCAGCATATTTAAACATTGATATCAACAACACTTATTTATTATACTCTATTTGCTGCGATTTGTCAAGTATTATTGCAGGAAAATATATGTTAAAATACTGTGAACAAAAAGCTTGTCAAAATCTGTGTTAATTTTTCAAATAGTGCTTGAAAAAAAGGCTTATGTGGGTTATAATATTATGTGTATATTTTTTCACAAGTGTCCTCTGCGGACTCACATCAGCATGTAATTGTTTGACTATAATATACTTTCAGGAGGATCAATATGGCGGAGAGCAAATTTAAGGTATCAATGAAGCAGATAATTGACGAATTCAACATGGAAACTATCCATCTGCCCCTTGATGCGTCAAAGCTTTTTGTGGAGGAAACCGAGATAAACCGTCCGGGGTTACAGCTTTCGGGATTCTACGAGTATTTCAACAACGAGCGTATTCAGATCGTGGGCAAAACGGAGTTTGCCTATCTTGCAACAATGGAGGAAAAGGTTCGGCAGGAGCGTCTGGAAATGCTGTTTGCACAAAAGGTCCCCTGTATAATCATCACAAGAGAGCTGCCCTATTTCCCCGAAATGATAGACCTTGCAAAGAAATATGAGATACCTCTTCTCAGGAGCAAGGACAGCACATCAAGCTTTATGGCGGCGCTCATCGCATTTCTGAATCTGCATCTTGCGCCGAGAATAACCCGTCACGGCGTTCTTATCGAAATTTACGGCGAAGGCGTTCTTATTCTGGGCGAAAGCGGCGTAGGTAAGAGTGAAACTGCCGTTGAGCTTATCAAGAGAGGTCACCGTCTTGTTGCCGACGACGCTGTTGAGATAAGACGTGTTTCAAACATCAGCCTTGTTGGTTCTTCCCCCGAAAACATCCGTCATTTCCTTGAACTGAGAGGAATCGGAATCGTAAACGCACGCCGTCTGTTCGGTATGGGCGCTGTTAAGGTAACGGAAAAGATCGACATGATAGTTGAGCTTGAGCCGTGGGATTCGGAGAAGGTTTACGACAGAATGGGCGTTGACAACGAGTACACCTCCATTCTCGGCGTAAAGGTCCCCTGCTCCACAATCCCCGTTAAGCCGGGACGTAATCTGGCTGTTATCCTTGAGGTCGCAGCCATGAACAACCGTCAGAAGAAAATGGGCTACAACGCTGCTCAGGAGCTTCTTGACAATCTCGGTCTTGAAGTTGAACACAAAGACAGCGTAAAAAAATGGGACATCTACTAAGCAGCAGGCTGAGCCTGCACCCAATCGTTCTGTTATTTTTTGGGGCAACATGGTATACTGCTCGGTAACGTAACTTCTTGTGTACCGGTAGTTTCAAGGCAGGCTGAGCCTGCACCCAATCGTTTCATAATATTTTGAGGTGTAAATAGATACGGCTCGGTAACGGTACTTTTATTGAACCGTTTTCATACAGTAATTACACATAAAAAATTCGGAGAAAAACATGAAGATCATCGCAGATATGCACACTCACACCGTGGCTTCGACCCACGGATATTCAACGATAAAGGAAATGGCGGAGCAGGCGGCTGCCGTCGGGCTGGAATATATCGCTTTCACCGACCACACCCCCGACTCCACCGACGGTCCTCACATATGGCATTTCCATAATCTTCACAAGGCTATCCCCCGTGAACTGTTCGGGGTAAAAATAGTTTACGGTGCAGAATCAAGCGTGACAGATTATGAGGGGCATATCGACCTTTCCGCCGAGGAATGCAAAAAGCTTGATTGGATCATCGGCTCTGTGCACACGGATATCCTGAAGTCGGGAACTATAGAGCAGAACACATCGGCGTATCTGGGTCTTGCGGAAGATCCCCTTGTTGACGTTATCGGGCACTGCGCAAACACAAAATTCGTTTTCGATTACGAAAAGGGCATAAAGGCGTTCAAGGAGCATGACAAGCTTGTGGAGATAAACGAAAGCACACTGCTCTGGAAGAACACAGAGGATAATTACAGAAAGATCATTCCTCTGTGCAAAAAATACGAAGTCCCCGTCATCGTAAACACCGACGCACATTTTTACACCGCTGTGGGACAGGTGGAAAACAGTCTGCGGCTGCTTACGGAATTTTCCTATCCCGAAAAGCTTATAATAAACCTTGACAGTCAGGTGCTTGAAGAGCGTCTTTACAGAAAAAACGGCAGAATTTTCCGATAAAGCGATGCATAATATTTTATGCATACTTATGACAACGCATGAATGAAAGGAATGGTCAACCCATGGGGGAAAAGCTTCTGAGTGAAAAGATCGGAGAATGCTCGGAAATTGCCGCAGGCTTCGGCTGCACTGTTCTTCGCAGCGAACCGATGAGCAGACACACATCATTTAAGATCGGCGGAAAATGCGACTGCTTTATTGACATAAACTCCGCCGAAAGTCTTTCGGAGCTTGTAAAATATATGAAACGTGAAAATGTTCCCTATTATGTTGTGGGACGGGGCACAAATCTCCTTGTGAGCGACAATGACATTCACAAGGTGATACTTCACATCGGACGTGAATTTTCCGACATAAGCACAGGGGCGGACGGAAAGCTGTACTGCCGCTCGGGTGCAATGCTTTCGGCGGTATGCCTTGCCGCCTGCGAAGCGGGGCTTACGGGAATGGAATTTGCCTACGGTATACCCGGTCGGATAGGCGGCGCAGTATACATGAACGCAGGCGCTTACGGCGGAGAGATGAAGGATATCGTCCTTTACGCCGACGCTATGGACGAGGAAGGAAATATCCGCAGGTTCAAGGGCAGCGAGCTTGATTTCGGCTACCGCAGCAGCGTTTTCAACAGGAACAATTATATCGTGACCGACGTATGCATTCAGCTTGAAAAGGGCGATAAAAACGCAATAAACGCCCGAATGGAGGAGCTTATCAGGAAGCGCCGTGAAAAGCAGCCTATTGAATATCCCAGCGCAGGCAGCACATTCAAACGTCCCGAGGGAGCATATGCGGCGGCGCTTATCGAGGAATGCGGACTGAAAGGCTATACCGTGGGCGGAGCAAAGGTCAGCGAAAAGCACAGCGGATTTGTTATCAACACGGGAAACGCCACATTCAACGACGTTATGGCGGTCATGGAGCATGTAAGACAGACTGTAAAGGATAAAACAGGCTACACTCTTGAATACGAGCCTGAGATAATAGACTAAACCGCAGAGGAAGGGGCAGGTCGTTTATATGAAATTTTTGATCGTAACAGGGCTTTCGGGCGCAGGAAAATCGGGTGCGGTAAATGTTCTTGAGGACATCGGATACTACTGCATAGACAACATTCCGCCTCAGCTTATCCCCAAATTTGCAGACATCTGTCTTGCCTCAAAGGGACAGATGAGCAAGGTAGCCATTGTAACGGACATACGTGGCGGAGAGCTTTTCTTCGAGCTTGACAGCAGCCTTGATTATCTGCGGAAGAACGGTCTGGAGGTTTCGGTGCTGTTTCTTGACGCTTCGGACGATGTTCTGATAAGGCGATACAAGGAAACAAGACGCCGCCACCCTCTTGATGATGCGGCTCACGGCAGTCTGCAAAAGGCTATAACCATGGAAAGGGGTATGCTTGAGCATATCCGCAGCGCATCGGATTACTACATAGACACCTCCGACATGGCAATGCAGCAATTCCGTGAAACGGTTACGGAGCTGTTTATGGACAATCCCGAGGACTGTATGTCAATAAAGATAATGTCCTTCGGCTTCAAGTACGGCAACGCAAGAGAAGCTGACCTTGTATTTGACGTAAGATGTCTGCCCAATCCCTTTTACATTGCCGAGCTGAAAAAGCACACGGGGCTTGACAGCTGCGTCCGTGACTATGTAATGAGCTTTGAACAGTCAAAGGAGCTTGAACAAAAGCTCCGTGACCTTATCGACTTTCTCATTCCCCTTTACAGGCACGAGGGAAAAACTCAGCTTGTAATAGCCTTCGGCTGCACGGGCGGCAAGCACAGAAGCGTTACCTTTGCGGAAAACATCTACCGCTATCTCAGCGAAAAGGGCGCTAAGGTACGTATTTGCCACCGTGATATCGAAGTCGGAAAGCTTTAATAATAACCATTTATAGAGAAATGTACTCCGCAGCGGCGCAGTCAGATGCGGCTGCGGAGTACATTTTATTATTAGAAAGACGTGATAACAAATGTCATTTTCTCAGAATGTCAAAGAGGAGCTTTGCTCGGTCATAACCGACAGGGACAAGGAATTCGCCTGCTTTTACGGAATGCTGCTTTTCTGCCGCCATTTCGGTGCGGAACGTATAGTTTTTCAGACGGAACACAAGCTTGCGGCGGATATGTTCTGCCGTCTTGCGGCAAAGGTTCTTGAAAGGTCAAACGCAGTTTCGGTCAGCGAAACGCCGAAAAAAAACGGCGTTCTCTACTCCCTTTCCATTCCCGATGAGAGCGTTCGTGAGGACATAATTTTCCGCTACCATATTTCAAGCAGATCGCTCATACACCGTATTCAGCACGAAAATCTGGACAACAACAACATTTTTGCATTCCTTGCAGGGGCGTATCTTTCCTGCGGCAGCATGACCGAGCCTATCAAGGAATATCATCTGGAATTTGCAGTTCCCTTTGAGCTGCTCTGCGGCGACCTGCTGGATATATTAACGGGACTGGGTCTTAAAGCGAAATATATCGAGCGGAAGGGAATGTACGTTATCTATTTCAAGGGCAGCGAGGACATTGAGGACATGCTCACCATAATGGGCGCAACAAGATCTTCCATCGAGCTTATGAACGTCAAGATTCTGAAAGATGTAAGGAACAAGGCGAACAGGATAGCAAACTGCGACGCCGCAAACATCGAGCGCACCCTGAAAGCCTCGGAAAAGCAGATAGAGGACATTGAATACATAATCAGCACTATCGGACTTGACTCCCTCTCCCCCGAGCTGCAGAACATGGCTGAGATACGAATGGAAAATCCCGACGTGTCCTTAAAGGAGCTGGGCGAGATGCTTGACAAGCCCGTAGGACGTTCGGGCGCAAATCATCGGCTGAAAAAGCTTTCCGAGATCGCCGAGAGCATAAGGGAGGAACGGGGCGAAATGCCGAAGAAGATGAGGCAGGAATAATATCCCACCGATTTTAAGGAGTGAAAACCGCAATGAGCTTTGTTCATCTTCATGTTCACAGCGAATACAGCCTGCTTGACGGGGCATGCAGGATAAAGGATATGGTAGCATATGCAAAGGAGTCGGGACAAACAGCTCTTGCCGTTACCGACCACGGCTGTATGTTTGCGGCGGTGGACTTTTACAACGAATGCAGGGCGGCAGGGATAAAGCCGATAATCGGCTGCGAGGTCTATGTTGCTCCTCGTTCACGCTTTGACAAGGCTTCGGGAGAGGACGGCAGACCCTACCACCTTATCCTCCTTTGCAAGAATGGGGAAGGGTACAAAAATCTTATCAAAATGGTTTCCCTCGGCTACACCGAGGGCTTTTACAGCAAGCCGAGGATCGATCATGACCTGCTTTCCGAGCATCACAGCGGACTTATCGCTCTTTCGGGCTGCATTGCGGGAGAGCTGCCGAGGCTTATTGCAAACGGCGAATATGAAAGAGCCAAGGAACGTGCCCTTGAATACAAAAAGCTTTTCGGAGAGGATTATTACATTGAGGTGCAGAACCACTCCATTCCCGAAGAAGCAAGGGTTCTCCCTGCACTTTTCAGGCTTGCGGACGAAACGGGGATAAAATGCGCCGCAACCAATGACGCACACTATGTCAGAAAAGCCGACGCAAAGACTCAGCGGATACTTCTTGCCATTCAGACCAACACCACCGTAAACGAGCCGAACCCAATAGCATTTCCAAACGACGAGTTCTATCTCAAGTCGGAGGATGAAATGCGCACTCTTTTCAGAGGCAGACCCGACGCTGTGGACAACACCGCCGAGATAGCGGAAAAATGCTGCTTTGAAATGGAATTCGGCGTATTGAAGCTCCCACGATTTGACCTGTCGGAAGAACAGAAGGCAGCATTCGGCAGCGACAACGTCACATTCTTCCGAAACCTCTGCCGTCACGGACTGAAAAAGCGTTACGGCGATCCTCCCCCTGCGGAATATTCCGAGCGGCTTGAATATGAGCTTGATGTTGTGGTGAAAATGGGGTACACCGATTATTATCTGATAGTCTGGGATTTTATCAGGTATGCCAAAAGTCAGGGCATTCCCGTAGGCCCCGGAAGAGGCTCGGGCGCAGGCTCAATTGCGGCATATTCTATCGGGATAACCGACATCGACCCCATGAGATACAAGCTGCTCTTTGAAAGATTTCTCAATCCCGAAAGAGTTTCCATGCCCGATTTTGATATCGACTTCTGCTACGAGCGCCGTCAGGAGGTCATCGACTACGTTGTGAGAAGATACGGCAGCGACCGTGTGGCGCAGATAGTTACCTTCGGCACAATGGCGGCAAAGGCGGCTGTCCGTGATGTTGCAAGGGTGCTGGATATCCCCTATCGTGTGGGGGACAGCATATCGAAGCTTATCCCCCAGTCCCTGCACATGACCCTTGACAAGGCGCTGGAGGAATCAAAGGAGCTGAAACAGCTTTACGAAAGCGATATTCAGGTACATGAAATACTTGACACCGCAAGGTCGATCGAGGGTATGCCCCGAAACACATCTACCCATGCTGCGGGAGTAGTTATCTGCGACGCACCCGTCAGCAATTATGTCCCCCTTATCAGCAGGGATAACATTACTGCCACTCAGTACACCATGACCGCTCTGGAAAGCGTGGGACTGCTGAAAATGGATTTCCTCGGACTGAGGAACCTGACCATAATCCACGACTGCGAGGAAGCTGTGCGCAAGCATATACCGAATTTTTCCGTCAGAAAAGTGCGTGACGACGATCCCGAAACCTTTGCCATGCTTTCAAGGGGCGACACAACGGGCGTATTTCAGTTTGAAAGCGCAGGAATGCGGCAGATGCTCATAAAGCTGCAGCCTGTTTCCATCGAAGACCTTACTGCGGCGCTGTCCCTCTACCGTCCCGGACCTATGGACAGCATACCCAAGTACATCGAAAACCGCCGTCACCCCGAAAAGATAACCTACCCTCACCCCGTGCTGAAGGATATCCTGGACGTGACCTGCGGCTGCATAGTTTATCAGGAGCAGGTAATGGAGATATGCCGCAAAATGGCAGGCTATTCCTACGGCAGAGCAGACCTTGTCCGCCGTGCAATGGCTAAGAAAAAGCATGATGTTATGGCAAAGGAGAGGGACGTTTTTATCGAAGGCTCGGTAAAAAACGGCGTTCCCGAAGATGTTGCCGCAGGAGTTTTCGAGCAGATGGCAAGCTTTGCTTCCTATGCCTTCAACAAATCCCATGCGGCGGCATACGCATATGTGGCGTATCAGACGGCATATCTGAAATGTCATTTTTACAAGGAATACATGGCTGCCCTTATGACCGCCTTCACCGACAGCACGGGCAAGCTTATGGAATACATCTCCGAATGCGGCAGGCACGGCGTTAAGATACTCCGCCCCGACATCAACGAAAGCGATATCGGCTTCACGGCTGTAAGCGAGGGCATACGCTTCTCCCTGCTTGCGGCAAAGAATCTGGGACGGGGAGTTATCAGGGAGATAATCGACGAGCGGAACAAAAACGGCAGCTACAGCAGCTTGTCGGATATGCTTCACCGTCTTGACAGCCGTGATTTTTCACGCAGAGCGGCGGAGAGCCTGATAAAATGCGGCGCTCTTGACAGCTTCAAGCTGAACAGGCGGCAGATGTTTGAAAACTATGACCTTATAGCCTCCAACGCCTCCTTTGAAACACGCAATTCCATTGAAGGGCAGCTTGACTTTTTCGGTCTTGCGGCGGAGGAGAAGGGCGAAAAGCAGGACTTTTCCGATTTTGAATCAACTCTCCCCTACTCCGAGGAATACTCCGAAGAGGACATGCTTGAAATGGAGAAGGATATTTTAGGGATATATGTAACGGGTCATCCTCTTAAATCCGCAAGGACGGCGGCTATCGCCATGCTTATGCCCGATATCGAACAGCTTCACACAATGAAGGACGGCACAAAGACGGCTATTGTATGCACCGTAAATTCGGTCAAGCTTCACGCCGCCAAGACAGGAGCACAAATGGCATTTGCGGAGCTGGAGGACATGTCGGGGATAATCGAGTCGGTGATCTTCCCAACGGTATTTATTTCGGCAAAAAAGCTTCTGACCGCAGGTTCGAGGATATTCATGGAAGGAAAGCTTTCAACCGACCGTGACGGCAATATAAACATACTTGCCGACAGGATACTTCCTGCGGATACTTTTGAATCTTCGGTATACGACAGCAAGACCGCACGGCTTTTTATCCGCTGTATGTCATACGACAGCGCTGTGATCAACGCCTGTGTGGACATCATAAAATCAAACGAGGGAGATACCCCTGTGATCTTCCGTTTTGAGGACATCAAAAAGAGCATTGCTCACAAGGAGATAAAGGGTGTTAAGCTTTCGGCTGAAACTCTTGACGCACTTTTCACAGCAGCTGGTCAGGGAAACGTTGCTCTCTCAAAGGCAGGCTGAGGCAGCATGTTGCTGCACCCTATCGTATCATAGTTTGTTTAATAGGATAGTTCTTGGCTCGGTAACGGTACTTTTTTTAGGTACTGTTGCTGAGCTTTTTATATATTATCAAAAAAAAACGGCTCGGCAAACGGATACTACATAAAGTATCGTTACCGAGCCAAAAACTTTCAGTTCAAAATATACTATGATACGATAAGGTGCAGGTTTAGCCTGCTTATAATCTATCGGTCAATCGTTTGTACCGTTACCGAGCCGTATCTATGACGGCATAACAAACTATCGAAACGATAGGGTGCAGCATCATGCTGCCTGATTACTGAGCGTTCTTCTTTGCTTCAAGATCTGCAAGAGCGTCCTTGCGGGAAAGATTGATCCTGCCCTGGCTGTCGATCTCCATTACCTTAACAACGATCTCATCGCCTACGGAAACAATGTCCTCAACCTTTTCGACTCTCTGCTTGTCAAGCTTGGAAATGTGAACAAGTCCGTCCTTGCCGGGAGCGATCTCAACAAATGCGCCGAAGTTCATCAGACGAACTACCTTGCCTCTGTAAATCGCACCGATCTCAGGATCGTTTGCAATGGTGTTGACGATCTGGAGAGCCTTCTTGCAGCTTGCCATGTCAATGCCCGAAATAAATACGTTTCCGTCATCATTGATGTCGATCTTGACCTGGCAGTCAGCGGAGATCTTCTGGATAACCTTTCCGCCCTGTCCGATAACTTCACGGATCTTGTCAACAGGAACCTTTGTCTGGAGCATCTTGGGAGCATACTTGCCCACTTCGGGACGAGGTTCGGGAATTGCCTTGAGCATAACCTCGTCAAGGATATAATCACGAGCCTTGTGAGTCTTTGCAAAGGCTTCCTTGATGATCGCGGGAGTAAGTCCGTCAACCTTTATATCTACCTGGATAGCAGTGATACCCTTCTTTGTGCCGCCTACCTTGAAGTCCATGTCACCGAAGAAGTCCTCAAGACCCTGGATATCTACCATTGTCATAAAGCTGCCGTCGTCACGGGTGATAAGTCCGCAGGAGATACCTGCAACGGGAGCCTTTATCGGAACGCCTGCGTCCATAAGAGCAAGTGTGGAACCGCAGATGGAACCCTGTGATGTGGAACCGTTAGAGGAGAGAACCTCTGATACAAGTCTGATGGTATAGGGGAACTCTTCAACGGGAGGAATAACGGGGAGCAGAGCTCTCTCAGCAAGTGCACCGTGACCTATCTCACGTCTTCCGGGTCCTCTTGAAGGCTTTGTTTCGCCTACGGAATAGGACGGGAAGTTGTAGTGGTGCATATATCTCTTGGAATCCTCTTCGTCAAGACCGTCGATCTTCTGAGCGTCGCTTACGGGGCCGAGAGTTGCAACCGTAAGAACCTGAGTCTGACCTCTTGTGAAAAGTCCCGAACCGTGTACTCTGGGTAGAACGCCAACCTCGGAAGCGAGAGGACGGATATCGTCGATCCCTCTGCCGTCAACACGCTTGCCCTCGTACAGCCAGTTTCTTACGATCTTCTTCTGGAGCTTGTAGATGCACTCGTCGATCATGGCAGCCTTTTCGGGATATATCTCATCAAACTTTGCGTGGATATCGTCCTTGATAGGATTGAGCATTTCCTCACGCTTGTTCTTGTCGTCGGTATCAAGGGCAACCTTTACTCTGTCGGCTGCAAACTCCTCGATAGCGTCGAACATATCGTGGTCAACCTCCATCGACTCGAATTCAAACTTCTTCTTGCCGATCTCCTTCTGAATGTCGCTGATGAAAGCGACCATTTTCTTTATCTCTTCATGACCTGTCATGATAGCTTCGAGCATGGTGTCGTCATCGACTTCGTTTGCACCTGCTTCGATCATGACGATCTTTTCCATTGTGCCCGCAACGGTAAGGTTAAGGTCATTGTGCGCTCTCTGCTCAAGAGTAGGATTGAGCACGATCTGACCGTCAACAAGACCAACGCTGATACCTGCGATAGGTCCGTTCCAAGGAATATCGGAAATGGAGATAGCTACCGATGTTGCGATCATTCCGACGATCTCGGGAACGTTGTCGGGATCAACCGCAAGAACGGTCATTACAACGGAAACGTCGTTTCTCATGTCCTTGGGGAAAAGGGGTCTGATAGGACGGTCTACAACTCTTGAAGTAAGGATAGCCTTTTCGGAAGGCTTGCTCTCTCTCTTCATAAATGAGCCGGGAATGCGGCCTACCGAATAGAGCTTTTCTTCGTAGTCAACGGAAAGAGGGAAAAAGTCAACGCCCTCTCTCGGCTTTACGCTTGCTGTAACGTTTGCCATTACAACAGTATCGCCGTATCTTACCCAGCATGAGCCGTTGGAAAGCTCGCAGGTCTTGCCCGTTTCAACGGTAAGCTCTCTGCCTGCATAGGTGGTCTTGAAAACTCTGTAGTTGTCAAATGTTTTCATAGTATTCATTTTTTCTGCCTCCTATAAATATTAGTTTCCGGCGGCAGTTTTAGCAATAAATCCGACATACAGAACTCCCCTCTGCGTGCCCGATTTAATGCTAACGCCTGTCCGCCGCTGCCTTGTTTGCCGCTCTTTAAAAAGCACCAAAAGGCAGTGTAAAGGAATACTCCTTTACGATCTGCCTCCTGAAACTGTAACGAAAATTACTTACGGATACCGAGCTTTTCGATGATAGCACGATATCTGTTGATATCCTTCTTTGCAAGATAGTTGAGAAGGTTACGTCTGTGACCTACCATCTTGAAAAGACCTCTTCTTGAGTGGTTGTCCTTCTTGTGAACCTTAAGGTGTTCGGTAAGGTCGTTGATCCTCTTTGTGAGGATAGCGATCTGAACCTCGGGAGAACCGGTGTCGTTTTCGCTGAGTCTGTTTGCTTCGATTACAGCATTCTTTTCTTCTTTGAGCATCATGGTACATTCACCTCTTTAAATATTTCCGTCGGCTGAGCAAACGGCAGGTAAAATTCCTTCATAAACGAAGGCGTAACCCGTATGCCAAGCACGAGGATATGGCTCCGAGCTTTATCAGCTCAGAACACAGCGATGTTATTATATCACATAATTCTGCATTTGTAAAGGGTTTATGCAAAATTATTTTGAAAATTCCTCGAAAAATTTTACATTTATATTTATTCTGTTATGCGGCGGCACTCGATATAAAAGCGCTTGTCCTCCGCATGACCCATGGAAAATGTCTTTCTCGGGAGAGCGCCGTCCTTTATGACCGTTGGGAAAAGTTCCTCCTTGCCCATATCGGGGAGGAGTATTCCTGCGCTGTTTTCCTGCTTTGCAAGACCTTTCACCACATCTGCTCCGTGGATATAATCCACCTTTCCGCCGTTTTCCTTCAGATATCCGTCAATGAAGCACTGAACGCTGCCCACGGTCAGGTTTGAGGTAGGAGAAGCTATGCCGTAAACGGTGCTGCTTTCGCCGCAGAGCCATTCAAAGGTCTGCATTCCATCGGAGATATCCTTGGTAAGTCCCAGAGCCGCTGTCATTTTTTCAAGCATATCCGAATTATCCACACCCGTAACAATGCGGTGGATAGCCTCAAATTCAAGAGCGCTGCTGTGAAGATTTACTATCTCAACAAGGGCATATCTTGCAGGGTGAGCAGACATATCCTTGTCGGGGTTCTCCCTTTTGAGCCGCTCGTAAAACTCCTTCGCCGTGGCAAGAGAATGGTTTCCGTCGCCCATGGCGTACAGCAGGACGGGAGCGCCGTCTATGCCGTACATCTTCCTGAAATTCTCCTCACTGCCAAGCTTTGCAAGAGCCTTGTCCACAGCTTCGATACCCTCTTCGGGAACAAGCCTGCCGCAGATGCTTCCGCCGTTTTTCATCAGCGTAAAATCATACAGCTTTTCCATGCTGTCCCTATTTGCGGTAAGGGGTTCGATGACAGTTTTTTCGGGGTCGTCTATCAGTATCATGATATGCGGCAGCTCAAGAGGAGCGCCTGTTCTGACCTTTATTCTGGGCGGAATGCGCTCCACAACGGTCGCTTCCGTCGCTCTGACAGGGGAAACGCTGCCCTTTCTGAAATCATACTGCTCCAGGTCTATCATTCCCACAAGACCGCAGCGCACCTTGCCCGTGCTGTCCGTTCTCTCAACATATATCATGGAATCCTTGTATTCACGGAAGATACCCTTGCCGAGATAATCCTCCATGGCTTTATGGATATTGTCTATCCTGCCTTCAACATCGTCCTCCTCAAGGTAAACTTCGGGAAGGATAAGGTCAAGGGCGGTAGCCTTTCCCTCGGTAAGCTGCCTTACGCTCTCCCAATAATCTGGCTGGGAGGTATACTGGTCGCAGGCAACCACCGCCCATGAGGACATATCGGTTTTATTCGGATCGGGGATAAGGATATCCGCCGGGCAAAACGCTGTTCGGGACATAATTTCACAGTTCCTTTCCGTATTATATTTTTATTGTCATTATAACACATAACCCATATTATTGCAAGACCGAGCCGCTGTGCCGCAAAAATAAAAACCATTGACTTTTTTCCTTTATACTGATATAATTTTTACATAAATATTTGAAATCCCCCAAAAGGAGAAAAGATCATGAATAAAACAACTTTCATCGCAGACTCCGCTCATGTCCGCACAAGCGGAAGAACATATTTCAAGGACGGGATAAGATATCTCGGATACACCGCCTCTTTTATCGAGTTTGAATTTACGGGAACATACGCCTCTGCCGAAATATGGAGCGACATGACCCCCGATATGGACATTTTCAGAGCACACGCCGCCGTATTTATAAACGGCAGCACAACCCCTGCAAAGAGGATAAAGATAGAATCGGAGAAGGCGGAATACGAACTGTTTTCAAGCGATACACCTCAGACGGTAACTATCCGCCTGATGAAGCTTTCCGAGGCTGCTTTCGCAAAGCTCGGCATTACAAAGCTTACCGTTTGCGGCGAAAATGTCCGTCCCACAAAGCCCTCTTCCGACCGACGCATTGAATTTATCGGCGACTCCATCACCTGCGGCTACGGCATCGACGGCGTTTGGAACAAGGACACCTTTTCCACCGACACCGAAAATCCTCTTAAAGGCTTCGCCCTCAAAACTGCCGCAAAGTGCAATGCGGAATATCAGTTCGTATCATGGAGCGGCATCGGCGTATATTCAAGCTGGGTGGACGAAAACGCCGAAAAACCTCTTGCGGACTGGCTCATGCCGATGATATACCCCTACACCGACAGAGGTCTTGAAAACATTCTTGGCATAACCGACCATGAGGAATGGGATTTTTCAAGCTATGTGCCCCAGGTCATAGTTTTCAACATCGGTACAAACGACCATTCCTTCACAAAGGACATTCCCGAAAGGCAGGAGGAATTCTACAAGACCTATCTCGGCTTTTTAAGGCTCGTCCGTGAAAAGAACCCCGACGCATACATAATATGCACCTACGGTATCATGGGAACTATTCTCTGCGACACGGAAAACAGAGCAG
This sequence comes from Huintestinicola sp., assembly GCA_051882475.1. GTDB lineage: Bacteria > Bacillota > Clostridia > Oscillospirales > Ruminococcaceae > Huintestinicola. Next base: position 4,096 of record JBJERW010000049.1, on the reverse strand, counting down.
TAGAAGCTCTCCGCAGCGAGGGCGACAAAAAGATAGAGTACATTCCTCTCCCCGAACAGCTTGAATCGGACGGTATCGGCGCCGACTGGCACCCCTCCGAAATATCTCACAGCAAAATGGCGGATATCCTCAGCAAGCGCATAAACGAGGTTTTCACCGAGCTTGGACTTTAATGCTGAGTGCTGACAAAGCAAAATAATACACCAAAAATAATCCCGGGTCAATATGAAGGTCGATAAAATATGTGGATAGCATTTGCATTCGGCTCCGCCCTATTTGCGGGGATCACCTCGATACTTGCAAAGATAGGCATCAAGGATACCGATTCAACGGTGGCAACGGCTGTCAGGACCGTAATTATCCTGTTTTTCTCATGGCTCATAGTTTTCATCACAGGGGCATTTGAAGGGATAGGAAATATTTCTGCAAAAACGCTGCTGTTTCTCATTCTGTCGGGACTTGCAACGGGGGGCAGCTGGCTGTGCTATTTCAAGGCGCTGTGTCTTGGCGATGTAAACAAAGTGACCCCCATTGACAAATCAAGCACCGTCCTTACGATGCTCCTTGCATTCGTTATATTGGGAGAGAGCCTGAATCCGAAAAAGTTAACTGCCATAGTCCTTATCGGCGCAGGAACTTTTCTTATGATAACCAAAAAGCAGTCGGACAAGGAAGCTTCGGGAAAAGGCTGGTTCTTTTATGCGGCGCTGTCCGCAGTATTTGCAAGCCTGACATCTATCCTCGGAAAGATAGGCATAAGCGGCGTTGATTCAAACCTCGGCACGGCTATACGAACAATAGTTGTCCTTATCATGGCGTGGCTGATGGTATTCGTCACGGGAAAACAGGGCGAAATAAAAAAGATCGGCAGAAAAAGAATGGCATTTATATGTCTTTCGGGAATAACAACGGGAATGTCGTGGCTGTGCTACTACAAAGCGCTGCAGGACGGTCAGGCAAGCGTTGTAGTGCCTATCGACAAGCTGAGCATTTTAGTGACCATAGCCTTTTCGGGGCTTGTCCTTAAAGAAAGTCTGACAAAAAAAGCTGCGCTCGGTCTGATAATGATAACCGCAGGCACTCTGTTTACGGTCATTGCGTAACAAAAAACAAGGGCGGACAAAGGAAAATGCTATCCTTTGTCCGCCCGTTTTTTGTTAAAAAAGTGTCTTATCCCAATCTCCAATTAAAGTGTAGATTAGGATTAGTCAGCAGCCATCTGTTTCAGCCCTGTCCGTAATAAGCGTTCTTTCCATGCTTTCTGAGATAATGCTTGTCAAGAAGCTCCTGCTGCATACGTCCTGCGGAAGGATTCATTGACATTGCATGGTAATTCATAAAAGCAACCTCTTCAAGGACAACGGAATTATGCACCGCCTCGTGTGGATCCTTGCCCCATGTGAATGGTCCGTGGCTCTTTACAAGTACTGCAGGAATGGTCATTGGGTCAACACCCTTAAAGGTTTCGATTATAACGCTGCCCGTTTCCTTTTCATATTCTCCCGATATCTCCTCGGGGGTCATCGCCCTTGTGCAGGGTATCTCGCCGTAAAAATAATCACCCTGAGTCGTGCCCATTGGGATTATTCCCATGCCTGCCTGAGCAAACGATGTTGCCCAGCGGCTGTGAGTATGGACAATTCCGCCTATTTCGGGGAATGCCCGATAAAGCTCAAGGTGTGTGGGAGTGTCGCTTGAAGGCTTCCAATTGCCCTCGGCGACCTTTCCCGTTGCAAGCTCCACAACGACCATATCCTCGGCTGTCATACCGTCATAAGGAACGCCCGAGGGCTTGATAACTATCATGCCGCTTTCTCTGTCGATACCGGAAACATTTCCCCATGTGAAGGTTATAAGCTTATATTCGGGAAGAAGGAGATTTGCCTCCAGAACCTCCTGCTTTAATTTTTCAAGCATTTTCTGTATTTCCTTTCAAATCATTCTGCAGCAGCATATTCAGCCGCAAGACCCTTTTTATAGTTTTCGATGAATGCCGCAAAGCCTTCTGCACCCTTTTTATCGGGCTGAACGGTGGAAGCCTCCATTGAAGCGAATACCTCCGTTTCAAGAAATTCGGGAAGGGTCTTTCCCTTGCCCTCTGCCGAATATGCCGCAAGGAGCGCCATTCCCCATGCGCCGCCCTCGCCTGCTGTCTTCATTACGGAAACAGCACTGTTAAGACCGTCTGCAAGGAACTGCTGTGCAACGCCCTGCACTTTGAAAAGTCCGCCGTGACCCGTTATCCTTTCAACAGATACCTTTTCCTTCTCAAAAAGTATATCCATTCCAAGCTTCAGGGCAGCCATGGACGAATACAGCTGTGCACGGAAGAAATTTGCAAGCCCGAATTTTCCGTCGGGTGTTCTGAAATACATCGGTCTGCCGTTTTCTGCACCTGCAACGGGTTCGCCCGAAAGGAAGTTGTATGCAACAACTCCTCCGCAGTCGGGAGAGCCGTTCAATGCGTTCCTGTAAAGCATCTCGTAAAGCTCGGACTTATCCGTCGGACTGCCGCTTAGCGCCGCAAACTCGCCGAAAACATTTACCCATGCATCAAGCTCGGAGCAGCAGTTGTTGCAGTGCACCATTGCAACGGGAGAACCGTCGGGTGTGGTGACAACATCTATTTCTGGATAATATCCCGTTAACGGCTTCGAGAGAACAAGCATTGCAAAAATAGACGTGCCTGCGGAAACATTTCCCGTTTTCGGGAGAACGCTGTTTGTGGCAGCCATGCCTGTGCCTGCGTCCCCTTCGGGAGGGCAGAGCTTTACTCCCGCCTTGAGAGCACCTGTGGGGTCAAGAAGCCTTGCGCCCTTTTCCGTAAGCACGGCAGACCCCTCCCCTGCACTGAGCACGGAGGGAAGTATCTCCCTGATATCCCCGTCAAAGTTCTTTTCCTTAAAGAGCGCTGCGATCTTTTCTATGTAAGCTGCATTGTAATCGCCGTTTTCTATGGGGAATATGCCCGAAGCTTCTCCCACACCGACGCTTCTATCTCCCGTAAGGAGATAGTGGATATATCCTGCAAGGGTATTGATATGAGCTATCCTTGAAACATGCGCCTCTTTATTGAGGATAGCCTGATAAAGATGAGCTATGCTCCACCGCTGAGGGATATTGAATCCAAGAAGCTCGGAAAGCTCGGCTGCTGCCTGTTCCGTTATGGTGTTTCTCCATGTTCTGAAAGGAACGAGAAGCTCGTCATTCTTGTCAAAAGCCATATATCCGTGCATCATTCCCGAGATGCCCATTGCGCCGTAGGCTTCGGGAACAATGCCGTACCGCTCCTTTACCTCTGCGGCAAGATTTGCATAGCAGTCCTGAAGTCCGCCGATGATATCATCAAGAGAATATGTCCATATGCCGTTTTCATAGCGGTTCTCCCATTCATGGCTGCCCGAAGCGATGGGCGCAAAGGTATCGTCGATAAGGACAGCCTTTATTCTTGTAGAACCGAATTCGATACCGAGATAGGTTTTGCAGGTTTGTATCTTTTCCTGTACCGTCATTCCGATCACCTCTTTATCTTAGCCATTGCATCAAGCATAGCAAGCTGCTGCTCGAAGGCGTTTATTTCGGTCTTTTCATCAATGATAACAAGCTCTGTGTCCGTCATCTTGGCAAAGAGGCGGATATCGTCCTTTGTAAGAGCGGTGGATACGACCGCATGATGTGCTCCGCCCGCATATATCCATGCTGCAGCCCCTGTTGCGAAATCGGGCTTAAGCTTCCACATAAGCCTTGCAACGGGGAGCTTCGGCATTGGCTTCGGCTGCTTTACAAGAGTTATGTCTGCGCATACAAGGCGGAAACGGTCGCCCATATCTATCATGGAAACCGCAATTCCCTCGCCGTCGATACCGTCGAATACGAGTCTTGCAGGGTCCTCCTTGCCGCCGATACCCAAAGGGTGAACCTGTATTTCAGGCTTTCCCGAAGCAAATACGGGGGATACCTCAAGCATATGCGCCGCAAGCTCAAGCTCGCTGCCGCCCGTCAGGTCGTAGGTGTAATCCTCCATAAATCCCGTTGCGCCTTCTCTTCCCTCTGCCATTTTGAAAAGGACTGCGCCGAGAGCTGCGGTCTTGTAATC